>CAZXRD010000033.1:0-16996 GCA_964642465.1 uncultured Oscillospiraceae bacterium | reverse complement strand
AGCGGGGCATATCCCATGGGATATGCCCCGCTCTGTTCCATTTCGTCTATTTGTCCTCGCTGCGGAGATTCACTTTCCGGATCTTGCCGCTGATGGTTTTTGGCATAGCCGCCACAAACTCCACCATGCGGATCCACTTGTATTCTGCCAGCCGGGCGTTACAAAACTCCCGGATTTCTTTTTTCAATGCGGCGTCCCCCTCATAGCCGGGGGCCAATACAATGACCGCCTTAATGGCTTGGCCCCGCAGGGGGTCCGGCACGCCTACGACGGCGCACTCCATAACGGAGGGATGCTCCATCAGGACATTTTCAATCTCAAAAGGTCCCACCCGGAAACCGCCGGTTTTGATTACATCGTCCGTGCGGCCGTTGAACCAGTAGTAACCGTCCTCATCCCGCCAGGCGGTGTCCCCTGTGTGGTAAACGCCGCCCCGCCACACTTGCTGATACAAAGCGGGGTTATCATGATAGCCGATGAAGATACCCGGCTGCTTGCCGCTCTTCGGCGGGACAATCACAATCTCGCCCACTTCACCGGGCGCAGCGGAGGTGCCGTCCTCCTTTTGAATATCCACATGGTACAGCGGCGTGGGTTTGCCCATAGAGCCCGGCCGGGACACATCCCCAACCAGGTTCCCCAGGATCAGGGTGGACTCGGTCTGTCCAAAGCCCTCCATCAGGGGAATGCCAGTTTTTTCTGTAAAACGCCGGAAGACCTCCGGATTCAGGGCCTCCCCCGCAGTGGAGGCGTGCTGCAGGCTGGGCATCTCCCCGATGCCCTTTTTCACAAGATACCGGTACACTGTAGGCGGCGCACAGAAAGACGTCACCTTGTACTTATTGATCACCGTGGTAAACTGCTTGGGATCAAAATTGTCAAAGTCAAAGACCATAACGGCGGCGCCTACCAGCCACTGGCCATAAATCTTACCCCAGGAGGTCTTGGCCCAGCCGGTTTCCGCCACTGTGAAATGCAGCCCGCCGTCCGAGGCCTGCTGCCAGTATTTTGCAGTGAGGATATGGGCCAGGGTATAGGTGTGGTCGTGGATGACCGCCTTGGGATACCCGGTGGTGCCGGAGGTAAAGTACATCGCCATAGGCTCCTCCGCCAGGGTGGGTTGCCGCTCTGTCTCTTCTGGAGCCGCCTCCACCTCTTGGGTAAAGTTCCGCAGCCCGTCGGCTCCACGCTGGACACACCACAAAACCTGCAAGCTGGGGCATTTGTCCCGCAAGCCCAGCAGCCGCTCCGGCACGCCCTCGTCCGGGGTGCAGATCACGGCCTTGATCTGGGCGCTTTCAATGCGGTATTGAATATCGTCTGCCATCAACATGTGGGTAACGGGTACCAGGATGGCGCCCAACTTGTGGAGCGCCACGGTGGCCACCCAATATTCATAGTGGCGCTTTAAGATCACCATGACCTTATCGCCCTTGCCAATGCCGCTGGTCTTAAACACATGCAGGGCCTGGTTGCTCATCCGCTGAATATCCCGGAAGGTGAAGATGTGCTCCTCCCCCTCCGTATTGCACCAGACCAGGGCGGTCTTATCCGGCGTCTGCCGGGCAATGGCGTCTACCACATCGTAGCCGAAATTGTAGTTTTCCGGGTACTGGATCTGGAAATCCACCAGCTTGCCGGTCTCATCAAAGGTCTCTTTGCAAAATTGCTGATATAAACTCATGCTACCTCCTTGCTGGGCGCTTTGCATAGGCAATGGTAAGCGCCCGGCAGCTGCCTGTACTCAGGCGTCTGCTGTGCCGTCCTCTTTCAAGGCGCCAATGCGCCGGAACCGCTGGTAACGGTTCTCCAGCAGGGTCTCAGTATCCTGCTGGGAAAGGGCCTGGAACGTACGCTCCAGCTTTTCCTTTAGGTCCTGGTAGAAGATCTCCTTCCCCAGGTTGGTCTCCAAGATCACCTGCTCCACAATGTGCATGGAATAGGCGCTCTGGGCCGTAAGTTTCAGATTTTCCGCAGCTTCCGCCGCATGGTCGGCGTCTTTCCATAAAATGCTGGCGCAGCCCTCCGGCGAGATCGCAGAATAAATGGCATTCTCCAGCATCCAGACTTGATCCGCCACCGCCATGGCCAAAGCGCCGCCGCTGCCCCCCTCCCCAACTAAAATGGAGATAATGGGGGTTTTTAGGGTCATCATTTCCATTAAATTTTCCGCAATGGCCTGTGCCTGACCCCGCTCCTCTGCACCGATGCCGCAATAGGCGCCAGAGGTATCTACGATGCAGACCACCGGCCGGTGGAACTTCTCCGCCTGTTTCATCAGGCGCAGGGCCTTCCGATACCCCTCTGGATTGGGCGCCCCGAAATTGTGGGCCATACGCTCTTTGGAGTTGTGGCCTTTTTCCATGGCGATCACTGTCACCGGCCGCCCGTTGAGTAGCGCCACGCCCCCGACGATCGCCGGATCGTCGGCAAAGCGCCGGTCCCCATGGAGTTCAAAAAAATCTGTAAAGATGTTTTTGATATAGTCCCCCCCTGTGGGGCGATTGTTGCTCCGGGCCAGTTTCACCCGTTCATAAGCTGTTTTAGCCATTTGCGCCACCTCCACTGTGGATTTTCAGCAGGTAGCTCACCATCTTCTTTTGTTCCTGCCGGGGGACAATGGCATCGGCAAACCCGTGTTCCAGGATAAACTCCGATTTTTGAAAGCCCTGGGGCAGTTTTTTCCGCACCGTCTGCTCAATGACCCGGGCGCCGGCAAAGCCAACGGTGGCGCCGGGCTCCGCCAGGATGATGTCCCCCTCCATGGCAAAGCTGGCCGTCACCCCGCCGGTGGTGGGGTCCGTGAGGACCGTGAGATAAAACAGGCCCGCATCGCTGTGGCGCTTTACGGCGCCGCTGGTTTTGGCCATCTGCATCAGGGAGAGCAGCCCCTCTTGCATCCGGGCGCCGCCAGATGCGGTATATCCCAGCACCGGCAGGCGCTGCTCTGTCGCATACTCAAACAGGCGGGTGATCTTATCCCCCACCACAGTGCCCATGCTGCCCATCATAAAGTAGGGCTCCATGACAAACAGGCAGCAGGCCACACCGCCCACCTGGGCTGTGCCGCAGATCACCGCTTCCTTTTCTCCGCAGGCGTTGCGAGTGGTCTCCAGTTTGGCCGGGTAGCCGGGGAATTGGAGCAGGTCGGTGGAAACAAAATCTGCGTCCCGCTCTTGGAACGTATCCACATCTGCAATGAAGTGAATCCGCTGCCGGGCGTTCATGCGGAAATGATACCCGCAGGAACAGGTATTATAGTTGGCCCACAGCTGGCTCAACGCCACCGGCTTCCGGCAGTTGGGACAGGGTTTGGTGGGCTCATTTTCATCCGGGGTCACCGGCGGCGCCGATTTGCGCCCGCCAGCCTCCAGCTCATTTTTCGGCTTTAAAAATTGGATAAAGGGCAATCTTATCGCCTCACTTTACGAAGAAGTCCAAATTGTATGTCCCGCTCATAAAGGCCTCGCTGCTGATGATGTCAATCTGCTCTTCCACGTTATTGGGAACCCCATCGATCACCAGCTCGCACAGGGCCGCCTTCATCTTCCGCAGCGCCTCTTCCCGGGTGGTGGCATAAACGATCAATTTGCCCAGCAGAGAGTCATAATACGGCGTGATCTCCTGCCCGGGGACCAAAAAGGTGTCAAAGCGCACCCGGGGGCCGCCTGGGATGTGGAGGAAATTCACCTTTCCCGGGGAAAAGGCGTTGATCCGGCACTCAATCGCAGATCCACGGATCAAGATATCCTTCTGCTGGAACGCCAAGGAAATACCTGCAGAGGTGCGGATCTGCCACTTCACCAAATCGATGCCCGTCAAAGTCTCTGTCACCGTGTGCTCCACCTGGAGCCGCACGTTCATCTCCATGAAGTAAAAATTCCCCGTCATATCCATGAGGAACTCCAGTGTCCCCACACCCACATAGCCGATCTGGCTGACAGCGGCGGAGACTTTTTCCATTAGGGCCGACCGGGCAGATTCGCTGACAGCCGGCGAGGGGGATTCCTCAATCAGTTTCTGATTGTTCCGCTGGATAGAGCAGTCCCGCTCCCCCAAACAGACCACGTTCCCCGCCTCATCCGCCAGGATCTGCATCTCCACATGGCGGGCGGGATGGACGTATTTCTCCATATACACCGCCCCGTCGCCAAAAGCGGCGATGCCTTCGCTGACGGCGGCCTGAAAGGCCCGCTCCATGTCCTGGGCCCGATGCACCAGCCGGATCCCCCGGCCACCGCCGCCGGACCGGGCCTTCAGCATCACCGGGTAGCCCATCTGCTCTGCAACCGCCTCCGCCGCTTCCACCGATTCTAAAACCTGGGAACCAGGGATCACCGGCAGCCCCAGTTTCGCCATCAGGCGCTTGGTCTCCGCCTTATCGCTGAGCAGCTGCATATTTTCCACAGTCGGGCCAATGAATACAAGGCCGTTGCGCATACAGAGCTGGGCAAAGTGGGCATTTTCCGACAAAAAACCATAGCCCGGGTGAATGGCCTGGGCGCCAGACACCAGGGCGGCGCTGATAATCCGCTCTTCATTTAAGTAGCTGTCGGCGGCGTCCGCCTTGCCAATGCAGTAGCTCTGGTCTGCCAATGCCACATGGAGGGCGTCTGCATCTGCTTCGGAAAACACCGCCACAGTGGCGATGCCCATCTCCTTGCAGGCCCGGATGATCCGGACGGCAATCTCCCCCCGGTTGGCAATCAGAATCTTGGAAAACATCCACTCACGCTCCCGTAATTGCAAAGGAAAACTCCGCCTTTACGCAGAGCTTGCCATCTACATAGCCCTTCCCTTCCGCAAAATAAAAGGGCGGCTTTGCCCGCTTCAAGACACACTCCGTCTCAAAGGTGTCCCCCGGCCGGACTGGGTTTTTAAACCGTACCCCGTCTAGCCCGGTATAAAAGGGCAGCTTGCCCGCCTCCATGGCGTCCTGCATCAGGACGCAGGCAGACTGGGCCAAAATTTCGCACAGCACCACGCCGGGCACCACTGGATTCCCCGGGAAATGCCCCTGGAGAAACCACTCGTCTCCCCGGACATGGTACTTGCCCTTGGCCACGTCCCCATCCCGCTCTACTTCGTCCAGCAGCAGCATATTGTCCCGATGGGGCAGGATCTTCTCTATCTCTTTCCGGTTCACGGCCGCTCCTTCCGGATCCGGAACAACACATGTCCGAAATCCACCACTTGTTTGTTGCCTACACAGACTTCCACAATGACGCCGTCCTGTTCGGCGGTGATCTCATTCATCAGCTTCATGGCCTCAATGATGCACAGCACATCCCCCTGGCGCACATGGTCCCCCACTTGGACATAGGGGGCGGCGTTTTCCGCCGGAGCACTGTAAAAGACGCCTACCATGGGGGAACAGACCTCCAACACATCCGGCTCTGCCGGCTTGGCCGGGGCAGCCGGGCTGCCGCCGGCCGCCTGGACGGGCAGCGGCATCTGCACGCTTTGCACAGGGGCAGGCGTGCGCTCCAGGCGCAGGCTCTTGTCCCCTTCCCGCACTTCCAGGCCGGTGAGGCCCAGCTCCTCCATCATTTTGGCATATTTCTGAATCGCTTTTTCGTCCATAATTATACCTTTCTAAACGCCAGGCAGGCGTTGTGCCCGCCAAAACCCAGGGAATTGGAAACCGCCAGGTCGATCTGTGCCTGGACCGCCTTGCAGGGGGTATAGTTCAGGTCGCACTCCGGATCCGGCTCCAGCAGGTTAGCCGTGGGCGGGATGGTTCCCGTCTCCAGCACCTTCAGACAGACCAGCGCCTCTGCAGCGCCGGCGGCGCCCAGCATATGGCCGGTCATGGATTTGGTGGAGCTGATAATGGCCTTGCGGGCCTGTTCCTCTCCCATAGCGTTTTTGATCGCCAAGGTCTCCGCCACATCGTTTAAAGGCGTGCCGGTACCGTGGGCATTCACATAGACGGATTCGGTGCCTTGATAGTTGGATTCTTTCAGCGCCTCAATCATGGCGTTGGTACCGCCCTCGGCATCCGGCCGGGGGGCAGTGATGTGGTAAGCGTCGCAGGTGGAGCCATAGCCGGTGAGCTCTCCGTAGATCCGGGCGCCCCGGGCCACAGCGTGCTCATACTCCTCCAGGATCAGGGCTGCCGCCCCTTCCCCGATGACGAAGCCGGCCCGCCGCTTATCAAAAGGCAGAGAGGCGGCATCCGGGTCCTGGGACACGGACAGGGCCTGCATATTGATAAAACCTGCCACACCGCACTCGGTGATGGCCGCCTCGGCCCCACCGGTGATCATGGCATCGGCATAGCCGTGGCGGATGGCCCGCAGGGCCTCCCCAATGGCGTTGGCGCCGGAGGCGCAGGCTGTGACAGCCGGCATGGCTGCACCCTTACAGTTAAACCGAATCGCTATGGATCCAGCGGCCATATTGGCGATCATCATGGGCACAAAATAGGGGGATACACGGCGGGGACCACGGGTCAGGAGCTTGTTATGCTCCTCTGTAAAGGTCTGAATGCCGCCGATACCGGAGCCAAAGTACACGCCGATACGTTCCGGAGCCACCGTACCGATGATGCCGCTGTCCTCCACCGCCTGACAGGCGGCGGCAATGCCAAACTGGGCAAAGGGATCGGTGCGGAGCATCTCCGCCTTGTCCATATAGTCTCTGGGGTTGAAGTCTTTGACCCCCGCCGCCAGCTTCGCCTTATAGTCCGTGGTGTCAAACTTGGTAATGGGGCCGATGCCGTGCTTGCCGGCCACCAGGCTATCCCAGAAATCCTGCACGTTGTTGCCAACCGGGCTGATGACGCCCATGCCGGTCACCACAACTCGTCTCATGTTTCGTCCTCCCTACATAGCCAGGCCGCCGTCTACCCGGAGCACCTCGCCTGTGATGTAATCCGCCTCGTCGCTGGCCAAAAACGCCGCAGCGTTGGCCACGTCCTCCGGCCGGCCCATGCGTCCCAAGGGGATGCTGGCCACCAGGGGATTTTCCCCGTCGAACTGGGCGGTCATATCCGTCTGAATAAAGCCCGGCGCAATGGCGTTACAGGTCACATGCCTGCCGGCCAATTCCCGAGCCACTGATTTGGTGAGGCCAATAAGCCCCGCCTTGGAGGCGGCGTAGTTAGCCTGGCCCCCATTGCCCATGAGCCCCGCTACGGAGCTGATGTTGATAATCCGGCCGCCCCGGTTGCGGATGAAAATGGAGCAGCAGTGTTTGATCATATGAAAGGCGCCCTTTAAGTTCACATCCAGCACCCGGTCAAAGTCCGCCTCCCGCATGGTGGCAACCAGACCGTCTTTGGTAATACCGGCGTTGTTCACTAAAATGTCGATGGTGCCCAGTTCCGCTTTGGCGGAGGCCACCGCCTCCTTTGCCTGGTCAAAATCCGCTACATCGCAGCAGATGGCCACGGCCTTAGTCCCATATTTTTCCTGGATAGCCGTGCACAGGCTCTGGGCGGCCTCCCCATTGCTGGTATATAAGATGGCAACATCTGCGCCTAGTGCGGCAAATTTCTCCGCTATGGCGGCGCCGATGCCCCGAGAACCGCCGGTAATCAAAGCCTTTTTCCCCGTTAGCATAGGCGCACCTCCTCTATCGTCTCCTGCAGGCTGGCCCAATCCTCCACATGGAGGCAGCGGACCGCCGAATTGGTCTTGCTGATCAGGCCGCAAAGGGGCTTCCCCGGCCCCACCTCTACAAAGGTCTGGATGCCAGACTCGATCATATGGGTCACGATATCCTGCCAGCGCACCGGATGGGAGATCTGCTCCGCTAAAAGCTGCCGGTAATCCCCGGCATAGGGGCGGCCCGTCCGGTCGGAATACAAGGTGTACTTGGGCTCGGCCAGTTCCACATCCTTTAAAAGCTCGCCGAAGGCCACAGCGGCCTTGGCCATGAAGGGGGAATGGAAACCGCCCCGGACCCGCAGGGGCAGGGCACGGCCGCCGGCCGCCTTCACCGCCTGGGTAAAAGCGCCCATCTCCGCTTTGCTGCCGGACACAGAGATCTGGCCCGGGCAATTGTAGTTTACGGGATACACCTGGTCAAACTGGCTGCACAGCTGTTCCACCGTCTCGGGATCCAGCTTCAACACGGCGGCCATGGCGCTGTCCACCGCCTCTGCATCCGCCTGCATCAGAGCGCCCCGGCGGCACACCAAGTCAAACCCGGTGGCAAAGGGGACCATTCCCCCGTAGGTCAGGGCCGCCACCTCTCCCAGGGAGAAGCCGGCAATGGCTTGGGGTGTAATTCCCGCCGCTTCCAGCGCAGCGGCCGCCGCCAGTTCCACGGCAAAAATACAGGGCTGGGTATTGACCGTCTCCGCCAGCTCCGCCTCTGTGCCGGAAAAACACATTTGAGAGGTGCCGGGCCGGATGGCATCCGCCTGCTGGAAAATGGCCGCCGCTGCGGGGGATTTTTCTGCCAGTTCTTTACCCATGCCCGGGTATTGGGCACCCTGGCCGGAGAACACAAAGGCTAGACGATCCATTTCCCTGCTCCTCTCAGGACGGCCTCGGCCCCCTCCACCACATCACGGATGATGGCGGCGGCCGGCTCTTCTTTGGTCACCATAGCGGCAATCTGGCCGGCTAAGAAGCAGCCCTCTTTGATATCTCCGTCTTTGACTGCCTTCTGCAGCTTACCGGTGCCCAGGGCCTCCAGCTCGTCGTCCGGCATGTCGGAGTACTCCGCCTTAAAATAGTTCCGGGAAAACGGCGTGCGCAGGCTGCGCACCGGGTGGCCCAGGCGCTTGCCGGTGACAATGGTGGCCAAGTCATTGGCCTTCAGTACCCGCTCTTTATAATTGGGGTGGATGTTGCACTCTTCCGCCGCTAAGAACCGGGTACCCATTTGCACACCGCAGGCCCCCAGCATGAAGGCGGCCGCCATGCCCCGCCCGTCGGCGATGCCGCCGGCGGCAATGACAGGCAGATCCGTGGCGTCACAAACCTGGGGCACGATGACCATGGTGGTCAGATCCCCCACGTGGCCGCCGCTCTCCCCGCCCTCTGCAATGACGGCGGAGGCGCCCAACCGGGTGACCAGCTTGGTCATGGCTACAGAGGCCACCACCGGGATGACTTTGATCCCGGCGTCAATCCACTTTTGCATATAGGCGGAGGGGTTGCCTGCACCGGTGGTCACCACCGCCACATGCTCCTCTACCACCACCTGGGCCACCTCTTCTACAAAGGGGCTCAGGAGCATAATGTTCACCCCAAAGGGATTATCTGTTTTGGAGGCGGCAAGGCGGATCTGCTCCCGCACATAGTCCCCGGGGGCGTTGCCGGCGGCAATAATGCCCAGACCGCCGCCGTTAGACACGGCGGCGGCTAAATTGCCGTCAGCGATCCAGGCCATACCGCCCTGGAATACCGGGCATTCAATCCCCAGCAAATCACAAAGCTGCGTTTTGATCATACCGGCCTAGTCCTTGCACTTCTCTTCAATGAAGCGAACCAGGTCGCCCACGGTCTCCACCTTCTGATCCAGCTCAATCTCCCGGCCGATCTTGTCTTCCAGGTTCATGATCATCTCCACCGTGTCCAGAGAGTCAATGCCCAGGTCGTGGAACGTGGTGTCCATGGTAATTTCCGATACGTCGCAGTCGTTGTGGTCTGCAATCATTTCCGCAATCGTCTCAAAGATCATTTTGTTTGTACCTCCAAAAAATAAATTTCAGTATATCCTTAGAAAATATGCAAAAATGGCTGTGCCATTTCAGCTTCTGTTACCGGTGGCTGCCCAAGAAGAAAATAGCCAATGTGCCCGGCCCCGCATGGGTGCCGATCACAGGCCCCACCATGTTGATGATAATCTCCGCCGGATTCAGTTCCCGCTTCACCAGCGTGGCCAGCGCCTGGGCATCTTCCAGGCAGTCCCCATGGCTGATCATCACAGTCTGCGCCTCTACATGTTCGGCGGTGGCCGCCATCTTGCTCAGCAGCGCCCGGATGGCTGCATCCCGACCACGGACCTTCTCCACGCTCACCAGTTTCCCCTCATCGTCCACATGGAACACGGTCTTGATGTGAAGCAGGGCTCCGGACTCCGTTGCGCCGGCAGAAATCCGCCCGCCACGCTTCAGGTTCCGCAAATCCCCTACAATGAACCAGTGGCAAATCTTGGGGATCAGCCCTGTCACATAGGTATGGAGTTGATGGATATCCATCCCCGCTCGCTTTTGCCGGACGGCGAGATATACCAAAAGCCCCTGCCCCATGGAAGCGCACTTGGAATCTATACAATAAACCGTCCGATCCGGGTACTTTTCCCGCATCTGGTTTGCGGCGGCATTGGCATTTAAAAAAGTGCCGCTAAGGGAAGAGTCAAAGCTGATGCACAGCACATCTTTTCCCTGGCCCAGGGCAGCATCCATTTCCTGCAAAAACATATCCACATTGGCCGCCGAAGTAAAGGGCTGCGCCCCGGCACGCATTTGGGCATAAAAATCCGTAGGCGACAACTCCCGCCCGTCCAGATAATTGTAATACTCCCGGCCATGGATGTTCACGACAAGGGGCAGGCTACGAATGTCCAAGGCGTCCGCCACAGCAGCCGGCAGGTCGCACGAGGAATCTGTCAGGATTACATAATCGCTCATTTCGCCTCTGCTCCTTCCTAAAAAATATATACGGCCAAGTTATCGGTGATAACCTGGCCGTAATTATACCATATTGGGCCGCTTTGTCAAGTTCTTCCGGTCGCAAAGGGAATCTATGGGATTTCTTTAGGGCAGGTCAAACTCCCGGTTAATGGCCTCCCGTACCGCCTCCATCATCTCTTGGGTATAGGCCACTTCCCCGTTGTCAAACATCAGGGCGGCCCCATAGATCAGGGAGCGAACAATATAGGTCTTCACCACCGCCGTTTTTTCCGGCATCTGAACTTCCCGGCAATAGCGCTCCACCAGTTGCCTGGACAGCTCTGTCAGGCCGCCTCGCATCTGGCTATATTTCTGGTCGAACGCTCGGTCCCGCATCATGATAATAGAGCGAAAATGGGGGTTTTCCACCAGGAACTGTACATACGCCATGCTAATCTCCAAAAGCTGCCGGCGGGTGTTGCTGGGAAACTGACGCAGGATCTCCTGCTGCCGCTGGTGCCACTGGCTGTTGATATATTCGATGATGGCGGCGATAAACTGGTCCTTGTCCGCAAAATGCTTATAGGGCGCTGCACAGGAAATGCCGCAGGCCTTGGCAATCCGCCGGACGGAGAAGTGCTGCACCCCATACTGGTCCAGCTCATCCATGCCGGCCAGAATCAATTGCCGCCGGATATTTTGCCCCTGGGTTGTCTCCTGCATATGCACACCTCCCATTGCTTTTTTCTTAGCAGAAACAGAGAAACCGCCGGTTTTCCCCTTTTTTCGTACATAGTAAGCCGGAATTTTTCCTTTGTCAAGAGGCGACGAGCATACAAAAGGCCCCCTGCCGCAATGGCAGGGGGCCTTTTATAATCCTGTTGCGCTCTAAGATTATACTGCCTGCAGGGCCTGTTCCAAGTCGGCCAAAATGTCCGACAGATCTTCAATCCCAACAGAGAACCGGACCAAATCCGGGGAGACGCCGGCCGCCGCCAGCTCCGCATCATTCATCTGCCGGTGGGTGGTGCTGGCGGGATGGAGCACGCAGGAGTGGGCGTCCGCCACGTGGGTGGCAATGGCCGCCACCTGCAAATGGGACATGAACCGTTTCGCAGCAGCCCGACCGCCTTTCACACCGAAGCTCACCACGCCGCAGGAGCCGTTGGGCAGGTATTTCTGGGCCACAGCATAATAGGGGCTGCTGGGCAGGCCGCAGTAATTCACCCAGGCGACTTTGGGGTGGGCCTCTAAAAACTCCGCCACAGCCAGGGCATTCTCGCAATGGCGCTGCATGCGCAGATGCAGGCTCTCCAGGCCCAGATTCAGCAGGAAAGCGTTCTGGGGGGACTGGATGGAACCCAAATCCCGCATCAGCTGCACGGTGGCCTTGGTAATATAGGCGCCGGCCAGACCAAAGCGCTCCACATAGGTCACCCCATGGTAGCTCTCATCCGGTGTGGTAAGGCCAGGGAATTTGTCCTTATGGGCCGTCCAGTCAAACTTGCCGCTGTCCGCAATGCAGCCGCCCACGCCGGCGGCGTGGCCGTCCATATACTTGGTGGTAGAATGGGTCACGATATCGGCGCCCCATTCAAAGGGCCGACAGTTAATGGGGGTGGCAAAGGTGTTGTCCACAATCAGGGGCACGCCATGCTTATGGGCGGCCGCTGCGAATTTTTCAATGTCCAGCACCGTGAGGGATGGGTTGGAAATGGTCTCCCCAAACACCGCTTTGGTGTTGGGCTGGAACGCCGCCTCCAGTTCTTCCTCCGAGCAGTCGGGGGACACAAAGGTGAACTGGATGCCCATCCGTTTCATGGTGACGGCAAACAGGTTAAAGGTGCCGCCGTAGATCTGGGAGGAGCTCACCACGTGATCCCCGCAGGAGCAGATGTTAAACACCGCATAGAAGTTGGCCGTCTGGCCGGAAGAGGTCAGCATGGCCGCCGTACCACCCTCCAGAGCGGCGATCTTTGCCGCTACATGGTCATTGGTGGGGTTTTGGAGCCGGGTGTAAAAATAACCGCTGGCCTCCAAATCAAACAGCTTTCCCATCTCATCGCCGCTCTCGTAGCGGAACGTGGTGCTTTGAATAATGGGGATCTGCCGAGGTTCCCCATTGCCAGGGGTATAACCTGCCTGGACACAGTTGGTATCTCTTTTAAATTCCATGTTCTTTCTCTCCTTATTGTGCTTGGTCCGCAGCGCTGCCATCTTGTTCTGGAAACCGGACGGTGAAACAGGTGCCGGTCTTCTTCGCCGACTCCACTGTGATTTCCCCATGATAGCGCTGAACTGTACTTTTTACAATGGAAAGCCCCAAGCCGCTGCCTCCAGCCTCCCGGGAGCGGGCCTTGTCCACCCGGTAAAACCGGTCAAAAATATGGGGCAGATCTGCTTCTGGAATACCAATCCCCGTGTCCTTGACCCGGAGTATAATATACTGATATTCCCGGAACAGGCTCACCTTCACCTGGCCACCGGAGACGTTGTACTTGATGGCATTTTCCACCAGATTAAAGACCACCTCATAGATGTCGTCTTCATTGGCGTAGATCTGGCAGTTGGGCTGGAGCTCCGTCGTAATTGTGACGCCGGTATGCTCTGCTATCGGCCGCAGCATACGCATGGCCCGGCCCACCACCATTTTTAAGTCCACCTGCATCTGGGTAGACTCCACATTACCATCTAGTTTGGTCAGCGTCAATAGTTTTTCGGTTGTGCGGGCCAAACGTTCCGCTTCCTGCCCGATGTCGTCCACAAATTCCCGCACTACGTCCGGCGCCATCTCCTGGGTGTGGAGGATGCTGTCGCTGAGCAGCCGGATAGACGCCAGCGGCGTCTTCAGCTCGTGGGATGCATCCGAGACAAATCGCCGGCGGATTTCCTCTGTACTCTGCAGCCGGTCTGTTAGGCTGTTAAACTCCTCTGCCAGCTCCGCCATTTCATCTGTGCCCTGGATCTCCGTCCGATAGCCATAATCCCCTGCCCGGACTTTTTTGATGGCGTTTAATAAGGCCTCTATCCGCCGGGTCAAAGTCCTGGAAAAAATGGTGATCACCAACAGGGAGACAAGGGCAATGACGGCAGAGATCTGCAGCAAATTCCGCTGCATCCCGCTGAGCAGCTCTGCCTGCTCGGTGTCGTTTTCATAAATCAGCACGGTGCCGATAAGCCCGGACAAAGTCGTCACAGGGGCAACCACCCGGCTCTGAAAGGCGTCGTCTGCATACAGGGAGTGGAATATGTCCTGTCCCTGAAACACCGCTTCCACCCCGTCAAATTCCAAATAGTCCCCCAAAACCAATGCGTCATCGGTATTGTACAAAATCCGGCCGGTTGCATCTGTCACTGTCACCCTGGTGTAGGACATCCCCTCAATCAGGCTCATCACCTGGGCCACATTCTCCCGGGTCAAATGGTCCAAAGCAGACAGAGATGTGGTAACAATGGTGGCTTGGTTCAGCATAGAGTTCTGTTTCGATTTAAATACCAGATCCCGGGACAGGGCAATGGGATAAATATTTAAAATAATCAGAAGGGATGCAATAATCAAAATATAGGACAGGGCCAACTTCAGCCGCAGGCCAAAGCGAAAGCCCGGCCGCTTCTCGCTATGCTCGGAAATAATACCCCACCCCCCACTTGGTCATAATCTTATCGGGTTCCGCAGGGTTGCGTTCCAATTTTTCCCGCAAGCGGCGAATGTGCACATCCACCGTGCGGATGTCCCCCTGGAAATCATAGCCCCAAACCAGGTTCAAGAGATTCTCCCGGCTGTAAACCCGCCCGGGATTGCGCATAAAAAACTCCAACAGGTCAAATTCTTTTGCCGTAAGCTCCACCTTGCGGCCGTCCGTCTCCACTTCCCGGCGGTTGGTATCCAGACTGATGTAATCTATGGTAATCCTTCCGCTGTTATCTGCAGCGGCCGCCTGTGCCGTCCGCCGGAGCAGGGCACGGATCCGGGCTTTTAACTCTAAAATATTAAAGGGCTTGGTTACATAGTCGTCTGCGCCATATTCAAAGCCGATGAGTTTGTCCGTATCCTCACTTTTGGCCGTAAGCATGATAATGGGCACGGTGGAAAACTCCCGGATGGCCATGCAGACCTCCAGCCCATCCATCTTCGGCATCATCAGATCCAAGATGATCAGGTCATAATTCCCTGTACGGGCCAATTCCAAGGCCTCTTCCCCGTCGTAACCGGCGTCTACCTGGTACCCGTCGTTTTCCAGGTTAAATTTGATTCCCTTGACCAGCAGGCGCTCGTCATCTACTACTAAAATTTTCATTTTCCCTTTCCTCTCTGCTTGGCGCCTGCTTATACGCAGGCCAGGTCTCGGATGGCTTCCAATGTCTTCTCGCCAATGCCTTGGACGTTGACGATTTCATCTACGCTGTAAAACCGGCCGTTCTCCTCTCGATAGGCAATGATCCGACCAGCCAGCACTTCCCCAATATTGGGCAGCTCCATCAGTTCTTCCAAGTTGGCCGTATTGAGATTGACGAGCCCCGGCTGGCTCTCCGCTGCATCTGGGTCCGCCAGGGCAGAAGGGCTAACAGAAGCCGCCGGCCAAGGCTGCTTCCTCCACGGTAATGCCGCCGGAGGTCCCCTCTAAAAAGAAATATAGGAGTCCGGCCACAAGAAACAACCCCGTAATCACAAGTGCAGCGATATCCGCTTTCTTCTGTGCCATTTTTCTATCTCCTATTGCTTTTCGACTGTGCTTTTTGTTATAATTAGAAAAGCACAGCAGCCACCCCTTGACAGGACAAGGGGATATTCTATGATAGCCACCGCAGGGACATGCCATGCGGATATTGTATCATATCTTCTGGGAGATTTACATGAAAAATTTTAAATTCACAGCATTTTTGCTGATCTCGACCATAGTTGCCTCCTTATACCTTCCCAGCACCTATGCTGCCGCTCTGGATGATCCGGCGCCCCAGGCCGCTTCCGCCCTGCTGGTGGACGCCGACTCCGGATATGTGTTTTACAGCAAGAATGAAACTGCACAAGTCGACCCGGCCAGTACCACAAAAATTATGACGGTCCTATTGGCTGTGGAAGCGGTTGAGCGGGGTGAAGTCCTGCTGACAGAGACGGTAACCGCCACCGCCAACTGTTTATATGACATTACGGCGGACAGCAGCACACAAAATATCCAGCCCGGGGAGGAAATGACGTTTTCCGATCTGTTGTATTGTGCCCTCGTCGCCTCCGCTAATGAGGCCTGCAATATCATTGCAGAACGGGTCTCCGGCAGCATTCCCGCCTTTATCCAGCTGATGAATGACCGGGCGGCGGAATTGGGCTGCACAGGCACACACTTTGCCAACACCCACGGCCTGACCAATGAAAACCACTACACCACGGCTTGGGACCTGTATCTCATTGCCAACGAGGCACTCAAGCACGATCAATTTATGACCATTGCCAATACCGCTTCCCATGTGGTCCCCGCCACCAATATGAGTAACGCCCGAGAGCTCACCACAACAAACCGCCTCTTGTTGCCCAATGCCGATGAGTACTACGAGTATGCCGCCGGTATGAAAACCGGCCACACCTCGGCAGCCGGCTACTGCCTGGTCTCCACGGCGGAAAAGGACGATATGCAGGTCATCTCTGTCCTCATGGGCTGCGACGCCACTATTGCAGAAAACGGCACCAGTCAAAGCCTCAGCTTTTCGGAAACCTCCCGGATGTTTGAATGGGTATTTAATAATTTCAGTTATCAGACCATTCTCTCCACGTCGGATCTCATCGCCCAGGTACCTGTGGCCTTGGCGGAAGGAACCGATTCCGTCATTGCCCGCCCGGCTACGGACCTGTCCATTGTCCTGCCCAACGATGCCGACCTGAGCCAAGTACAGCGGGATGTGGTCATCTTCAGCCAGGAGGAAGGGGCAGAGCCGCTGGAGGCCCCTATTGAAAGCGGCCTTCGCTTGGGTACCATCACCATCTCCTATGACGGAGTCACCTACGGGCCCATCTCCCTCGTGGCCAACTCCGATGTGTCCCTGTCGAAAATCATGTACATTCGCCAGCAGATCTCCAATATTTTTGGCCAGACATGGGTGAAGGTTCTGCTGATTGCCCTTGTTGTGCTGCTGGTGTTGTATATCGCCTTTGTGATCCGCTACAACATTTTGCGCCGGCGGAGACAGCAACAGTATCCTTCCCGCTACACCGGCCGGGGCAAGAGCCGCAGGCGGTAAAAGAGAAAAGAAAAACGATTCCCCCTGCTTTGGGCCCAAAGCAGGGGGAACTTTTTGCAAAAAAGACGGCGGCCAGCGCATAGCGCTGCCGCCGGGAATGCTTTTCTTTACTGCTGCAAAGTCTTCATCTGCAGCTTCAGCCGATCTGCGATCATGGCGATGAACTCGCTGTTCGTAGGTTTTCCCTTGATA
>CAZXRD010000032.1:10608-17674 GCA_964642465.1 uncultured Oscillospiraceae bacterium | reverse complement strand
GCTGCCGGTAGATTTTTTGGAAAATACCCTTTAAAAAATTCCCCATTGTGGTACAATATCCCCATGTGAGAAGGCAAACCCGGTATTTTGCGCTTTTCGGCGCAGAAAAGACACACGAGGAGGTTCCCGCCTATGGGAAAACTGAGATTTTATATCGCCCTTTGGGGGGCGAAGGCGGCCCAGCTGGCCCTGCGCATCCTGCGGAGGAAGGCTACACATTTCCCCGGCAAGCTGGCCATCCGGCTCTGCCCGGACTTTATCGGCCGCATTGGCAAGCCCCAGACCATCATCGGGGTCACCGGCACCAACGGCAAAACCACCGTGTGCAACATGGTGGAGGACATTTTGCAGGAAAACGGCTACGACCTGCTCCACAACCGCCTGGGCTCCAACATCAACGCCGGCATCGCCAGCGCCCTGATCGCCGAGTCCTCTCTGGGGGGCAAGTGCAAGCACCAGGTGGGCGTCTTTGAGATCGATGAGCGCAGCTCCAAGCTGATCTACCCCTATATGCAGCCGGATTACCTGGTGATCACCAACCTGTTCCGGGACTCCATCCGCCGCAATGCCCACGCCGAGTACATTGCCGACATCATTAGCTCCTCTGTGCCCGCCAGCACTAAGCTGATTTTAAATGCAGACGACCTGATCTCCGCCCGGGTGGCGCCCAATAACCCCCGGGTCTACTTTGGCATCGGCCGCCTGCCCACTGACCGGACAGACTGCATCAACATCATCAACGACATGCCCATCTGCCCCCAGTGCCACACCCGGCTACAGTACGAATACCTGCGCTATCACCATATCGGCCGGGCCTTCTGTCCCAACTGCGGCTTTGCTGCGCCGGACAGCGACTATCTGGTCCAGCAGGTGGATTTTGACGACATGTCCATGACCATGCGGGAAAAAGACGGCCAGACCTATCGCTATAAGCTGGTGAGCAACAGCATCTTCAATATCTACAACATGACTACCGTTATCGCCCTGCTGCGGGAGTTCGGTTTGGCGCCCGAGGCCTTAGAGACCGCTTTCCAGCACCTGCGGATTATGGAGACCCGGTACTCCTCGGAGGATATCGGGAAAAGCCGCCTGGTCACCCATATGGCCAAGGGGCAAAACCCCATCGCCTGCTCCCGGGTCTTTGAGTACGTGAAGGACGAGCCCGGGGAAAAAGAGCTCATCTTAATGCTGGACGACGTATTTGACGCCAAGGACTCCTCGGAGAATATCACCTGGCTCTATGACTGCGACTTTGAGTTTTTAAACGATGCACATATCCGGAAAATCGTTCTGGCCGGCGTCCGGGCCAAGGACTACTACCTGCGGCTGCTGATCGCCGGCGTGCCGGCGGAAAAGCTGGTCTGCACCCGGCGGGAGCTGGACGCCCCTGCCCTTTTGGATTACACCGGGTCGGAGAGCATTTTCATCCTCCACGAGCTCTATTCCGCTGACCTGGCCTTCCGCCTGCAGGACGCTGTGCGGGCCAAATTACAGGAGGTGGAGGCATGAAGATTGAATTTCTGTTCCCTGAGCTTTGCAACCTCTACGGAGATGCGACGAATATCCGCTATCTGAAGCAGACTCTGCCAGATGCGGAGGTGCTCCGCACCCCCTTGGCAGAGACCCCTGCCTTTTTGCAGGGGGATGTGGACCTGGTATACATGGGCGCCATGACGGAGCGGTCCCAGGAGCTGGTGATCCAACGGCTTTTGCCCTATGCCCAGGTGATGGAAAGCCAGATCCAGTCGGGGCGGGTCTTTCTCATGACAGGCAACGCCATGGAGGTTTTCTGCGCTGCAATTGAAAACGAGGACGGCAGCCGTATAAACGGCCTGGGCATCTTCCCCCTCACCGCCCGGCGGCAGATGTTCCGCCGCTACAACTCCCTATACCTGGGCAAGTTCCAGGACATAGACATTGTGGGCTTTAAAAACCAGTTTTCCCACCTCTATGGGGAAAACCGGGACGGCCATCTGTTTGACACCCAGCGGGGCTGCAGCCTCAACCCCCAGACCATGGCGGAGGGACTGCGCCGGAAAAACTTTTTGGGCACCTATCTTTTGGGCCCCTTGCTGGTATTAAACCCCAAATTCACCCAATACCTCCTGTCCCTTTTGGGCAGTGACGCCGTCCCCGCCTTTTACGAGGCGGCCATGGACGCATACAACCAGCGGCTTGGGGAGTTTTTAGACCCCAAGACCGAATATTAAGGAGGCACCCCATGAACGAGATCTTCCAAAAGTACGAATCCAATGTGCGGTCCTACTGCCGCACCTTCCCCACCACCTTCACCAAGGCCAAAGGCGCCAAACTCTGGGATGTGGACGGCCGGGAATACATCGACTTTTTCAACGGCGCCGGGGCCTTGAACTACGGGCAAAACAACGACTACATCAAGGAAAAGCTCCTGGCCTACCTAGAGTCGGACGGCATCATCCACGCCCTGGACATGCAGACCGCCGCCAAGGCGGAGTTCCTCCAGTTTTTTGAGGAACAGGTGCTGCAGCCCCGGGGCCTGAATTACAAGGTCATGTTTGCCGGCCCCACCGGGACCAACGCCAACGAGGCCGCTCTGAAACTGGCCCGGATGGTGAAGGGCCGCACCAACATCTGGGGCCTTATGGGCTGTTTCCACGGCATGACCCTGGGCACCTTGGCCCTCACGGGGGACCGGGACAGCCGAGCCGGCGCCGGCGTGCCTATGGGCAATGTGACCCACATCCCCGCCCCCTACATGTTCCCGGAACTGGACACCATCCAGTACATGCAGACCCTGCTGGACGACGACCACTCCGGCGTGGACAAGCCCGCCGCCTTAATGATTGAGACCGTCCAGGCGGAAGGCGGCATCTGGGTCTTTGATACAGACTGGCTCCAGGCTGTGCGGAAATTCTGCGATGACAACGACATCCTGCTGATTGTGGACGATATCCAAGTGGGCAACGCCCGTACCGGCACCTTCTTCTCCTTTGAGCGGGCGGGTATTGTGCCGGACATGGTCACCATGTCCAAGTCCATCGGCGGCTACGGCATGCCCCTGGCCCTGACCCTGTTCAAGCCGGAGCTGGACATCTGGCACCCCGGCCAGCACAACGGCACCTTCCGGGGCAATCAGCTGTCCATGGTGGCCGGCAAGGCGGGCCTGGAAATCATGTTAAAGGAACATGTAGAGGCCCAGGTCCAGGAGAAGGCCAAACTGGTGGCCCAGATCCTGCACAGGGAATTGGACGGGGTCCAAGGCGTCAAAGACATCCGGGGCATCGGCCTCATCTGGGGCGTGGACCTGGGCTGCGACGCCCTCTCCCGGGCGGCGGTGGCCCGCTGCTTTGAAAAGGGCCTTATTTTAGAGCGGGCCGGCCGGGACAACAGCGTGGTCAAACTGATGCCGCCCCTGCTCATTGACGAGGAGACGCTGGCAAACGGCCTGCAGATCGTTTGCGACGCCATCCGCTATGTATTGGAGGGCCAGGCCTAATGTCTATGGAACGAGCCAGAGATCACCTCCGGGCCAAGGGGCTGGAGGACCGGATCTATACCTTCGATGTGTCCAGCGCCACCGTAGAGCTGGCAGCCCAGGCCTTGGGCTGCGACGGGGCCCACATCGCCAAAACCCTCTCCTTTGCCGACGGGGATGGGGCCCTGCTGGTGGTGGCCGCCGGAGATGCCAAAATTGACAACCACAAGTTCAAGGCCCAATTTGGCATGAAAGCCAAGATGCTCGCCCCAGACCAGGTGGAGGCCCTGGTGGGCCACGCCGTAGGGGGCGTGTGTCCCTTTGGGGTGCCGGAAGGGGTCAAGACCTATACCGATATCTCCCTCAGGCGGTTTGACACCGTATACCCCGCCTGCGGCACCGCCAACAGCGCCGTACGTCTCAGCTGCGACGAGCTATTCGATGCCGCCGGCAGTTTGGGCTGGATCGATGTGTGCAAAGGCTGGCAGCCGGAGGAAAATATATAAAACAAAAGGCCGCCCGTTGGGCGGCCCACCAGACAAGAAAAAAAGGAAGCGAGACGATGTCTCGCTTCCTTTTCGTTTTACACTTCCACGGTGCCGTCAAAGCACTTCCGGGCGTCGCCGGTGAGGAACACGCCCTCGTCCGTGTAGCGGACAATCAGGTCGCCGCCGGGGACTTTTACCGTAATGTCCGTATCCTTCTGGCAGTGGCCGCCCAGGACCGCCGCCACCGCCGCAGCGCAGGCGCCGGTGCCGCAGGCCATGGTCTCCCCATTGCCCCGCTCCCAGACCCGCAGCTTGATGGTGGTCTCATCCAGGACCACGGCGAACTCGGCGTTCACCCGCTCCGGGAAGAGGGCATCGTGCTCAAAGAGGGGCCCAATCTCCCCCAAGGGCAGGGACTCAATGTTCTCCAGGAACACCACGCAGTGGGGGTTGCCCATGGAGACGCAAGTGATGCTGTAGCTCTTGCCGCCGATGGAAACCCGGCGGGAGACCACGGAGTCCCCGTCCAGCAGCACCGGGATCTTGGCCGGGGTCAGCTCCGCCTTCCCCATGTCCACGGTGACCAGCATGACCTTTCCCTCCCGGGTATAGACCTTCAGCTTCCGCACGGCGCCGTTGGCCTCAATGGTCATATCCCGTCTCGGCACAATGCCGTTGTCATACAGATATTTGCCCACGCAGCGCAGGGCGTTGCCGCCGATGCCGCCGTTGGTGCCGTCCATGTTGTAGATCTGGACCGAGGCGTCCGCCTTGTCCGAGGGACCAATGATACAGACCCCGTCGCCGCCGATGCCCAGGTGCCGGTCAGACAGGCGAATGGACAAGCTCTCCGGGCTGGCGATGGTCTCCCCGTCCATGCAGTTGAAGTAGATATAGTCGTTGCCACAGCTCTGGAGCTTGGTGAAGTGGAGCACCTGGCGCTCTTTGCGCATGTGGTTGATGTCTACCAGCTCGATGGACTCCTGAGAGTATTTGCTCAGCAGGCAGTCTGCCACGGCGTTGGCCGTATCCACAGAGGTGAGGCAGGGGATGCTCCGCTCCACCGCTTTCCGACGGATCTTCACGCTGTCCCGGGTGGGCAGACGCCCCCGGGTAGACGTGGAGATGACGTAGTCCACCTTGCCGCTTTCGATGAGGGCCAGACCGTTGTACTCCCCTTCTTTTTCCTCATGGATCTTGGCCACAGGTACTGCCTGGATATCCATCTTGGACAAAGCCTTGGCCGTACCGGCGGTGGCGTAGATGGTAAAGCCCAGGTCGCAGAACTTCCGGGCCACATGCATGATCTCCGCCTTATCCCGATCCCGCACAGTGATGAAGATGCCGCCCTGGCGGCCCAGCTTGTAACCGGCCGCCGTCAGACCCTTGTACAGGGCCTCCTCCCGGGTGGTGGCAATGCCCAGCACTTCACCGGTGGACTTCATCTCCGGGCCCAGCTGGTTGTCCACATTGGAGAGTTTTTCAAAGGAGAACACCGGTACCTTGACGGCCACATAGGGGGAATTGCGGTACAGCCCCGTGCCAAAGCCCATGTCTTTCAGCTTTTCCCCCAGCATGGCCCGGGTGGCCAGATCCACCATAGGCACGCCGGTAACCTTGCTGATATAGGGCACAGTGCGGGAGGACCGGGGATTTACCTCGATCACATAGAGCTTATCGTCCTTGATCAGGTATTGGATATTCACCAGGCCCTTGGTCTCCAGGGCCAGGGCCAGATCCCGGGTGCTCTGAATGATGGTTTGCGTCATATCGTCGTCAATGTTCCAGGCAGGATAAACGGCGATGGAGTCGCCGGAGTGGATGCCTGCCCGCTCGATGTGCTCCATGATGCCGGGGATGAGGATGTCCTCCCCGTCGCAGATGGCGTCCACCTCCAGCTCGGTGCCCATGAGGTACTTGTCGATAAGCACCAGGTTGTCTGCGTTCTGGTCCAAAATAATGGCCATGTACTCCCGGATATCCTCCGGGGAGAAGGCAATGATCATGTTTTGGCCGCCCAGCACGTAAGAGGGCCGCATCAGCACCGGATAGCCAATATGCTCCGCCGCTGCCAGGGCCTCCTCTGTGGTGCGCACAGTGCTGCCGATGGGCCGGGCAATGTGTAGCCCCTCCAGCAGGGCGTCAAACCGGCCCCGGTCCTCTGCAGCGTCAATGCTGTCGGCAGAGGTGCCCAGGATGCGCACACCGCTCTGGTCTAAGTGGGCAGTGAGCTTGATGGCCGTCTGCCCGCCGAAGGCCACCACCACCCCGTAGGGATGCTCGGTGGCGATGATATTGTCCACATCCTCCGGGGTCAGAGGCTCAAAGTACAGCCGGTCGGCGGTGTCAAAGTCGGTGGAGACTGTCTCCGGGTTGTTGTTGACGATGACCACCTCGTACCCCGCCTCTTTCAGCGCCCATACGCAGTGGACGGAGGCGTAGTCGAACTCGATGCCCTGGCCGATGCGGATGGGGCCGGAACCAAAAACCATAACGGTCTTTTTCCGCTGGGGCAGCTTGGAGATAAACTCCTCCGCCTCATTTTCCTCGTCATAGGTGGAGTAGAAATAAGGGGTCTCGGCGGAAAATTCTGCAGCGCAGGTGTCCACCATTTTAAACACCGCCCGCCGGGGATTTTCCACCTTCTGGCCGGAAAGGCGCTCAATCACCTTGTCCAGGTAGCCCATACGCTTGGCCTTCAAGTAGAGGGCCTGGTCAAAGCCCTTGGCCAGGGCCCGGTCCATCTCCACCAGGTTCTGCAGTTTAGCCAAAAACCATTTGTCAATCTTGGTAATGGCATAGATCTCCTCTAAGGAGATACCCCGCTTGATGGCCTCATACACCACAAAGATCCGCTCGTCTGTGCAGTCATAGAGCTTTTCATGGATC
The DNA here is from genome assembly GCA_964642465.1 of uncultured Oscillospiraceae bacterium. GTDB lineage: Bacteria > Bacillota > Clostridia > Oscillospirales > Oscillospiraceae > CAZXRD01. The sequence continues at coordinate 10,843 of CAZXRD010000032.1, read as the reverse complement.
TCCTGGTCCGTCAAAGGCGCCAGATGGGGGTGGTTTAAGGTGTCCTGCCCGATCTCGGCGCCCCGCACGGCCTTCATGATGGCCTGCTCGAAGGAGGTGCCGATGGCCATCACTTCACCGGTGGCCTTCATCTGGGTGCCCAGGGTCCGCTTGGCATAGACAAACTTGTCAAAGGGCCACTTGGGGAACTTCACCACCACATAGTCGATGGCGGGCTCGAAACCGGCCGAGGTCT
>CAZXRD010000032.1:0-10598 GCA_964642465.1 uncultured Oscillospiraceae bacterium | reverse complement strand
CGTTTTGGATCTCATCCGCGGTATAGCCCATAGCGATCTTGGCCGCCACCTTGGCGATGGGGTAGCCCGTGGCCTTGGAGGCCAGGGCTGAGGACCGGGACACCCGGGGGTTTACCTCGATCACCATGTACTCAAAGCTGTTGGGGTTCAAGGCAAACTGGCAGTTGCAGCCGCCCTCTACCTTCAGCTCGCTGATGATGTTCAGTGCCGCCGTCCGCAGCATCTGGTACTCCTTATCCGAAAGGGTCACCGCCGGGGCAATGACGATGGAGTCGCCGGTGTGGACGCCCACGGGGTCTAAGTTTTCCATGGAGCAAATGGTGATCACATTGCCCGTGGAGTCCCGCATGACTTCAAACTCGATTTCCTTCCAGCCGGCCACAGACTGCTCTACCAGCACCTGGTGGATGGGGGACAGGCGCAGGCCGTTGCCCGCCGTCTCCTCCAGCTCCGCCTGGTTGTTCACGATGCCGCCGCCGGTACCCCCCAGGGTAAAAGCGGGGCGGATGATCAGGGGGTAGCCCACTTCGTTGGCAAAGTCGATGGCATCCTCCAGATTGGTCACCACCCGGGAGGGGATCACCGGCTGGCCAATGGCCTCCATAGTGTCCTTGAACATCTGGCGGTCTTCCGCCTTATCGATGGTCTCCGGGTTGGCGCCTAAGAGCTTGACGTTCATCTTATCCAAAAAGCCCTCTTTGGCCAGCTGCATGGACAGGGTCAGGCCGTTTTGCCCGCCCAAGGTGGAGAGCAAACTGTCCGGCCGCTCTTTTTCAATGATCCGCCGCAGCACCGGCAGGGTCAAGGGCTCAATATAAATCCGGTCCGCCATGGCGTTGTCCGTCATGATGGTGGCGGGGTTGGAGTTGACCAGCACCACCTCCAGCCCGTCCTCTTTCAGGGCCCGGCAGGCCTGGGTGCCGGCGTAGTCAAATTCCGCCGCCTGGCCGATAACAATGGGGCCGGAGCCAATGACCATAACTTTTTTGATATCTTTCTTCAGCGGCATGGCTATTTGCCCCCTCTCATCAGGTCAATAAACCGGTCAAACAGCCAGTCCGTATCCAAGGGGCCGCCGCAGGCCTCCGGATGGAACTGGACGGAAAACACCGGCATATCCTTGTAATCTACCCCTTCACAGCTGCCGTCGTTGGCATTGGAGAAGCTCTCTTCCGCCGTGTCCGGCAGGGTCTCGGACACTACGGCGTAACCGTGGTTCTGGCTGGTGACGTACACCCGCCCGCTCTTTTTGTCCAGCACCGGCTGGTTGGCGCCCCGGTGGCCGTAGAGCAGCTTGGTGGTCTGGGCGCCGGCGGCCAGGGCCAGCATCTGGTGGCCCAGGCAGATGCCGAAGATGGGCACCCGATAGGTAAAGAGCTTTCGGATCTCCGCCACAACCTGCTTGTTGTCCGCCGGGTCCCCGGGGCCGTTGGAGAGCATCACCCCGTCCGGCACCAGGCCCATAATCTGTTCCGCCGTCCAGTGGGCGGGGACCACCGTCACCTTGCAGCCCCGGCGGAGCAGCTCCCGTTCAATGTTGTGCTTGGCGCCGAAGTCCCACAGCACCACTTCGTATTGGGGCTCTCCCTCCGGCTGGTAGACCACCGGTTCCTGCACCGTGGTGGCTTCCACCGAGCCGGCAATGCGGTAGGCTTTGAGCTCCGCCATCTCCTCCGGGGTGAGCTGCGGCTTGTTGGATACCTTGGCGTTCATAACGCCGTGCTCCCGGACGATCCGGGTGAGTTCCCGGGTATCGATGCCGCAGATGCCCGGCACTTTCTGCTGACGTAAAAAAATGTCAAGATCGCCTTCACTCCGGAAATTGGAAGGCACTTGACACCACTCTCGCACAATATACGCCTTGACAAACACCTGCTGGCTTTCAAAATCAGAGGGAATTACCCCATAGTTCCCAATCAAGGGGAAAGTTTGGGTGACAATCTGCCCGTAATAGCTGGGGTCGGTCAACGTCTCCAAGTAGCCGGTCATACCCGTGTTAAAGACCAACTCCCCAATGGCCTCTCCATCGTAGCCAAAGGAGACGCCTTGAAAGACCTTTCCATTTTCCAAAATCAAATACTTTTCCATGGCATTCCCTTTCCAGTCATATCAGTTTCCAGGCGGCAGCCCAACAATATAATATCACAATACCACAGCGGCGACGCCGTTGTGGTATGACAGACGGGGATCTCTCCTCTGAGAGGTCTTACATCTGCCCCGCCGCATCTGCGGCGGGGCAGTCGAAACTCTAAATTATAAGCATTATAGCATAGAAAGCTGCCAGTTTCAAGGAATGGGCCGGAGGATTCTTCACGAAAAATTCCCCTTTTCCGCCCCTGCAGCTCGTACAAATCGCTAACCGCTGCTGCCGCTTTCCACCGGGAAAAAGCGCAGGTTCAAATCCACATTCACAGAGATGCCGTCCACCGTTCCCGTATTGGAATACTGCCACATATCAAAGCTGTAGTAAAAGTTGGGGAAGCTGTTGTAATCGGCAAACCAAAAACCGTAGTCTGTGAGTTCCGACAAATCATAGGTCACATAGCCCAAATGGCGGTAGAAATAGACCATAGCCTCATATCCCGCCTCCTCCACCCGCTGGCAAAAGGCGGCGGCGCAGTCGGTGAGGGTCTCCCCCGTGACCTCCGCTGTCCGGGCGGTGGGGTCGGAGATGTGCTCCCAGTCAAACACAATGGGATATTCTAATGTATAGCCCTGGATCAGGTTTAGGACAAACTCCGCCTCCTCCACAGCCTCCTCGATATTTACAGCCTGGGAGAAAAAGTAGACGCCCACTTTCAGCCCAGCGGCAGTGGCCCCCTCCAGATTCTCCAGGAACCGCTCGTCTACCTCCAAAACGCCCTCGGTATACCCCCGGAACCCGGCCCGGAGGATGGCAAAATCAATGCCGTCCGCCGCCACGGCGGCCCAGTCCACCTCCCCCTGGAAGGTAGAGACATCCACCCCGGTCTCCGTCCGGTAGCTGCTGGATTCGTATGTCATTCGCCCGTCCTGCTCCACAAACCACTGGATCCGGTAATTGTTCACCGGCACATCTTCCAAAATCGGCAGACGGGCGCCGGCGTACTCTATGTATGGGCCCTCATCCTCCGTCTCTTCTCCGGAGCTATTTAGCCCCTGGCTGCCGTCCAGCAGGCCGCAGCCGGTGAGGGCCAGCACCAGGGCCAACAGCGCCGCCAAAAAGCCAAGGCGCCGCTTTTTCCCAAAAAGGCGGGCGATGCCGCCGGTTTTCTGTGTTTTTTTCTGTTTGGACATGGCTCTCTCGTTTCCTAGTTTTGCTTTTTTCGACAGCCCTAGCATACCATATCCCTCCCCCCTTGTAAACCGGGTTTTCCTGCCGTATTGTATGCTTTGCATACCTTTTTTGCAATTTTCATCTACATTTTATTCATGGACAATGGGCCAGTTTTATTGACGTTGGGGGAAAAACAAAGTATAATAAGTGAGCTATCGTGTTGGAAGCTGATACACTTGAATGATAAAAGAGAAAACTTGCAAGAAGGGCTGATCTACGTGGAAAATACGCTGGATACGAAATTTCAGGACTTTTTTCAGGCCATTCGGCCGGAGTTTGAGGAGATCAACTACATCTCCCCCAGCTTATATGAAAACATCGATGTAAAGCGGGGCCTGCGGAACGCCGACGGCACCGGCGTTATGGCGGGCATCACCCAAATCGGCAATGTCCGGGGTTACTTTATGCAGGACGGGGAAAAAATGCCCATGCCCGGCCAGCTGTTTTACCGAGGCATCAATGTAGAGGACCTGATCTCCGGCTTCATGTCCGAGGGCCGCTTTGGCTTTGAGGAGACCGCCTATCTTTTGCTCTTCGGCTCCCTGCCCACAAAGGATCAACTGGCCGCCTTCCATGAGTTGATGGTCGCCTACCGCTATCTCCCCCCTATGTTTACCGAGGACATGATTCTCAAGGCCCCCAGCCGGGACATCATGAACAAGCTGGCCCGGTCGGTCTTGGCCCTGTACTCCTATGACCCGGACCCGGAGAACCCGGCGCTGGACAACGCCCTGAAACAGGCCATGCAGCTCATTGCCCGCTGCTCCACCATTGTGGCCCACGCTTTTGCCGCCAAGCGCCACTATTTTGACAACACCAGCCTATACATCCACCGGCCCCAGGACAATATGGGCTTTGCGGAAAACTTCCTCTACTCCGTGCGCCAGGACAACCAGTTCACCCCGGAAGAGGCAAAGCTGTTGGACCTGTGCCTGGTGCTCCACGCCGAACACGGCGGCGGCAACAACTCCGCCTTCGCCTGCCGGGTGCTGTCCTCTTCCGGCACGGACATCTATTCCGCCATCGCTGCAGCCGTAGGCGCCCTCAAGGGCCACCGCCACGGCGGCGCCAACAAGCGGGTGATGGAGATGTATCGTGGCCTGGAAAACGCCGTATCCGATTGGAAGGATGAAGATGAGATCACAGCCTATCTCACCAAAATCCTGAAAAAAGAAGTGGGCGACGGGTCCGGCCTGATCTACGGCATCGGCCACGCCATTTACACCATGTCCGACCCCCGGGCCGTGCTGCTGAAAACCTTTGCCCGGTCCTTAGCTGAGCAGAAGGGCATGCTGGAAGAGTTTGAGCTCTTTGAGCGGGTGGAGCGGATTGCCCCCGCATTGATGAACCAGTTCAGAGGGGAAAACCGGGTCATGTGCGCCAATGTGGACATGTACTCCGGCCTGGTGTACAAGATGATGGGTATTCCCGAGGAACTGTACACCCCCATGTTCGCCATCGCCCGGATGATCGGCTGGTGCGCCCACCGGATTGAAGAGGTCTACAACAAGAGCAATAAGATCATCCGCCCCGCTTACAAAGCTGTGGCCCCCATCCGCAGCTTCGTCCCCCTGGCCCAGCGGTAAATTGCACACAGCAAAGGGTGCAGGTGCCTTTTCGGCACCTGCACCCTTTTTCTGCCCATAGATACGGAAACGGCGCACCAGCTGGTGCGCCGTTTCCGTGTTTGTTTGATTGCCGCCGACTCTATGCAGACATGGACTCCGGGGACACTGCCGGAGCTGGAGACACTTCCGGTGTGGGGGACACGGCCGGGGACGAAGTCTCTTCGGGGCCAGTGGAGGGAGAAGGTTCCGGGGACGGGGACACGTCAGGCGAAGCAGGCACGTCTGCCGCTTCGCTGACAGGACCCACCAAAATCACCTCGTCACGTTTGCCGTAGGTGCTGGTGGCCTCCAGATGGCTGGAGAGCAGGTTCCCATCCTTATCGTAAATCTTCTTATAGGTCTCCACCACATAACCGTTGACTCCGCTGGTTTCCACCACTCTGTCGCCGGGGGCAATGGAGGCGTCCTCTTTTTCAATGGTGTCGTAATCGATGACACCGGTAACGGCATATTCCATCTTCACATAGTTATCTGTTTGCTTGGTGCCGTATATCTCCACCGTGACCTGATACCCACTGCGGTAGGCAACGATCTTGATGGGATGATTCATATTGTTTTGAAATTTAAAATCCGGCCCGCCCCAGCTCACCGTGGCATCCATGCCCAACGGCAGATAGGTGGCGATATACCGGTGGTTGGTGCGATAGACAATGTCCAAATCCGGGATGTGGAGGGTTACATAATATAAAGTGGAAGACACCTGGCAAATCCCGCCGCCAATCTCCTGGACCACTTGGCCGTTCATATAGGCGGCAGCGGTCTTATACCCTTTTTCCGCCGTCCGCTGGCCAACCACTTCATTAAAGGAAAACACATCCCCCGGCATCATCACATGGCCGCTAACGGCGTTGGCCGCCAGTTCAATGTTGGTGTTCCGGTTGGAGTTGGTGGTCAGGTCTGTGGTGGCGCTGTACAGCAGGTCCACAAACAGCGTAGCTTTCAGAGATTCCTCTGTAACCTCCGGCACAGTCAGGGTCAAGGGGATGACAATTTCTTCCCCCGCCTGGGCCTCTCGGATCTGGGCCAGGGCTTTCGCCTTGTCAAAGGAGCGCCCCACGGTTTCCGGTGTAATAGAGTCTGTCGATGGGTCGTAGACGGCGTTGGCCGGCTCCTGATACACCGCATCATACAGGGCGTCAATATCTATATCCGCTGAATCTGTCGGCTGGGGATTATAGAAAATGGTCTCATAGTTTCCCGCCACAAAGGCGTTGTAAATCAAATCGTACAGCGCATCTGCATCCAGCAGGATGCCGGCGGTCCCTTTTACCACCACCAGCTGCTCCGCTTCCACCCGATAACTGTCCTGCAGCGTATTGCGGTTAAACTGGTCCACCGCTTTGTCCACTTCCCCCCGTACATAGGCCTCGTCTATGTAGAAGGCGGTGTCTTTTGCGATGTCGTGGGACAAAAAGAGGCTCCCAATGTACACCGCCGTATTGGAGATGAAGTTGCCGTTGCGGCCGTAATCATAGGCCCGCTGGGCGATCTCCTCCGGGCCGTTGGCCAGGCCTGCATCCGCAGCCGAGATAGCGAGCGTCTGCCCGCCGGGCAGATCCACCGTTACGCTCTGGTCTGCGCTGCTTGCCACGCCGGCAGCCGACAGCTTTTCCGCCGCCGCTTCCACCGTGAGGCCGCCTAGCTCTACATCGCCATAGCGGACTTTGCTGTAAATCCCGTCGGAATGGGCAGCTGCAGCGCCCAAAATCCCAAAGGCCACCATACACACCAGGACAACCAGGCAAATGGTCAGACCCACAACCTTCCCGGTTTTGGACTTTTTCTGTTTGTTTGTTTTGGCCTGTCCACGCCCAGAGACCTTCCCCTGGGTCTGCTTTTTTGCCTGCTTCATATGGTGCCCTCTTCCTGCCAGTCCCGTTTTTCCAGACCCGGCAGGCGCTGCTTTCTCTGTCTATCGGTTATTATACCGGAGTCTATGGAAAAAGTAATTACAGTTCTATGACGTTTTCCTACAACTTATGAAAACCAGTTACAGAATAAAACAAGATTGATACAAAAAGCCAGCATGTACCAAAACCTGCGTTTTTTCTCCTTTTTGGCCTGGTATATGCCGGCTTTCTATCTATATTGTCGTAATTTTCTGAAAAAATTATGTCTCGTAAGTTCTGCCAAAGAGACAATTTTATGTTAAGATGGTAACAAAATTTTCACAGCGTTAACCGATGCCCTGGTATCCGGTGGATTTCCAGATGGATTCGGCCATGGCCTTTTGCTCCGCCTGGGCGTCCAGCGTCTCCCCAATGAGGCTGTTGGACAGTAAAAAGCCCTGGGGCGTAAAGCTCCACCGGCCGTTTACAAACCGGGTCCAGCCTTTCTTCTCATAGTTCTGGAGCAGCTCTTCAATGGGGCCGAATTCTGACCGGTAGATCTGCCGGTACTCCTCCTCGCTGATGCCCCGGGTGGTGCGCAGGCCCAACATCAGGTACTCCCCCGCTTTTTCAAAGGGGGATATGGTCTCCTGCTCCCCGATAATGACCCCTTTGTTCAGCACCGCCGAGATATAGCCGGTCAAGTCTTTGACACAGCTAAAACGCATGTCATTCATGCAGGAGTAGGCCGCCGCCCCAAACCCCACGTACTCCTGGAGCTGCCAATATTTTAAATTGTGTTTGGAGGCCCGGCCCGGCAGCGCAAAATTGGAGATCTCATACTGCTGGTAGCCATAGCGCTCTAAGGTCTCCACTGCATAGAGGTACATGTCCGCCTGGGCATCGTCATCGGGGATGCCCGGGTAGTCCCGGTACAGGTACAGCTCGGTCCCCTCCTCGATCTTCAGCCCGTAACAGGAGAGGTGCTCCGGCTTTAAGGCCACCGCCTTCTGCAGAGTCTCCGCCCAACCGTCCCGGGTCTGGGAGGGCAGCCCATAGATCAGATCCAAGCTCACATTGTCAAACCCGGCGTCTCTGGCCGCCTGCACCGTTTGCTCCACCTGGGCCCAGTCGTGGCGGCGGCCCAGGCTCTTTAAAATCCCGTCATCAGCGCATTGGGCGCCGATGGACAGCCGGTTGACCCCCGCCCGGCGCAGCTTCTTCATGTCCTCCAGGGTAATGCTGTCCGGGTTCACCTCAATGGTAACCTCCGAGTCCAGCAGCACATTGGCATAGCGCTTCAGGGCGTCAAACAGCCCCAGGATCCGCTTAGTGCCGTAATAGCTGGGGGTCCCGCCCCCAAAATACACGGTGTCCACCAGATAGCTGGACAGCATGGGCTCCGTCTCCCGGATATGGCGGATCACCGCCGTCTGGTATTTGGGCATCAGCCCGTCGCAGCCGGCCAAAGAATAAAAATCGCAGTAGGCGCATTTGCTGGCGCAAAACGGGATATGTATATATACGCCGATCTTTTTTTCCATAGTACTTGCTCCCTCAAACTCCCGGTTCCGTTTGGCATCGCTTATGCCCTTTCCTTTACAGTACACCACCGACGAAATTCTGTCAAATTCCAGCTTTTTCTCCCGGCCGCTTGGGTTTAAAATTTTTTCATTCTTTTTGGCTTTAAATGCAAAAAGAGTCTTTGCAGCACAGGGCATTGGTGGTATAATGCAGGTACAGTTGGCCCAAGATGGCGCCCCAAGGGCGGGGCGGCCGGGCTCTCACAAACGGAAAGGATGGATTCAAATGTTTTTCCAGAAAGACCTGGAGACTATGTCCCGCAAAGAGATCCAGGCCCTCCAGCTGGAGCGCCTGAAATACACCATCAGAAAATGTTACGACAACGTGCCCTATTACCGGCAGCTGATGGATAAGGCCGGGGTGCAGCCCCGCCACATTCAGACCTTGAAAGATGTGGAAAAGCTGCCCTTCACCCAAAAGAGCGATCTCCGGGACAACTATCCCTTCGGTTTGTTTGCCGTCCCGCTGAAAGACGTGGTGGAGGTACACGCCTCCTCCGGCACCACCGGCAAGCCCATTGTGGGCGGCTACACCCGGCAGGACCTGGAGACCTGGAGCGACTGCGTGGCCCGGATCGCCGTGGCCTCCGGCGTCACAGATGAGGACATCGCCCAGGTTGCCTTTGGCTACGGCCTTTTCACCGGCGCCTTCGGCCTGCACTACGCCTTGGAAAAAGTGGGGGCCATGGTCATCCCCATTTCCAGCGGCAACAGCGAAAAGCAGCTGATGATTATGCAGGACTTCGGCTCCACCGTCCTGGTGGCCACCCCCTCCTACGGGGTCTACCTCAGCGAACTGGCCAAGGACATGGGCATCGCCGACAAGCTCAAGCTGCGCCTGGGCCTCTTCGGCAGTGAGGTCTGCACCCCGGAGATGCGGGACCAGATTGAGGCCAACATCGGCATCACAGTCACCGACAACTACGGCCTGACGGAACTGGGCGGCCCCGGCGTCTCCGGGGAGTGCCTGTACCGCAACGGCCTGCACATCAACGAGGACCACTATCTGTGCGAGATCATCGACTCCGACACCGGCGAGGTCTTGCCGGAGGGCGAGACCGGGGAACTGGTCATCACCCCCCTCACCCGGGAGGCCTTCCCCATCTTCCGGTACCGCACCAAAGACATCGCCCGAATCACCTATGAGCCCTGCCCCTGCGGCCGGACCTTCGCCCGGATGAACAAGGTGGTAGGCCGCACCGACGATATGCTCATCATCAAGGGCGTCAACGTCTTCCCCTCCCAGATCGAAAGCGTCCTCATCACCGTACCCCAAATCGGCCCCCACTACCAGCTGATCCTCCGCCGGGAAAATCACCTAGACTCCCTGGAAGTCCAGGTGGAGCTGATTGACGGCTCCCTTTTGGAGCGGTTTGCCGAGCTGGAGCAGCTGGAACAGTCCATCCGCAGCAAACTGCGCACCGTCCTGGGCTTAGACTGCCGGGTCACCCTGGTACAGCCCCGGAGCATCACCCGGTATGAAGGCAAGGCCAAGCGTGTCATTGACATGCGGAATACAAAATAAGGAGGTCTCACCATGGCTGTCAAGCAAATCTCTGTCTTTTTGGAAAACCGCAGCGGAACTTTGGAGTCCATCACCAAGCTTATGTCTGAGGGGAATATCGACATCCGGGCAGTAACCCTGGCAGACACAGCCCGTTTCGGCATCCTGCGCCTGATTGTCAGCGACCCGGACCGGTGCCAGCAGCTTCTGCAGGACGGCGGCTTCACCGTGTCTATCACACAGGTACTGGCCGTGGGCATGCGGGACACCCCCGGCGGCCTGGCGGAGATCATCCACCTGCTCACCCGCAACGGCATCAGCACAGAGTATGTGTACGCCTTTGTCAGCCACACCAGTGGCACCGCCTGCGTCATCATGCACACCAGCGACCAAGAAAAGGCGGAGCAGCTGCTGCAGGAGGCCGGCATCCCCATCTTCTCCCAAGAACAGATCTACAGCGTATAGAACGTATGACCCTACACACCGGGCAAGATGATATGTCTTGCCCGGTTTTTTCTTGCCCCGGTGGTTAAAATTTTTTCTATCCCCTATTGACAGGCGCCTATGCCGTGTCTATAATGCACTTGTTCAATAAGTACATTATAGCACAAAAGAAGGTGTCGCATGGATATCATCATCAGCAGCAACACCAGCAAACCCATATACGAGCAGATCACCGCCCAGATTAAGGCCATGATCATGAGTGGCCAGCTGCAGACTGGGGAGGCCATCCCCTCT
>CAZXRD010000031.1:0-17904 GCA_964642465.1 uncultured Oscillospiraceae bacterium | reverse complement strand
GCATTAACCCAGGCTGCGGTCGCAGTATAGGCAGCGATGTGCACTTTCCGGTCCCGGCAGGCCGGGCAGATAGGGTTCGGATTGGGTGATGCACCGGGGGTTGGAACATAGGGAGGGGCGGTCAAAATCCGGCGCCGGCGGCACCTTCCGCTCCAGGGCGGACAGGCGCAGCAGCAGGGCCATGCGGATAAACATGCCATACCGGGCCTGGTCAAAATAGGCGGCCCGGGGGTCGCTGTCCACATCGTAGGCAATCTCGTCTACCCGGGGCAGGGGGTGGAGGATCAGCAGGTCCGGCCGGGCGGCGGCCAGTTTCTTCTTATTTAAAATGTATATGCCCTTGTTCCGCTCGTACTCCCGCACGTCGGCAAAGCGCTCTTTCTGAATGCGGGTCATATACAGGATGTCCAGCTGGGGCATGGTGGCCTCCAGGCTGGTGACTTCCACATAGTGCTGCCCACGCTCCCGCAGCTGCTGCAGGGAATACTCCGGCATGGCCAGGGACCGAGGGGAGATGAAATAAAAGTTCACCTTGGGGAACATGGAAAGGGCCTGGACCAGGGAGTGGACGGTGCGTCCGTTTTTCAGGTCGCCGCAGAGCCCTACATTGATATAGCCGATGCTGCCCCGCCGGGCGCAGATGGTGGTGAGGTCCGCCAAGGTCTGGGTGGGGTGCATATGTCCCCCGTCCCCAGCGTTGATGATGGGTACGGCGGAAAACAGAGAGGCCGCCATGGCCGCCCCTTCATAGGGGCTGCGCATCACCAGCACGTCGGCATAGCCGGAGCAGATGCGGACAGTGTCCATCAGGGTCTCCCCCTTGGTGCAGGATGTGGCGTTGGGATCGGAAAAGCCGAACACACTGCCGCCAAGACGCATCATGGCCGTCTGGAAAGAGAAGTTGGTCCGGGTGCTGGGCTCATAAAACAGCGAACCCATGATCCGGCCACGGCAGGCGTCCCGGTAATCTGCCGGATGTGCCATAATATCCTGGCACAGGGCGTAAAGTTCCTCCCAGTCGGCCAGGGAGAGGCTTTCAATGGAGATCAAGTTCCGCAGGTTCAAGTGCAGTACCTCCTGTCTAGCTGTTGCGTCGTATCTGCAATAATAGATTTGTGATATAATTCTAGCAAATCGAAAGAGAAAAACGGCTCTACGTTTCGTAGACCTGGGAAATTCTACGCAGCATATGTGTACAAAGACCCGTCCGCCACCTATATAATAAGGGCGAAGAGGAGGGAAATTCGTGGATCAAATCAAAATCGGCCATTTCATAGCTGAAACCCGAAAAGCCAGAAACCTGACCCAGCGGCAGCTGGCCGACGCCCTTTCCATCAGCGATAAAACCTCTCCAAATGGGAGCGGGGCCGAGGGCTGCCGGAAGTGTCGCTTATGTTGCCCTTGTGTGATGTTCTGCACATTACAGTCAACGATTTGCTCTCCGGGGAAAAAGTTTCTCAGGCGGAGTATCAAAAGAAAGCGGAGGGGAATATGATGCGTTTGATGCAAGAAAATGTCGAAAACCGGCAAAGGATGCTGCTTTCTATCCTGTGCGGTAGCATTACGATTGTTGCGGTATTAGCGCTGGTGGCCATAGCTGCCTTTCTGGAAATACCGGCGGCAGTACGGATCCTGCTGCTTTTTGTAGCGTTGATAACAGGCGTGGCAGGTGTTGTGGCAGCAGCCATTCTGGATAGGCGGGCGGGGTATTTTGAATGCCCCCACTGCAAGGCCATGTTTGTGCCCAGCTGGTCTGCCTATGTGAAGGGATACCACACGCTTACAAAACGCAGATTGACCTGCCCGGAATGCGGACAGACCGGGATGTGTAAGCACCGCATTGTCAGACGGTGACCAGCTGCCGGGTTCAAAGGACCACTAAAGTGACGCCGTTGTTATGCTGCTCCAGGTCCGAGTCCCGGCGCAGCTCGTCGCAGAGTAGAAAAGCGTCCCGGGTGGCGGCGTTGAAAATAGAAAAATCCTCCCCCGGGATAAAATCCCGGATCAGGCCCTGGCGCTTTTGGCCGGCCAGATAGCTGCGGGTGGCGGTGCGGATCTTGCCGCCTTTTCCGGTAGAACCGTAGCCGTGGATAATTTTGATGACGGAAAAACCCAGGGCCTTGCCGTTGCGGATGGTGTAGGTCACCCGGCGGACGGCGTCGTTTGCCGTGGGCATGTCCGCTTTGATATTGACTTCTTGCAGGCGGCCTGCCATGGCGGCCCTCCTTTCCCTGGGCTTTTGATTTGACAAAACGGCTGGAATATTGTATCTTAAAACGTAGCCTGTGCCGGCTTGCCCGGCCCAGGCGGTCCTTGGAGGTGTACCCAAGCGGTTGAAGGGTCCGGATTCGAAATCCGGTAGGTCGGCTTTGCCGGCGCAAGAGTTCGAATCTCTTCACCTCCGCCAAAAATTGAGAGCCCGGTAGTCCTTGAGATTGCCGGGTTTTCCTTGTGTTGCAAGGGATTGCAGCTTTTGAAAATATTTTGATTGTTTCAATTCTAGAACTTTTTAGGTACACTTGAAGAGCCATTGGCAAATTTGCAAAGCGCAAATGCTAACTGCGAATAGTATACACCACATAGTGTGGATTTTCAACGACAACTGCGAATTGTATCAATAGTACATTAAGTTGTAATCTTTTGTGTTGGAATATGTCCAATATAAGTTCGAGGTATTGCTAATCGTTTAAAATTGTATATTTACGAAAAAAAGAACCCTCGGTTTCACTTTTTGAAACCGAGGGTTCTTTTTTTGAATCAGAGATTCTTTCCTTGAAGTGGAAAAGTATATGGGCAAATGCTACAATTTAATTAGAGAATGAGCAGAAAAAACCGACAGAATCACGGGCGTGAGGATATTTATAAAGAGGCTTGAGAATCTGGCGGAACATCTAGATATTTCCGACGATAGGCTGTAGAGATTACCGCTAACAGAAGCTCTAGATAAACCGAATCTACCATATAATGATGGCCGGAAAAGGACATCGTTATATCTGCTAAGCTCAAAAATCCTTGACGTCCAGTGCTAGAAAGAGCACAGATAGTGGCACCTTGCTGCTTTGCCATTTCAATGGTTTGCCGCAGGGAGTCTGTCGCATCAATGGCATCCGGACACATGAATAGGGCTAGATCTCCGGGCATGAGCTTTTGCGTCTGTTGACGTTGAGGGAGATCGCCGGACACAATGTCACAGAACTTGCCGGATATGATCAGGTCTGATTGTAGAGTACACTCCATGAAATAGATGCCATAGGAAAAAATGACTACAGTCTTTGCTTGGTGTAAAGCATCCACAATGGGCATGTAAGCCTCTGGCCGGACATTGCGGTGAAACTCTTCCATAATATAAGACATATGTTCCAGAACCATTTGTTCCGGGGAAATGGTAGCGGAGAGACCTTCTGCTGAGAAACGATTGTGGTAATCGTAGTGCGCAAGATCTGCTGCGATGGAACGTTGAAAGGCAGAATAACTAGGATAACCTAAAGATTTTACTAAGCGGCTGATGGTGGGGGGAGAAGTATAACACAAATTGGCCAGTTCATAGATTGTACACCCTTTTAGTTGGCTGATGTGAATCAGACAGTGGCGCAATACGCTTTTCGAGGTGCTGTCAGCGAGAAGATGGTTGTAATAATTCAAAATATTCTCAAGTGCAGTCATAATACCTCTCCTCCTATAGATTGCACAAAAGTGTATATACATATCATAGCGATTTTTTAGAAAAAAGTCAATTCTATAGGATTGTAAGCGTTTCGATTCCTATATGAAGTATGCATTAAAAACAGATCTAAGAGAAACGGAGAAAGGAGAAATTTTATGCCATTTCAAGCCTATAACCACATGTTAATAGCAGACACACCCATCGTCAATGTACAGGCGGATAACATCACTATTGGCTACGCATTTCAGTTGCAATACCCATCCTACCGGGGGACTTTTCTTAGCTGTATTGAGGCGTTGACTTTTTGGGTAGACAACAAGCCGATACCTAAGAAAGATATTGTCTTCATACTCAACGGCAATCAATTCCTCCTTGACGAGTTAGCAGAGTGTTATAAAGAATACTGGTTTATTTTGAACTATGCCTCTGTGCGAGTCATGAAACCTGGTGGTTTGTCTATAGGGGACCACCAGATACGAGTCTATATTAAACACAGAATTCCGTATACTGGATATTTTGGACAGTATATGGTGATGGAAGCCGATGAGCAGAAGATACTTCAAGTACAGTAGAGGGGAAGAGAGACGTGGCAGATAAAATCAAGTATGGTGTGACGCTGTACAGTTTTTCCAATGAATATGTGAATGGCATTCTCAGCTTTGAGGAAATTTTGAAAACGGTAAAAGAGTTAGGCTATAATGGAATTGAAATTGTAGCTAGTCAAATGGTACCCCAATATCCCTACCCGAGCGATGAGTGGCTGTACTGGCTAAAAGCAAAACTGGTGGAGGTTGGTTTGGAAGGTGTTTGCTGGAGTGCCTATGTGGATATGGGTATTCGAAGCGATCGGGACCTTACAAAAGAGGAGATTACCCAGTTTACCATCAACGATCTAATTTGTGCCCAAAAAGCAGGGTTCTCCATGGTGCGTACCCAGCATGCTATCAGTCCAGAAGTTTTTCGAGAAATGATCCCTTTATGCAAACAATTGGGAATGAAGTTGACTATTGAGATGCATCATCCCCATCACCCCAAAGTACCCGTTTGGCAGGAGTACCTAGAGATCATGCGAGGTGAAGGGAAGGGTATTTTGGGTTGTGTGCCAGATATGAGTATCTTTCAGGATTACCCCCATGCCTTATGGATTCGAGAGGCAACGAATGCTGGGTGCCGTCAAGATATGCTAGGAACTATGTTAGCGAAGCATGCGCAAAAACGATCCCGAGAGGAGATTTTGACCGGCGAATTAAATGAGGCAGAGCGTTTTTATGGAGAGCAAATGATTACAGAGTATGATGGTGCTGCCCAAGTAGACCAGTTAAAAGACCTACTGGATTGCAGTTTCTATATGCATGGGAAGTTCTATTATATTAATGATAACTTAGAAGAGATTTCTATTCCTTATGGAGAAATCTTACCTTTGCTTAGAAACGCCGGCTACACTGGTTATATCTCTTGTGAATATGAGGGACACCATTTCGACACTAGGATTAGCGCTACGGACCAACTTCAGCGTTATATGGCAATGTCCAATAAACTGCTAGCACGAGAGAGTACATAGTACATAGATAGTGCGGGAGGAAAAGCAGAAGAAAACGGAGGAAGGCAGTATGAAAAATGGAAAAATTCAAGTTGGCTTGGTGGGATGTGGCGGTATTGCTAATCAAAAGCACATGCCGGCCATGGCCCAGTTGCCAGAATTGTGTGAGATGGTAGCTTTTTGCGATATTATTGAGGAGAGAGCAATAAAAGCTGCCAAAGAATATGGGACGCCAGATGCTAGAGTCTATACGGATTATCTGGATCTTATGCAAAATCAAGAGATTGATGTAGTCCATGTGTTAACGCCCAATGTAGTTCATTGTCCCGTGACTGTTGCTGCCTTTGAGGCAGGGAAGCATGTGATGTGTGAAAAACCCATGGCCCATAACACAGAGGATGCCAGAAAAATGATTGGAGCTTGGAAAAAGAGCGGCAAGCAGTTCACCATAGGGTACCAGAACCGGTTTCGGCCAGAGATTCAAATGCTACACAACTGCTGTATCAATGGGGAGTTAGGAGATATATATCTAGGAAAAGCGCATGCTATCCGACGCAGGGCGGTACCCACATGGGGCGTTTTCCCCAATAAGAAACTCCAAGGGGGAGGACCTCTTATTGATATCGGAACCCATGCTTTGGATTTGACTCTATGGATGATGGATAACTATAAACCGGTGTCCGTCTTGGGGAGCGTTTTTTATAAGATGGGTCGTTTACCTGGGTCGGTTGAGGGAAATATGTTTGGACCATGGGATCCAGAAACCTACGAGGTAGAGGATTCTGCCTTTGGTATGATCAAGTTTGAAAATGGTGCCACTATCCTGTTGGAAGCGTCCTGGGCTATTAATATGCGGGAATCCCGCGAGGCAGCTACTACTCTTTGTGGCACTAGAGCTGGGGCAGAGGTCCTATCAGGAATGAGCTACGGCCAGGATCGGCTGATCATCAACCGGGGCCACAACGGCATGCTTACTGATGAGGAAATATGTGGCGCTGGCAATGTAGCTTATTTTGAAGGAGGCCTAGGAGAAGAGCCAGGATTGGCGGAGTGTCGGCAATGGATGCACGCCCTGCTAGGCAAGGGAGCGCCACTAGTAAAACCGGAGCAAGCCTTTGTGGTGACGCAAATCCTGGAGGGAGTTTATCAATCGTCAGAGGCTGGCTGTGAGATACGCTTTTAGGGTCATAAGAAATAGGAGGCGGATAAGATGAAAATAGGGTTTGTTTCTGCCTTGTTGGATAATTTCACGTTTGAGCAAGTGATTGATGCGGCAGCAGAACTTGGATTCTCCTGCGTAGAGATTGCTTGCTGGCCAAATGGCAAGGCAGAGCGTCGTTATGCTGGGGTTTGCCACATTGATGTGTGTCGGGTTTTGGAGGATGATGCCTATCGGATGCACATTTTGGATTATTGTAATGCCAAGGGTGTGGAATTATCTGCCTTGGCCTTTTATCCAAATACAATGGATCAGAATCCGGAAAAGCGAGCAGCCAACATCACGCACCTGAAATACGTACTTCAAGCTAGCGCAAAGCTAGGGGTAGGTATGGTAACCAGCTTTATTGGCCGAGACCAGACGAAAACAGTGGAAGAGAATTTAACACTAGTACAAGAGCTGTGGCCGCCAATTCTACGACTTGCAGAGGAGTTGCATGTAAAGATCGCTATTGAAAACTGCCCTATGCTTTTCGGGCCAGATCAGTGGCCTGGTGGTCAGAACCTGATGACCAGTCCGGAAAACTGGCGTAAGATTTTTGCTATTCTTCCCAGCGATTATCTGGGCCTCAACTATGATCCCAGCCACTTTGTCTGGCAGATGATGGATTATATTAAACCGATCTACGAATTCCAAGAGAAAATTTTCCATGTACATTATAAGGACATCAAGCTCTTTGCAGATAAATTAGATCAAGTGGGCGTATTAGCGTACCCTCTGGAATTCATGTCACCTAAATTGCCTGGTTTGGGAGATGTAAACTGGGGCAAATATATTTCTGCACTTACCGATATTGGTTACCAAGGTTATACCTGCATAGAGGTAGAAGATCGAGCTTTTGAGGGCAGTGATCAGGATAAGATCCGTTCTCTGGCTCTGAGTAAACGATACATAGAACAGTTTGCACTCTAAAACAGACAGAGGTAGGAGGAAGCCAAGCGTGGATATAAGATTTGGCATCATTGGTTTTGGCTTTATGGGCTATGAGCACTACAAAATGCTCCATGACTTTCCAGGAGCAAAAGTAGTAGCGGTATGTGATAGAAAACCTGCTGCGCTCCTGGATGCTCCGAAGGATGTGCGGACCTATACTGATGCGGATCAACTTCTGGCAGACCCGGAGGTCGATGTGGTTATTCTTGCCGCTAATAACAACCAGCATGGCCGATTGGTGTGTCAGGCAGCAGCAGCAGGAAAAGATATTCTTTGTGAGAAACCTGCAGCTATGTCTATGGATGAACTGGATAAAATGGAGGCGGCCGTGAAAAACGCAGGTGTCAAATTTACCGTACATCAGCAACGCCGTTTTGACCCGGATTTTCGTACCACAAAGGCCGTTTTAGAATCAGGAACGCTAGGAGAAGTCTATACGATAAAATCCAGTCTTTATGGATACAACGGCAACATGCACGATTGGCATATATACAAGAGCGAAGGTGGTGGCATGCTCTATGATTGGGGCGTTCATCTTATTGATCAGATCTTATGGATGATTCCGAGCCGAGTCAAAAGTGTGTACGCCGATGTGCGCAATGTCATTAACCAGGAGGTAGATGACTACTTTCATATACTTCTGCGCTTTTATAATGGCCTTACAGCGGATATAGAACTAGGCACCTACTATCTCAGCCAGAAGTCCGATTGGTTTGAACGACATTGGTATATAGGCGGTAGTAAAGGCATTATGGAACTGGATGGGTTTGAACCCAAGGGGGCTATTGTTCGTACCTCTCACTTGTTAACGGGTGTAGGGAAAAAACGTGCTACAGGCTCTGGTGGCCCTACTCGATCCTTCGGCGTACCAGAGCCAGGGCTGATCGTCACGGAGCCCTTGCCCCCGGTCCATACAGAGCATGCAGATTTTTTCCGCAATTTTGTCCGGGCCTATCATGGAGAGGAGCCCTTTCTGGTACAGATCAACGAGGTACGCCGGTCTCTTCAGCTAATGGAAGCTGTCCGGGCCTCTGCCTCTAGCGGCTTTGCTGTACCGTTTGAATGAGGAGGAAAGGAATGACCATTTATCCACTACAGCCTATACCTGCCTTAACAGAAGTTGAGAGAAAAAATCCGTATGCCAAGCTGTATGATCGACCTATCCCTACGCCGGAAATGGATGTACTGGAGACCATTCTTCCCGACCATCCCATGGCACCGTCTAAGGCAATATCGTTGACAGAACTGGATAAGCTCTTTTTACCGGATGCACTACCAGCAAAACGGGGCTATTGCTTACTACCCGATGGAACGGGATATCATGCCATGCATATTGTTATGCCCGATGTAACACCGGAAATGGAACGGTTTTGGGTGGATACAAACTGGATAGCAGCTCTACCAGAAAACTATAAGATCTGGTTTCCGGGCTTCCATGATAGTCATCAATTCCCTGTCCATGAGAACTTAGGTTGGGGCTATGGACTAGTCCATTTTTTAGAGCCACTGCCACCAGAAAAATTACATCTATCTGCATCGCCGGCAGAACTTGATCCGAGATTTTTGGCGTTTTCTGGGAGCAATGCCTATTTTCAAGTGGATGGAAGTGATGAACGGGAGTATAATGTCTTGCTTAAACGAGTCTATGCCAATGAACGAGGAGGCGTAGAAGTCCAGGTGGTGGTATGGCATGGTGTGCAGTATAAGGATGGACAAGCGGTTCGCATGTTGTCTGTAGGGGAGACCGCAAATCTAGAACATATCCGATTGTTTGCTTGCCATAATGCGTGGGAAACAACCAGAAAAGGAGACATTCTTCCGGATATCTATCAGATTGGACAGACTTTATAGAAAATAAGCAATGGAGGAAAGGGGCGTCAATGGCACAAAGATATGTGTATAACCAATATGAAAAGGACATGCTGGAACGATTTGAGGCTGCAGCCAAGGAGTTGGCTGGGGAGATGAAAAACCCGGCCCGACGGGAGGCGACCAAAGACTCAATCATCTTATCTAGCCGCTGGGGAGACCCCTGGAATCCCTTGTGGTCTGACGAGGAATATGGAAAGAAGACTCGTTGGGGCGGACTAATCGCTATGCCGCTATATACTGACCGTGTGGACATTTTTTCTTATTGGCCGACCATTCATCAAAAAGGCGGCTTCATTGACCACAATCTCTATGGGGGCGTATGGACCGACTTAAAACCCGTTCGTCCGGGCGATACATTTCGAGTAATCCAGCATAAGCCGGAGCTGATTGACATTTCCCCAGAGGATGAGAATGGCCAATACCGTACTTTTGGTTTTGTAGAGCGAGATGCGGAAGTTTATAACCAGAGAGGAGAATTAGTCTCCCGGCATAGACATTTGTTAGATATTATCATTCGACCAGAAGGGAAACAGGCTATTGCAGAGGCTTTGCCATTTGAAGATCATATCTATACGAAAGAGGAACTGGAGTATATAGACAACATTATTGCAGAAGAAGAAATCCGTGGGGCAAAGACTCGATATTGGGAAGATGTTCAAGTGGGGGACCTGTTACGGCCAATTACTGTAGGGCCTACTACAGCCATGGATATGATGGCTTTTTATGCTTCCCATGAAGAAATACCAGTAGCACCTATGCGTGTGTTCCGAGAGCTAGGGAAAAAAGAAGGAGGCCTATTAGAAGATCCAGTGACCCACGTAACCCATTTTGCTGCAGAATGGCATATTGTCACAGATTTGGCTCGCTTTCTGGGAAATCCACGGGCATTTCACTTCGGAGATTCAGCTCGAACACAGATGGTGCGGTGTGCAACCAACTGGATGGGGGACGATGGGGAAGTGGTGACTGTAGACTATCGACATATTACTCGTACGCCCATTGGAGATTGTCAAGTTGGAAGAGGTATTATAACAGATAAGTACTGTGAAGCCGGTGCGGGATATGTGGTGCTGGATGTCTGGCTAGACAACCTGTGCCGTGGAAATGTGACAGAGGCGGCAAAGATTGTTGTCAAATTGCCTACCCGTGAACCGATAGTAGGGAATATACCAGCTTCGCAACCTAGAGAGCGGACTTTCCGGCTCGGAGACGTTGTGCGTATTGGTAAGCATAAAGATTGGTGGCCTGGAGGAAATCCACTGGAAGGGGCCATAGGCAAAGTAATCCAACTCTATGCTTGGGAGGAGCCCTATCGGGCATTTCCAGAATATGTGGCGGTGCAAATTGATCCAGCCACCACAAAGACGAAGCTCGGTCTTGGCAATGCACTAATGTTCCGCAGTGAATTTTTAGAGCTTCAAAAATAAAGTTATAACAATTTAGTTTGAGAATGCAGCAGAAAAAAGAAGAAGGAGGAAGACTATGCCAAAAAGAAATGTGTATACCCGCGAGGAGCAACGGGTGATAGATCGAGTTGCTGCAATGGGGGATGAAATCTACGGTTGGCAAAAGGAACAGAAAAAAACCGTAGCAGATCGAGATAGCATACTTCGTTACAACACCTGGTCTGACAGTTGGAGTTCAATTTGGACTGATGAAGCTTACGCTCGGGAAAGTCGTTGGGGCAGCATAGTCGCTTATCCATTTTATGTGGATCGCTTTGATATGCACGATTTAAACCTATTGCTAGAAGGCGAGCAGTCTGTTAAATCCATGATGAACAACCACTATGGTGGACAATTTACCCAGCATAAGCAAATCTATATAGGGGATGAACTTCGAGTTTTTCAAAAACGGCCTCAACTCATTGATGTACTAAAAGATGACGAGGAGCATGATGGCCCCCGTGCATGGGGGTATATCCAGCGGGATTGTGATATTTATAACCAGAGAGGTGAATTGGTTGCCAACCATAAACATTGCCTCGATGCGGTGATGTATGACCGGCCTAGAGGTCAACGCTATCCTATCCCACCTTTTGAAGATCACTGGTATACAGATGCGCAAAATACCTGGATACAGGATGTCATTGATCACGAGTTTCGCCGGGGAGCAGATACGTTGTATTGGGAAGATGTAAAGGTAGGGGAGGAGTTGGCCCATACAACTTTAGGGCCTATGCGGCTTTGGGACATGGTGTCCTGGTTTGCTGTAAAAGAAGAGGAACCCTTGTGGCCCACCCGAGTCTATAGAGAGCGACGGAATGCCACATTTACAAATCCCTATGATAATGCCCAGCGTTTCGGGTTGGAGTGGCATTTTTCTGCCGATATGGCACAGCTGATGAGTAATCCTAGGGCTGTATGTTTTTCGGATTCCTGCCGCAACCAATTGGGGCGGATAGCCACCAACTGGATGGGGGATGATGGAATGATTGTTTATCATCGGAATCTACATTTTATGCAGACACCTCATTGGGACTGTCTAGTGGGTAATGGTCATGTTATTGGCAAACGCTATGAAAATGGCAAATATCTGGTGGATCTAGAGACTTGGCTCTATGATATGTGTCAGGGAAATGTGTCCGATGCTGCACGCTGTACCGTAGAATTACCTTCTAATGGTACGGCAGCAGTGGAAGACGGGTATGTAGAGTCAATACAGCTACCAGAGTTGGATGTAATCCCTGTGGGGACCAGAGTTCGCCTGCATGCACCGCAATGCCTGGAGTGGTGGCCGGATGATGCGTATCCCTTGGAAGGTGTAGAGGGCAATGTGTTCCACAAATATTTGTGGAGAGATGCTTTAGCGGAATTTACAGAGTTTATTGATGTTAAGTTAGATCCAAAAACATCCAAAAACCCACTGGGCATTGGTACTGAGCTAACCTTTCGTTTGGACCAGGTGGAATTTTTATAAACCATTGCAATCCACAATGTGGAGAAACACAACAGGAAAAATTCCTGATTACACATAACGTAGACCCTTATAGAGCTTGCAATCCGTATAAATAAAAATTAAGGAGGAGAAAAAATGGAAAAAATGAGAAAACTGCTTGCGCTCTTGATGGCCTTGGCTATGTTGTTCAGCTTTGCAGCATGTGGAGGAGGCGGAGATGGTGCCGATGAAACAAGCCTCTCCAATAGCAATGAAAATAACACATCTGATGAGGGCAATAACGGTACTCCGCAGAATACAGAGGTCACATTGGGGTGGCTAGGGACAAACTACATTGTGAACCCCTATGATCCCCTGTGTGGTTGGGGTATGGCATATTCCCAGGCTACCCAAAGCTATCTCATTTATGATCAAATCTTTTATACTACAAATGATGGCGAATTCTATTCCCGCATTCTAGAGGACTGGGAGTGGACGGATGACACAACTCTAATGCTGTATTTGAAGGACAATGTGTATTTCTCCAATGGTGACCAACTTCTCGGTGATGATATTCTCTTTAGTTATCAGGCTATGCTGGATGGATTTTTCCCCATTAAATTTATGTATGCCTTTGCAGATTTGGAGAACAGCACGGTCTCGGATGATGGTCTGACAGTCACTCTGAAGATGCATGATGTAACACCTTCTGCAATTGCTTTCATGACGGGGCTTTCTGTATTGAATAAGGACTATGTGGAGAGTGTTGGTGGCGAAAATATAGACTGGTATGATCCAAGTCAGGTGGTGGGGTCCGGGCCATATAAGCCGGTAGAATATGTGCAAGATTCCTACAGCGTTTACGAGTTGCGTGATGATTATTGGGGAGCCGAGGAATATGAGTTCAACATTGAAAAAATCACTGTTCAGTTGTATAGCGACGCCACCACGATGATGGCCGACTATAGCAATGGACTTTTGGATTTGGCTTGGGGGGTTACGAATGATGACTATGTAGCCGCAGAAAACGGGGATTATGGTAATTCTGCTGTTGGCAGGGTTTCCAATAACTTTGTTAGCTGGCTATGTATGGAAGTGGATCAAGGGGCTTGTGCCGATCCAGCTGTTCGGGAAGCTATCTGCTATGCAATTGACGTGGATGCCTTGCGTGAAGTTGTGCTAGGCAACTTGGGCACTACATCTGCAGGGGCTTTTGCGACCAGTATGTTGGGCTATACCGATGATTTCCAGTATAGCTATGATCCTGACTATGCACGGCAGGTGTTGGCAGATGCCGGCTACGCTGACGGGGACATTACCATAACTTACAGCTATAAAAGTGATGACCCGGTGCAAAGTGATACTGCCGAGATGATCCAGGGATATCTGTTAGCCATTGGCATCAACTGCGAACTTAATCCATTAGATGAGGCTACTTATTCTGCAGAGGAGACAGTAGAAGGGTACTCGGATATTGCCTACTATTTTATGTCTAATGGTGCACAGGATCCGGGTCAATTCACTGGAAACTGGACAAGTACGGGCAGTAACGCCGTTATGAGTCGGGGTACACTTTACGATGATATTATTGCAAAAGCAAATGGAACATTAGATGAAGATGAAAGAATTGAAGCATATTATGAGCTGCAAAGAGAGTGGTATGAAAACTTTGACTTAGTACCCTTGTTTGAATTGAATACTGCTTATATTTATAACACTGATGTATTTGCTGAATGTATTATTCATAACATTAATGCCAACATGACCCTAAACGTGTCCGTTAAGTAATAGGCTGAAGAAAGTATGTAGAGGCATGCCGCAGTATGAGCGGTAAGATATATTTAATGCTTGCGGTATGCCTCTATTATACATATTCGGCCCAAGCCAATGAGGGGTGAGTGTTTTGCTGAAGTACATCTTGAAACGAATCTTGATCATGATCCCAATTTTATTGGTGGTTATTGTAGCTACCTTTACAATTACCTATTATATGCCTGGAGATCCTGTACGAACAATGCTGGGCCCAAACTATACTGAAGAACAGTACAATGAAACTATGGAGCGTTTAGGGCTTAATGAGCCCTTTTTTGTACAACTTTGGAATTATATTAAAAACTTAGTCACCAAGTTTGACTTTGGTACAAGTTATCAAACCTCTCGGTCAGTCAATACTGAGTTGGGGTCTCGTATCTGGGAATCTATACGAATAGGCTTGATGTCTTGCTTGCTTACCACAGCCATCGCTATACCTATAGGAATAATCTCAGCTGTAAAACAAAACAGTATTGTAGACTACATCGTATCTTTTTTCTCTATTTTGGTTGCAGCGCTACCAAACTTCTGGGTGGCACTAATGGCAATCATTGTATTTTGTATTAATTTAGGGTGGTTGCCAGCGACCGCACAAGGCGGGTGGCTAGGATATATTCTGCCGGTTGTTTGCAACGGCACATTGTCCCTGGCTATTGTGACTCGGCAGACTCGTTCCAGTATGTTGGATGTAATTCGTCAGGATTACATTCGTACAGCCCGGGCGAAAGGGCTTTCGGAGAGTAAGACCATCATCAAGCATGGCCTGAAAAATGCCATGCTTCCGGTATTGACCGTGTTGGGCACCCAATTTAGTATGATCATTGGCGGGTCTGTAGTGATTGAATCTATTTTCTCGGTGCCGGGTATGGGGAGTCGTTTGGTGACAGCTATCAATGGACGAGATTATCCGGTGGTATTGTCCATTACAATCTTAATCAGTGCGTTTTCTATGATGATGATTTTACTGGTAGATATTATGATGAGCTTAATCGATCCTCGTGTGAAGGCACAATTTTCCGGGCGGAGAAAAAAGAGAAAAAAGGTGCTGACGGCTGTTTTGCCAACAGAAGCTGTTACAAGGTCTACAGAATCACTGGAGGAAGTAACAGGAGGAGAAGATCATGAATAAAAAGGAACAGCTCAACGGCGAACTGGCAGAGCTGCAAAGTCTGCGCCGGCATAGCCAGCTTAGCGATGTCCTGGCCCGATTTCGCAAGCGAAAAGTGGCAGTGGTGGGGGCTATTGTTGTATTGATCTTAATCCTCGTTGCGATTTTGGCACCTATTATTGCGCCTTATGGGTATGACGAAATGGACCCCTCCAATGCAAGACAGTTTCCCAGCTTACAACATCTCTTTGGAACGGATAAGATGGGGAGGGATATTTTCTCCCGGGTAATCTATGGGGGACGTACATCTTTATTGGTCTCCTTGATGGGATGTATTGTCAGTATGATTATTGGCGGTATTTTGGGCGCCCTAGCCGGTTACTACGGCAAATGGGTAGATGTAGCGTTAATGCGGATTGTAGACGTATTGGTAAGTATACCTAGTGTTTTGTTAGCAGTGTGTGTCTCGGCTTTGCTTGGAAATGGCGTATGGCAAACAGCTTTGGCAGTCTCTGTAGGAGGGATTGCGCCCAATGCCTTGTTACTTCGGGCTACCATTTTCGGAATTCGGGAACAGGAATATATAGAGGCGGCCAAGGCTTACGGTTCAAGTGATAAGCGAGTGATTGTAAAACATATTCTTCCCAACTGTTTGGCACCATTAATTGTCAATGCATCCCTATCTTTGGGAGCAAATATTTTATTAATTTCTGGATTGAGTTTCATTGGCTTAGGGGTCCAGCCACCTACACCAGAGTGGGGTGCGATGCTCAGCGAAGGAAAAGAGCTGATTCGTCAGTTCTGGCCGGGTGTGGTATTCCCGGGTATAGCTATAGCTATTTCTATGCTTGGATTTAACTTGTTTGGCGATGGCTTGCGGGATGCACTGGATCCCAAACAAAAGCATTGAGGTGAGGCGCTATGGAAAAATTACTTGAGATTCAAGATCTGAGTGTGGAATTTCATACGC
The DNA here is from genome assembly GCA_964642465.1 of uncultured Oscillospiraceae bacterium. GTDB lineage: Bacteria > Bacillota > Clostridia > Oscillospirales > Oscillospiraceae > CAZXRD01. The sequence continues at coordinate 1,909 of CAZXRD010000031.1, read as the reverse complement.
AGGGTGGCGTTGCTCATGCAGTAAATCATGTGAACTTGGCCATTGAAAAGGGAAAGACTGTGGGCCTAGTAGGGGAAACCGGCGCAGGTAAAACAACCACGGCTTTGAGTATCATGCACTTAATTCAAGAACCTCAAGGCCAATATACTGGGGGGCAAATCTTTTATGAAGGTCAAAACCTAATGGAGATGTCTGATGCGGAACTACGAAAAATCCGGGGACAAGAAATTGCTATGATTTTTCAGGACCCTATGACAGCTTTGAACCCCGTTATGAGAGTGCGAGAGCAGATTGCAGAGAACGTCCGCATTCACGAAAAATGTTCTAAGCTCCAGGCCTACGAAAAAGCAGACGATATGTTGGAGATGGTTGGAATCCCCGCCGAGCGAAGTGACGAATATCCGCATCAGTTTTCAGGTGGTATGAAACAAAGAGTTGTGATTGCGATGGCTTTAGCCTGTAACCCAAAACTATTGCTCGCAGATGAACCCACTACAGCACTGGATGTAACTATCCAGGCACAGGTCTTAGATATGATCCGAGAATTGCGGGATAAGTTAGGGACCTCTTTACTGTTAATTACACATGATTTAGGTATTGTGGCAGAAACCTGTGATGATGTTGCAATTATGTATGCCGGTGAAATTATCGAGTGCGGTTCTTTGCGGCAGATGTTTAAAAATTATCAACATCCCTATACCAGAGGTTTGTTCCAGTCTATTCCTAGCCTGACAAAAAAGATCCGCCGGCTCCAACCCATCCCTGGCTTGATGCCTGACCCAATAAAACTGCCAGAAGGCTGCTATTTCAGCCCCCGCTGTCCTATGGCTTGTGAGGCTTGTACGATGACTCACCCGGAGATGACAGAAGTGGAGCCGGGACATTTAGTCCGTTGCCTACGTTGCAAGGAGGAATAAAAATGTCTGAGCTGCTTAAAATCCATGATTTAAAAAAATATTTTGATACTAATAGCGGCGACCTTCATGCTGTAGATGGCGTAAGTTTTACTATTGAAACAGGAAAAGTCCTTGGTGTTGTGGGCGAATCTGGTTGCGGGAAATCCACGCTGGGCCGCACTATTCTAGGTATCCTACCAGCTACAGATGGTCAAATTTTATTTAAAGGGGAAGACATTACACATGTAAAACGAAAACGACGTATACAGTTACAGCAAGAGATGCAAATTATATACCAGGACCCCTATGCGTCTTTAGATCCTCGGATGTGTGTTTTTGATTTAATTGCCGATCCCTTACGAGCCAATAAAATGTGCAGATCCAAAGACGATGTTGCGTTGCGGGTCCTGCAAATGATGGATGCTGTAGGGCTTGCCCGCCGCCTAGTCTATTCCTATCCACATGAACTAGATGGTGGTCGCCGACAACGCATTGGTATTGCTCGAGCGTTAATTATGAATCCTAAATTCATTGTTTGTGACGAACCGGTGTCAGCGCTGGATGTATCTGTCCAGGCTCAATGCTTGAATTTACTCCAGGATCTTCAGGAGGAAAAACAACTCACTTATATGTTTGTTACCCATGATTTATCCGTGGTCAAACATATTTCTGATGATATTTTGGTGATGTATATGGGCTGTATGGCGGAAAAGTGTGCAGCAGATGAACTTTTTGAATATCCTTTGCATCCCTATACAAAAGGGCTGCTTTCTGCCATCCCTGTGCCGGATATCGACTACAAGACGCATCGCATCCCAATGCGGGGAGAAATTACATCTCCCATTGAACCGGAACCGGGGTGTCGGTTTGCTGCCCGCTGCCCTTATGCGACAGAGGTTTGTAAAACTGTGGATCCGGTGTATGAAGAGCTGCGACCGGGACATTTTGTGGCCTGTCACCATGTTAAAAAGATCAATCGGCTATAAAAATAGGATAGAAAAGGAGAGCAGTTC
>CAZXRD010000030.1:2585-17931 GCA_964642465.1 uncultured Oscillospiraceae bacterium | reverse complement strand
CTGGTGGGGTGACTCGAACACCTGACCTGCTGATTACGAATCAGCTGCTCTACCGACTGAGCTACACCAGCCTATTTTTGCCCTGTGCAAAAACAGCAAAAGTAGTTTAGCACAAATCCCCCGCTGCGTCAACCAATTCCCGCTCAATCCTGGGGATTTTCATCGATTACTATTTGTATTATGCATACCGCTTCCCTGCCGTCCTGCATAATTTTTATGAATTTTGTCGTTTCATGGCAGATAAACGGGAAAAAGAATTGCATTTTCTCCCATTTCCTTTCCAGAATTCTCTCTATTTTTACTATATTTTCCTTATATTATTTTTTCCTTCCTTTTTTTCCATCGCAAAAATTGTTGACGTAACGGAAGGATAAAAGGCTCTATGCAGAGAGTTATCCACATTTTCCACAGAGTTTTGCACATGCCCTCAGCCCTTTGTTTGCAACCTTTTCCCGATTTTTTGTAAATTATTTCAAGACCGGTCAAACCCTAGTTACAAAAGCGCAGAGCCTGTTCCCCTGTTGACATAACACGCATTTTCCCCGTCTTCCCCCTTGTTTTTACAAGGCGGACACCCCATTCTGCATTTTTCTGCCCACCGAAAGGGATGGCTCATTAAAACCGCTCCTCTTGGATTTCCATATTGGCATAGGCGTTTAGGTCCAAACCGGCCCGCTTGCCCGCCAGATACTCGTAATACCCCTGGCAGCCGATCATGGCGCCGTTGTCCCCGCAGAGCTTCAAGGGCGGCAGGTACAGCGTGGCGCCGGCCGCCTGGGCGGCCTTTTGAAAATCCGCCCGAATGCGGGAGTTTGCCGCCACGCCGCCGGCAATGGCAATCTTTTTGTAGCCCAACTCTTTCGCTGCGGCCATGGTGCGAGGCACCAGGGTGTCGCTGATGGCGGCGCAAAGGCTGGCGGCAAGAGAGGGCTTGTCCAGCTCCTCCCCTTTTTGCTGGGCATTATGCACCAGGTTGATCACCGCTGTCTTCAGCCCGGAGAAGGACATGTCGTAGGGGTGCCCCTCCACCTTGGCCCGGGGCAGGTCGTACCGGCTGCTGTCCCCCGTCTGGGACAGCTTATCGATGGGGCCGCCGCCGGGATAGCCCAGGCCCAGGACCCGGGCGGATTTGTCAAAGCACTCCCCCGCCGCATCGTCATGGGTGGTGCCGATGATCCGCAGGTCTGTATAGCCCCGCACATCCACAATCAGGCTATGGCCGCCGGAGACCACCAGGCACAGGAAGGGGGGCTCTAAGTCCGGATACGCTATGTAGTTGGCGGCGATGTGGCTCCGGATGTGGTGCACCGGGACCAGGGACACATCCAGGGCATAGGCCAGGGCCTTGGCAAAGTTTACCCCTACGAGCAGGGCGCCAATGAGCCCCGGGGCATAGGTCACCGCCACAGCGTCGATGTCCCCTCGGGCAAGGCCTGTATGCTTAAGGGCCTGGTCCGCCAAAAGGCTCACCGCCTGGATATGGTTTCGGGAGGCGATCTCCGGGACTACGCCGCCATAGACGGCATGAATGTCCACCTGGGAGAAGATCTCGTCTGTCAAAACCTCCCGCCCGTCTTTCACAATGGCAACAGCCGTCTCGTCACAGGAAGATTCAATAGCCAGAATATGCATAAACTCACCTCATTGCTGATAGTAAAACGTCATAAGCACGGCATCCTCCCGAGGCGCCGTATAGTAGCCCGGCCGGCGGCCAACCGGCACAAAGCCCGCCTGGGCATAGAGGGCGATGGCGGCCTCGTTCCCCGCCCGCACCTCCAAGGTCAGAAATGCCAGGCCTACGGCTTTGCCCGCCTGGATCAGCTGCTGGACCAGGGCCCGGCCTATGCCCTGGCGCCGGGCCTCCGGCGCCACGGCGATGTTGCCGATATAGCCCTCATCCAAGACCCAGCGAAAGCCCCCGTAGCCCAAAAGCCGGCCGTCCACCCTTCGGGCGGCCAGCATGCAGCTGTCCGGGGCTGTCGTCTCCGCTTCCAGCATGGCCGCCGACCAGGGGGCGGAAAAGCATTGGGCCTCTATAGCCGCCGCCTGGGGGATGTCCCCTTTTTCCATGAGGCCGATGGCCCACTCACTTTGCATCATACCAGTTTTTCCCCACATGGGCGTCCACCGTGAGGGGGATGGCCAGCTCCGCCGCCCCCTCCATGGCCGCCTTTAAAATGGCCTGGGCCTCTGCGCCCTGGGCCTCCGGCACCTCGCAGATCAGCTCGTCATGGACCTGGAGCAGGAGCCGTGCCTCCGGCAGGGCTTTGCGGAGCTGTGCATAGGCCCGGACCATGGCAATCTTCATAATGTCCGCCGCAGCCCCTTGGATGGGCATATTTAGGGCCACCCGCTCCCCAAAGCTGCGCACGTTGTAGTTGCTGGACTTGAGTTCCGGCAGGTACCGCCGCCGGCCAAACATGGTGGTGACATAGCCGTCCGCCTTGGCCTTTTCCACGATGTTGTGCATATATTCCCGCACCCCGTGGTACTTCTCCAAATAGCTGTCCATATACTGTTTGGCCTCTGCCCGAGTGACCCCGATGTCCTGGGCCAGGGAGAAATCCGAGATGCCATAGACAATGCCGAAATTCACCGCCTTGGCCCGGCTGCGCTGGAGGGCAGTCACCTCCTCCAAGGGCACGCCAAAGACCTGGGAAGCCGTGACGGCGTGGATATCCTCCCCCTGGCGAAAGGCCTGCTGCATGGTCTCATCCCCAGAGATATGGGCCAGCAGCCGCAGCTCGATCTGGGAGTAGTCGGCGTCCACCAGCACGCAGCCCGGGGCGGCCACAAACATCTTCCGGATCTCGCCCCCCAGCTCCCGGCGGATGGGGATGTTCTGCAGATTTGGCTCCGTAGAGGACAGCCGTCCGGTAGCTGTCACCGTCATTTGGAACTTGGTATGGATCCGCCCATCCGGCTGGATCTCCTTCAAAAGCCCGTCTGTATAGGTGGATTTCAGCTTGGTGAGCTGCCGGTAGTCCATGATCTGCTGGATGATGGGGTGCTTATTCTTCAGCCGCTCCAAAACATCGATGTTGGTGGAGTAGCCGGTCTTGGTTCGCTTGGGGGCGGGGAGCATCAGTTTGTCAAAGAGCACTTCCCCCAACTGCTTCGGCGAGTTGATGTTAAAGGTCTCCCCCGCCAAATCATAGATAGAGGCCTGCAGCTGGTCTATCCCTGTCTGCAGGGCCTCCCCAAAGTCCGCCAGGGCCTGGCGGTCCACCAGAAAACCCTGTTTCTCCATGTCCGCCAGCACCCGGCACAGGGGCATCTCCACTTGCTGGAAAAGCCAGGTCATACCGTATTGGGTGAGCAGGGGCTGTATGTGGGCATATAATAGCTTAACAGCCTCCGCACCCTGCTCCATGCCCGCCACCAGCTCCGCCCCCGGGCCCAACAGACCAAAGGCCTGGGGCCCATTGTACAGCTCCGCCTCCGGCACCGCCCGGTGCAACAGCCGGTCGGCCACCTGGCTGAGGCTATAATTTCCCGCTGACGGATCCAGCAGATAGGCCCCCAGGGCAACGTCAAACACAAATCCCTCTGCCGGCAGCCCCTCTTCCAGCAGCCGGCGGGTCAGGTCTTTTACTTCAACGGTTGCCTTTTGCACCTTTTCGGAGAAAAAGGCGGGCAAAAAGTCGTCAAAGGCCTTTTCCAACTGTTGGCGGACCAAAAACCAACCCTGCTCTTCCGTGGCCACCGCCAGGGCATTAAACTCCTGGTCTGCCAGGAAGTATACCCGCTCCGCCTGCCGGCACTGGTCCAGGACCTGGGGCAGCTCCGCTGCGCTGGGCGATACCCAGGAGAGGGCCGGAGCGGCGGCTTCCGCCGGCTGGTCCAGATCCGGGGTGTTGAGTTCATATTTCTCTAAAAACTTCCGGAATTCCAGGCGGGTAAAAATCGCCCGCAGGGCCGGCCGATCCGGCGCCTGGCATCGGTTTTGCGCCGGGTCAAAGTCCAAGGGCACATCCCGCTGGATGGTGGCCAGGGCATAGGAGAGCTTGGCAGACTCCGCCCCCGCCTGGAGCTTTTTCCGCAGCGCCTCCCGAATATCCAGCGTATCCAAATTTTCGTAGATGGCCGCCACCGTGCCAAAGCGGTGGAGCAGATCCATGGCGGTCTTCTCCCCCACGCCAGCCACGCCGGGGATATTGTCCGAGGCGTCCCCCATCAGGGCCTTTAGGTCCACAATCTGGGCCGGAGGGAACCCGTATTCCGCCTCCAGGGTCTCTGTATCATAGGCCTTGGTCTCTGTCTTGCCGCCCCGGGTGGAGATCAGTTTTACTACAGTCCGCCCGCCCACCAGCTGCAAGCTGTCCCGGTCCCCGGTGACGATGACGCAGTCCCAATCGGCGGCCTGGCATTTGGCGGAGATGGTACCCAGCAGATCGTCCGCCTCGTACCCCTCCAGCTCATAATAGGGAATCCGCATGGCGGTCAAAACATCTTTTAAAACCGGCATCTGCACGGCCAAATCCTCCGGCATGCCCTTCCGCTGGGCCTTGTACTCGGTATACTGGGTGTGCCGGAAGGTGGGGGCCGGCAAATCAAAGGTGACGCACAGGGCGTCCGGCGACTCCTCGGTCATCAGCTTGTTTAAAATCATAAGAAAGCCGTAAATGGCGTTGGTGGGCTCCCCATCCTGGGTGGTCATGGTCCGTATGGCGTAAAACGCCCGGTTTACAATGCTGTTTCCGTCTAAGGCCATCAATTTCATGGGGAATCCTCCTGCTTTCTTGAATTTGCGATATAGGTATGGTAGAATTCTCTTAGTGTCTGCCCTTGGCAGGCGATATGGAAAAATTTTTGTCTATTGGGGGCATTTTTTTGGTTTGCGACAACGTATTGGAGGCCATTGGCCATACGCCCATCATCCGGCTGCACAAATTCACCGGGCCGGAAGATGCGGAAATCCTAGTGAAATATGAAGGGGTCAACATCGGCGGCTCCATCAAAACCCGTACAGCTTACAACATGCTGCTGGAGGCGGAGCGGGCCGGCCTCATCGGCCCGGACACCATTATTGTAGAGCCCACCAGCGGCAACCAGGGCATCGGTATCTCCCTGGTGGGGGCGGTCCGTGGCTACAAGGTCCGCATCATCATGCCCGACTCTGTGAGCATGGAACGGCTGAAACTGATGGAGGCCTATGGGGCCGAAGTGGTCCTGATTCACGACGACGGGGACATCGGCAAATGTATCGCCCAGTGCCTGGCCACCGCCCAGGACATGGCGGCAAAGGACCCCAACGTCTACATCCCCCAGCAGTTTACCAACCCCAACAATCCCCTGACCCACAAATACCACACGGCTCTGGAGATCTTAGAGCAGGTGGGCCGGCCCATCCACGGGTTTTGCTCCGGCGTGGGCACCGGCGGCACCATCAGCGGGATTGGGGAGGTCTTAAAGAGCCAAAACCCGGATATTGAGATCTGGGCCGTGGAGCCGGAAAATGCGGCCATCCTGTCCGGGGGCAGCATCGGCACCCATCTGCAGATGGGCATTGGGGACGGGCTGATCCCGGAGAACTTAAACCAGCAGATCTACAGCCACATCTCCATCGTCTCCGACCAGGAGGCCATTGAGACCGCCCGGCGCCTGGCCCGGGAGGAGGGGCTGCTCTGCGGCATCTCCAGCGGGTCCAACGTGGCCGCCGCTGTGAAGCTGGCCAAAAAACTGGGGAAGGGAAAGACGGTAGTCACTATTCTCCCGGACACCGGGGAGCGGTACTTCTCCACGGTTTTGTTCCAGCACGACTGATTGGCAACATTTATTATAACATATTATACCCCTGTACGCACAAAGCGTACAGGGGTATTTTTTCGCTTTACACCCTAGGCCCGTTTCCACTTCACGCCCTGAGGTGTATCCTCCAGAAGTATGCCCATCTCCTTCAGCTGATCCCGGATCCGGTCCGCTTCGGCATAGTTTTTCTCTTTCCTGGCCTGGTTCCGGGCCTGGATCATGGCCTCAATCTCCGCATCCATGTCTCCAGAAGCATCCGTTTCCACCTGATACAGCAGGCCCAGCACGTCGCAAAGCTCCAAAAACCGCTCCCGGCAGGCGGCTGCCAGGGCACGGGTGGGCGCCTTGTCCGCCGCCGTGGCGGTGTTGATCTCCCGCACCATCTCAAAGATAACGGCAATGGCGTCCGCCGTATTGAAATCGTCGTCCATGGCCTGGATAAACCGGTCCCGATAGGTGTCCAGCCCCTTTACAAAGGCGGCCTCTTCCTCCGTCATGGGGCCAGTCCCCCCGTTTTCCACCAAAAAGTCCAGGTTGGCCTTGGCCGTGTGCAGCCGCTCTAAGGCGTTTTTCGCCTGGACCAGGATCTCCCCGGAGTAGTTTAAAGGGCTGCGGTAGTGGCTCATCAGCATAAACATGCGGATGCCGTCATACCCATAGGCCGCCGCTGCATCCCGCACGGTGAAGAAATTGCCCAAAGACTTGGACATCTTCTTGTTGTCCACGCTGATAAACCCGTTGTGGAGCCAGTAGTTTACAAACTTGCAGCCGTTGGCCGCCTCCGACTGGGCGATCTCATTTTCGTGGTGGGGAAAGGCCAGGTCTTGGCCGCCGCAGTGGATGTCAATGTGCTTACCCAGATAGCGGTTGGACATGGCGGAGCACTCAATGTGCCAGCCGGGCCGCCCCTGGCCCCAGGGGGAATCCCAAGCCGGCTCCCCAGGCTTGGCCGCCTTCCACAGGGCAAAGTCCATGGGGGACTCCTTGGCCTCGCTGACGTCGATCCGGGCGCCGGCCCGCAGTTCGTCTAAGTTCTGGTGGGAGAGCTTCCCGTAGTCGGCAAACCGCTCGGTCCGGTAGTACACGTCCCCGCCGGAGACATAGGCGTAGCCCTTGTCAATCAGCGTTTCAATAATCTGAATGATGGCGTCGATGTTCTCCGTGGCCCTGGGGTGGATGGTGGCGTCCCGGACCCCCAGGCCGTGGGCATCCGTAAAATACTCTTGAATGTACTTCTCTGCCACCTGGGCGGAGGAAATCCCCTCCTCATTGGCCCGGTTGATGATCTTGTCGTCCACATCGGTGAAGTTCTGGACAAAGGTCACATCCATGCCCCGGTACTCAAAATAGCGGCGGAGCACGTCAAACATAATAATGGGCCGGGCGTTGCCGATATGGATGTAGTTATACACCGTGGGCCCGCAGGCATACATCTTCACCTTGCCGGGCTCAATAGGCACAAACTCCTCTTTTTCCATAGACATGGTATTAAACAGTTTCATGGTCCTCTTCCTCATCTTTCTCCAGTTTCTGTTCCATCTGATTAAAATGCCGCTCCAGCAGCTCCACATACTCCCGCAGGGACTGGAGCTCTATGGCCACCGGGTCGGTGACGTGGATCTGGTCCACAGCGGCGGCGTAGTTGGCTTTTTCGCCGGCCACCCGCACAATCTTGGCGGGGACGCCAACGGCGGTGCTGTTGGGGGGGACCTCCTTCAAAACCACGGCACCGGCGGCGATGCGGGCGTTGTCCCCCACTCGGAAGGGGCCCAGGACCTTGGCCCCGGAGCCGATCATCACGTTGTTGCCGATGGTGGGGTGGCGCTTGCCCTGGTCTTTCCCAGTGCCACCCAGAGTCACCCCCTGGTACAAGAGCACGTCGTCCCCAATCTCCGTCGTCTCCCCAATCACGATGCCCATGCCGTGATCAATCACCAGCCGGCGGCCAATCGTGGCCCCGGGGTGGATCTCGATCCCCGTTTTGTGCCGGGCCCGTTGGGAGATATACCGGGCCAAAAAGCGCAGGTTGTGTCGGTAGCACCAGTTGGCTTTCCGGTAGGCCCGCACCGCCCGGACCCCCGGGTACAGCAGCAGGATCTCCAGGGCCGACCGGGCCGCAGGGTCCCTGGCCTTATAGGCCTGCACCGTCTCTTTTAATTTGGAAAACATCCCTGTCCCCCTTCTCTTTCCCGGGTCCGTCCATAAAAAAACGCCTCTCGCAGCATGCTGCGAGAGGCGGGTTTCCGCGGTTCCACTCTCATTTTTCTCTCCTCCGCCCAATAGCGGATCCGGCTTTAACGCAGCCATACGTGGACCCATTTCCGAGCCCCGGCTCAGGAGCGCACTTCTGTAAGCTGTCGGGCAGCTGCGCTTTCAGCCGGGGGCGCAGCCTCTCTGGGCCCAAACTCTGCCACATACTTTTCTCCGTCATGGCCTTTGTGCTTTTCTCTGCTTATCATACCGTCAATCCCCCCGTCTGTCAAGGGCGGCGGGGCCGGCTTTTTAGCTCTTTACATCCAAAATCTTGATGTTTTTCACAAAGTACTCCACCCCGGACCAGACCGTGGTGATCACCATCAGCACATAACACACCACATCCACGGTGATGCTGCCAAAGAGCACCCAGTCGTGAATGGGGGTCATCATCAAAATAATGGCCAGGATAGAGGTCACAGTCTTGATCTTGCCGGACATGCCCGCTGCAATCACCACGCCGCCGGTGGCCGCCACCAGGCGCAGCCCCGTCACAGCAAACTCCCGGGCCAGGATGATGATGGCCGCCCAGGCGGGCATCTGCCCCCACTGAACGAAAATCAGGATCGCCGCCATAATCAACAGCTTATCCGCCAGAGGATCTAAAAACTTACCGAAATTGGTGATCTGGTTGTGCTTTCGGGCCAAATAGCCGTCAATGCAGTCGGTAATGCTGGCCACCACGAAGATCACCAGGGCGATGATAGACGAGACATCCGTGTCCAGCAGCATAGCGACAATGAGGGCCGGGATCATGACAATCCGGGCAATGGTAATCTTATTTGCAGTCGTCATAGTCTCACTCCTATCAAGTCCCCGTCATACAGGCCTGTGATCTCCACGGAGATCATCTCCCCGGGCAAAGCCTCTGCCCCTTGGATATAGACCCGTCCGTCAATCTCCGGCGAGTCGGCGTAGCTGCGGCCGTACCACATGCCCGCATCCTCGTCAAAGTCCTCGCACAAGATGTCCTCCGTCTTGCCGATGCGGCTGCGGGAAAAGGCCTCCATAACCCCCTCCTGCAGGTCCATGATCTGCTCCGCCCGGCACTGGGCGGTCTCTTCATCCGGTCGGCCGGGAATGGCCGCCGCCGGTGTCCCCTCCTCCGGGGAGAAGGGGAAGACCCCCACCCGCTGGATCTGGGCCTCCTTTAAAAAGGCGCAGAGCTCTTCAAACTCCGCCTCCCCCTCGCCGGGCAGCCCGGTGATCAGGCTGGTGCGCAGCACCAGGTTGGGGATGCGCTGCCGCAGCTTTTGGAATAGGGCCCGGATCTCTTCCCCGGTGCCCCGGCGGTTCATGGCCTTCAAAATCTTGTCGTTGATATGCTGAATAGGGATATCCAGGTATTTCTGGATCTTCTCCTCTTCAGCGATGGTATCTATCAGCTCGTCGTCTATGGCGTCGGGATACAGGTAGTGGAGCCGGATCCACTGCAGCCCGTCTATTTTGCACAGCTCCCGCAGCAGCTGGCTCAGCTTGCGCCCGCCATATAGGTCCGTGCCGTAACGGGTGATATCCTGGGCCACCACGATCAGCTCCTTGGCCCCGGACCCTACCAGATCCTGGGCTTCTTCCAGGATATTTTCCATGGGGCGGCTGCGGTAGCGGCCCCGAATGGAGGGGATCACGCAATAGGCGCAGCGGTTGTCGCAGCCTTCTGCGATTTTGATATAGGCCCAGGCCTCCGGCGAGGTGACCACCCGGCCCGCCTCGCAGTCCGGCTGGTTAATGTCCCCAAAGCGGACTGGCCGGCCGCCGGCCATAACCTCCTGCACCGCCTCTACAATCTCCGCAAAGCTGCCGCAGCCCAAAATGCCGTCCACTTCCGGCAGCTCGGCAAGGATCTCCTCTTTGTACCGCTGGGCCAGGCACCCAGCCACCAGGATCTTTTTGGTCAGCCCCGCCTTTTTCAGCTCCGCCACCTCTAAGATTTGGGCGATGGCCTCCTCCTTGGCCGACTGGATAAAGCCGCAGGTGTTGATGACCACAACATCTGTGCCCTCCAGATCCTCTGCCAGCTCCATGCCTGCATTTTCCAACAGCCACAACATCTGTTCACTGTTGATCACGTTCTTGGCGCAGCCCAGTGCGATCATACCAATTTTCAAAGGCATGCCTGTCCCTCCTCAAAGGTTTGGATGCGCCTCTTCATAGCGGCGCAGGGCGGAGCGGATCTCCTCCCATGAAAAGCCCCGGCGATAGAGCCCGTTTGCCACCCGGTTGGTCTCGGCGGCATCCACTGGGGCCCCGCCCAACTTGGTCTCCAGCAGATGGTCCAGCGTCTCTGCTGCCGGGGGTAGGCTGTCCAGGGCCGCATCCCAGTGTTCCTTGGGCACGCCCCGGCGGCGCAGCTCTTCCCGGACCCGGCCGCTCCCGTAGCCACGGCCGGCATACCGCCGGGCCACAGCCAGGGCATAGTCCGCCTCGTCTATAGCCCCCTGGGCCTCCAGCCAGTCGGCGGCCAGCTGGGCATCTTCCGGCCGCTCTCCCTTCTCGGTGAGCTTCCGCTGCAGCTCCCGCTTGTTCAAGGGCCGCAGCCCCGTCAGGCGCACCGCCCGCAGCTTGGCCCCCTCGGTTTTGGAGGCGTCTAGTAGCGCTTCCAACTGGGCTTCCGTCAATTCCATGCCCTTATATAGGCCAAATGCGGCCATATTTGCCGTAAAGGTTTTTAACTTGCTTCCATCGTCAAAGTGTAGCCAATAGCTATCCTTAGACCGCTGGCTTTTCACAATTTTTTCGATTTTCATGTTCGCCTACTCCTGAAAAGTATTTTCCCTTTTCAGGGATTAGCCCTCAAAATCCTCCGCAGAGATGTCCACCGGCCGCCCGGCAGCTCTTGCCGCCGCCTTGGACTGGGGGGACATCAGCTTTACGGCGTTTTTCCGGATCTCCGCCTCCAGCTGATCGGCTACGTCCGGGTGCTCCTTCAGATAGGCCTTGGCCGCATCCCGGCCCTGGATACGAGCTTCCCCGATGGTGAACCAAGCACCGCTCTTTTCAATCAGGTCCAGCTTCACGCCCAGGTCCACAATCTCCCCTACCTTGGAGATGCCCTCCCCGTACATGATGTCAAATTCCGCCTCTCGGAAGGGGGGCGCCACCTTATTTTTTACCACCTTGGCCCGGGTGCGGTTGCCCACCATCTCCGAACCGTTCTTCAGGGTCTCAATCCGGCGCACGTCAATCCGGACGCTGGCGTAAAACTTCAGCGCCCGGCCGCCGGTGGTCACCTCCGGGTTACCGTACATCACGCCGATTTTCTCCCGCAGCTGGTTGAGAAACACCACCACGCAGTTGGTCTTGGAAATGGATCCCGCCAGCTTCCGCAGGGCCTGGGACATCAGCCGGGCCTGGAGGCCAACGGCGCTCTCCCCCATCTCGCCTTCGATCTCGCTGCGGGGCACCAGGGCCGCCACAGAGTCCACCACAATGGCATCTACAGCGCCGGAGCGCACCAGCGCCTCTGTAATCTCCAGGGCTTTTTCCCCGGTATCCGGCTGGGCGATGAGCAGGTTGTCGATATCCACGCCCAGAGCCCGGGCATAGGCCGGCTCCAAGGCGTGCTCAGCGTCAATAAAGGCCACTTCCCCGCCGTTTTTCTGGGCCTGGGCCAAAATGTGCAGGGCCAGAGTGGTCTTACCGGAGGACTCGGGCCCGTAGATCTCAATGATACGCCCCTTGGGGACGCCGCCGATGCCCAGGGCCAGGTCCAGGGAGATGGAGCCGGTGGAGATGGCCTCCACATTCACGGCGATGTTCTCCCCCAAACGCATGATAGACCCTTTGCCATAGACCCGCTCGATCTGGGCCAAGGCCGTCTCCAGGGCCTTTTTCTTATCCGATGCCGGGGCGGCCGCTTCTACCGTCCCCTTTTTCTTATCTGCCATGGCTAGAAACCTCCCTATTCTATCTTTCCGGCAATCACCCGGTCTATCCCCAGGGTATCGGGAAATAGCCGCACATCTGTAAATCCGTTTTCCCGCATCATGCCCGCCACTGCATCCGCCTGGCCGGCGCCGCACTCAAAGAGCATACAGCCCCCCGGCCGCAAAATGCACAGCCACTGGCGGAGGATGCTGCGGTAAAAATCAAACCCATCCACGCCGCCGTCTAAAGCGGCTATGGGCTCATAGTCCTTTACGGAGCTGTCCAGCCCCTTTAGATCCTCTGTGGGGATGTAGGGCGGGTTGCACACCACCATATCAAAGCTGCCCAAGAGTTGGGGCGGCTTTGCCAAGGCATCCGCCTGGATGCAAGTTACCCGGGAGGCCAAGTCGTTGCGGATCACATTGCTCCGGCTAACCCGCAGGGCGGACAGGGCGTTGTCCACCAGGATCACCCGGGTCTGGGGCGCATGGTGGACAATGGCAATGCCCACGCAGCCGCTGCCGGTACACAGATCCAGTACCCGCATCGGTCCCGACCCGGTCTTTAAAACGCCTAGGGCCACATCCACCAGGACCTCTGTATCTGTGCGGGGGATCAGCACATCCCGGGAAACCTGTATGGGCAGCCCGTAAAACTGCCAGCTGCCGGTGATGTAGGCCACCGGTTCCCCCTGCAGGCGCCGGCGGAGCACCTCTGCCACTGCCTGCTGCATCTCCTCCGGCACGTAGAGGTTGAGATCCCGGACCAGATCCTCCGTGGTTTTGCCCGCCACAGAGGCCAGCAGCAGCCGGGCCTCCAGGCTATAGGCCTCCACCCCGGCGTCTTTCAGGGCCCGCCGGGCCTCTATGTACAGGTCGTTATAGGTTTTGAGCATCCCACTGCCCCCTCTTTTGCTTTACCACTTGTCGCTGCCCGCCTCCTGGGGGAGGACCAAGGTCAGAGCCCGGATGGCCACTTCCATCATGTCGTCCTCCGGCTCATTGGTGGTGAAATTCTGCATCCACATGCCCGGCGCCGTCAGGATCCGGGTCAGCCAGTTGTCATGCCGCCCCACCAGACGGTTAAACTCATAGGTGATGGCGATCACCACCGGCAGCAGCACCAGATGGGCCAAGGTCCGCAGCCACACATTGGTCACCTGCCAGAAGGAAAAGACCAGGCTTGAGGCCAAAATGGACACCACAATCACAACAAACAGAAAGCTGGTCCCGCAGCGGGGATGGTGCCGGGGCTGGGTACGCACATTTTCCACCGTCAGGGGCAGGCCCCGCTCGTAACAGAAAATGGTCTTATGTTCCGCCCCGTGATAGGAAAACAGGCGCTTGATGTCCCGCTGTTTGGAGCACAAAATGAGATAGGCCATAAAGATGATGATTTTAATAACACCCTCGATCAAGTTCCGGCCCCACATGGGGAAATCGGGGAAAAAGTGCAGGATGCCGCCTGTGGCCAATGTGGGTAAGATGAAAAACAGCAACAGGGCCAACCCGACCCCCAAAACCACGGCGATGGACATCACCACGGACATAGCCTTCTCACTGCCCAACTTCTTTTCCAACCACAGGTCCATTCTGGACGGCTGCTCCTGCTGCTCCTCCGGCAGCTGCTCTGCAGAGTACATCAGGGCCCTTACCCCTCGGACCATGGACTCCACCAGCATGACCGGCCCCCGGACAAAGGGGATTTTTAAAAAGGGATGCCGGGTCTGGGTCATTTTCCGCTCTTCGATCTTCTCGGTAAGCCCGCCCGTCTCCTGATTGCGGAGCACAATAGCGTCCCGCTCCGGGCCCCGCATCAGGATGCCCTCCATCAGGGCCTGGCCGCCGATGGAGGTGCGGAAGGCCGTCTTGCCTTCCCGTATTTTTTCTTTTGCCATTTCGGTATAGTTCTCCTAATTTATTACGCTTTTTGATTGAAAGTCGGCAACCGTACCGTGACCCGAACGCCGCCGCCTTCTGCATTTTCAATGTCCAGGGTGCCGTTATGCAGCCGCACAATCTCCTCGCACACGGCAAGGCCGATGCCGCTGCCCCGTTCTTTCGAGCTGCCCTTATAAAATTTCATCTTCACATGGGGCAGTTCATCCTCTGGAATGCCCTGGCCAAAGTCCCGGATGGTAATACGCACATAGTCCCCCTCCGGCGGATGCTCCAGCCCGGTAGAGACCACAATACGTTTGCCCTCCCGCCCGTATTTATTGGCGTTATCTAATATATTTAAAAACACCTGCTTCAACCGTTCCGGGTCACCGGGAATAATCGGCAGCTCCTCGTCACAGGGGTTGTATTCTAAAAGGATGTCCTCCTGCCGGAGCAGTTCCCCATAGGTAAAGATGGAGTCCTCCAGTTCGGCAGCTATATCCACTTGGGTGATGTTCAAGGTAAACCGGCCATCTTCAATCCGGGTGAACTCCAAAAGCTCCTCCACCATCTTGGTGAGGCGGCGGGCCTCCTTCAAAATGATGCTGATACCCCGGCGGGCATCCCCCGTGATTTCCTGGTCGTAAAGCAGCGTCTCGCCCCAGCCTGTGATGGCCGTCAAGGGCGTGCGCAGCTCGTGGGAAACCGAGGAGATAAACTCGGTTTTCATCTTCTCCGACTGGTTGATTTTCATGGACATTTCATTGATCATGTCCACCATTTTCCCAATCTCATCGTCGTAAGTCCGCTCAATTTGTATGCCGTAACCACCGTCCGCAATCCGCTGGACCATACCCGTAATCTCTTGTACCGGTCCCACAATGCTTTTGATAAAATAGGCGTTGGACAACAGCACAATCAGCATAACCACAGCGCCAACAGCAAGAGCAGTCAGCGCAAATAGCAGTACCCGCTGATCCGCCAATTTCAAACTTGTCACATAGCGCATCAAGCCAATTACCTGGCCGTCAGAATAGATCAAAGGGCAAGAAACCGCCATGATCCGCTCGCCTGTCTGGGGGTTGCGCCCCATCCAGGAGCTGATCTCCCCCGTCTCCAGCGCATCCACAATATCCGTGGTTTTTGGGGAGGTGCCAGAGGTGATGCCATAGGTGGAAATCAAAACCTGTCCCTGGGCATTTAGAAACTGCAGCTCCAGTTCGTCCCGCTCTTGAAAGGATTCCGTATACACATAAGCGCTCTGATAGTACTCTGTGTAGGTCTGGGACAGGTAGTTGGACATAAAATCTGAGGCGGTTTTGGCCCGGCTCTCCAGTCCAGACCGCATACTGGCATAACAGGAGCTGGCACTGGTAAATGTCAATGCCAAAACTGCAACCAACACAATGGCCAAAACCACCAGGACACTGTTTTTCATCCAACGTCCCCGGATGCCGGTAAACGCCTGATTGTGTTTCCGCCGGCGCTGCCGCCTTTTGGCCATTGCTCTGCCTCCTTTCTTCTGCCTCTAAAATCAAATCTTCAGAGAGGTTCGTTTCGCTTGCTTTAAAACCCCCACTTGTATCCGTATCCCC
>CAZXRD010000030.1:0-2485 GCA_964642465.1 uncultured Oscillospiraceae bacterium | reverse complement strand
TAAAACCCCCACTTGTATCCGTATCCCCAGACAGTTGTAATATACGTCGGGTTGGTGGGGTCTTCCTCGATTTTGATGCGGAGCCGGCGGATGTTCACATCCACAATCTTCAGCTCACCAAAATAATCTCGGCCCCATACGGCATTCAAAATTTCCTCCCGGGACATAGCCTTTCCCGGGTTCTCCATAAACAGGCGCATAATGGCGTGTTCCACCTGGGTCAGCTTGATCCGTTCCCCGTTTTTCTCCAGGGTGCGGTTCCGGGTATTTAGCTTAAAGGGCCCTTGGCGCAACTCCCCGGCATTTTCTTCCTGTTGGTCGCCGCCAGTCCGGCGGTACAGGGCGTCAATCCGGGCAGTGAGCTCCGCCGGAGAGAAGGGCTTGGTCACATAGTCGTCCGCCCCGGTCATCAGGCCCGTCACTTTGTCCATCTCCTGGGTGCGGGCTGTGAGCATGATAATGCCAATCTTGGAGTCCGAGGCCCGGATTTTCCGGCAGACCTCAAATCCATCGGTGTCTGGCAGCATAATATCTAAAATAGCTACCCGGATATCCGGATTTAACCGAAGCTGTTCAAAGGCCTGCTCCCCCGTCTCCGCCTCGATAGCCTCATACCCAGAGCGTTTTAAATTGATCACCACAAAACTGCGGATACTCGCCTCATCTTCTAATACCAAAACTTTTCTTGTAGCCATATCGTACGTCTCCTTTTTTAGACCCCTGTACAGGCCATCTTGTAGCCAGCTCTAACCCGTAATCCATTCGGAATAGATAATATGGAACCAGCTGCGGATCTCTTCCGGGGTTGGCGTATATACCAAGGTTTCTGCATCGGTCAAAATTTCCGCAGCATAAATGGTTTCATCCTCTGTTGCCAGGACAAACCGGCCCGGCAGAGAGGCCCGATCTTCCCGGTTATCCCCGGTAAGGGTATAGACCTGTAGAAAATCCTGCAGCCCTTCCTCTTCATCTATCCAGGAGAAAATGACTGCCCGTTCTCCGTTTTGGGCATCGTTGCGGCGAATGGTGATGTGGCCAATCCATTCCTCCGGCAATTCCAAATACCATTCATCCGTATAGTTGTGGTAGGTGCTAATCGCCAAATGCCGGTTTCCCCAGCGATCGTAGTTGTACCATTGAATGATCCACATATCTGCTGCGCCCTCTTCAGCAGCCGGGAGCAGCTGGGGATCCGGGACGTCAATTAGCCCATCCTGATTGATGTCGCTGGAATAGGCATTGTAGCTGCGCAGGGTATCGGTACTCACACCTGTCGCATCCATCGAGATATTTTGAATACCGTCCGTGTCATAGTAAAACACATCGGTAATCAGCTCCGTCTCGTTTACCTGGCCTTCCACCAGCAGCACAGGCAGGTTCCCTTCCATATAACCGGTGCGCATGCGGTCTGCCGACGTCACCCCGTTGGATAATCGGGCAGAGGTGCTGAAAATCATGCCCTGGCTGTCTATGTCATAAAGCTCCAGGGAACTCGTCAGCTCTGCTGTCTCCAGATGGAGCACCGCCAACTCATCGTCCCCTGACTTGTCCGCATCGTAGATGGTATAGGCATAGTAGTCCGTACTCATCAACAGCGCAGATTGCAAATTGTCTAAGGAATAAACGCTGACCATTTGCAGGCCGGCACTTACCTGCCAGCCCACAATAATATTCATCTCCCCGCTGCCGGTGAGATCAGCGTAATCAATACGGGCAATGTTTGTCCCGTCACCCTCAATAATCGTGGCTACCTGGTAGTTGTCCCCTATATTTTCAAAGATATAGATTCGGAGCGGACGCTCCCCGGAGACCCGAAAAAAGGCAATGGCCTCCTCCGCCCCATCTCCATCCAAGTCACGGAGCTGTACCGTCTGCCGATTGGTGCCAGAGGTAGGCGCTGCATATTCCGCCCCACCGGCAATAATGCGGTTGATCGCTGCCTGGAGTTCTATATACTCCTCGGACTGTTGGGGCAAGCTATATAGGCTTTCCTCTTGCAGCGTGCAGCTGGATAGGCCTAGGAGTCCCGTCAACAGCGCAATACCGAAGAACCATTTTCGCAGTTTCCCAGCCATTTGACGGCACCCCTCCTTTCTCAAAAGCCAAATGCACACAAAGACAACATGATATCTTTATTATTCTACCACAAAGCCGCAAATATGGGTAGTCCCTTCCGGAGAAATTGTTTTGTATTTACCCAAAAGCTTTTATCGCTTCTATAGAAAAATAGGCTTGAATTTTCTATGCAGCCATTGTATAATTGTAAAGCTTACACACCATCTGCCGGTGTGATGGAATTGGTAGACGTAGTGGACTCAAAATCCACCGCTGGCAACAGCGTGCCGGTTCGAGTCCGGCCACCGGCACCATGAAGGGTTGACAAAAAAGATGTCAACCCTTTTTTCTTAGTATTCATGCGGGTTTGCGGGCTTTTGGACAGAAAATCCGCAAAACGGTTTT
Source organism: uncultured Oscillospiraceae bacterium (assembly GCA_964642465.1). Taxonomy (GTDB): domain Bacteria; phylum Bacillota; class Clostridia; order Oscillospirales; family Oscillospiraceae; genus CAZXRD01. The sequence continues at coordinate 25 of CAZXRD010000030.1, read as the reverse complement.
ACCGTGGATGTCCAAGGCAAAATCC
>CAZXRD010000029.1:0-18370 GCA_964642465.1 uncultured Oscillospiraceae bacterium | reverse complement strand
CACGTCGGTATCGGGGCCGATGTGGCGCTGCAGCTCGGTCATAAAGCTCTGGCAGAAGCGCATGATCTCCGCATCGGACTTGCCCTTGGGGTCAAAGTCGCTGCCGCCTTTGCCGCCGCCCATGGGCAGGCCGGTCAGGCTATTTTTGAAGATTTGCTCAAAGCCCAGGAACTTGATGATGGACAGGTTCACGCTGGGATGGAAGCGCAGGCCGCCCTTGTAGGGGCCGATGGCGGAGTTGAACTGGACACGGTAACCCCGGTTGACCTGGACCTTTCCGCTGTCGTCCACCCAGCTGACCCGGAACTGCACAATGCGCTCCGGCTCAACAATGCGCTCCATGATCCCGGCCTTTTCCAGGTCGGGGCGGGCGGCGATGACGGGCTCCAGAGATTCGAAAACCTCTTCTACCGCCTGCAGGAACTCGGATTGCTCAGGATTGCGAGAGGCCAGCCCCTCGTACACCTTTGTAAGATAGGGGTTTGTGATAGACATAAAGCAGCACCTTTCAATATTTAAAATGTAGCGGCGTAATTATACTATAAGTTTCCCGGCATTTGCAATACTTTTTTTAAAAATTGCAAAATTATAGGCAATTTAGCGTAGTAGGAGAGCAAAGTGCCAGGGGATTTTGTTTAGTCCGGTTGATAGGAAGCGGGTTCCCATACCAAAACCAGGGATAAAAAGCCAGAAAAAAGCGTGAATTTTTTAATCTTCGGTATTTACAATAAAAAAACTGTGTGGTAAAATTCTATCGCATGTTTTGGGATAACTGCGCCCCTTTTGCTTGGAGCAGGGATACAGCCGGCTATTTGCCGGTGTCCTTTTCGCCCTGCCCTATGCTCTGCGGGGAATGAAAAAAGAAAGGATGAAAAAGCATGATCACCAAAGACCAAAAGACCGCTGTCATCGCTGACAACCGGACTCATGAGACCGATACAGGCTCTCCCGAGGTCCAAATCGCCATTTTGACGGAGCGCATCCGCCAGCTCACCGAGCATTTGAAGGTCCACAAGAAGGACAATCACAGCCGGCTGGGCATGTACAAGATGGTTGGTAAGCGCCGCAGGCTGCTGGATTATCTGGCCAAAAAGGATATCGAGCGGTATCGTGCCTGCATCGCCAAACTGGGCATTCGTAAGTAAGTATGTATGGAGGGGCGGTATGTTTACCGCCCCTTTCCTGCGAAAGAACAAAAACACATTAGGAGCGGGGCTGACTTCTTTAGCAGTTGAAAGGGTGTCCGGGTTTCCGGACATGGTTTCAAGTGCTAAACAGTCGGCCGCTCCGGAAAAGGAGTATGCTATGATTATCAAGAAGAGAGAATTCCCCAACGAGAAGAAATACTCGATGATGCTGGCCGGCCGGGAGCTTACCATGGAAGTGGGCAAGCTGGCGGAACTGTGCAACGCCTCTGTCCTGGTGCGCTACGGGGATACGGTGGTCCTGGTGGCCGCCACAGCCTCTGCCAAGCCCAAGGACGGCATTGACTACTTCCCCCTGTCTGTGGACTTTGAGGAAAAGCTCTATGCGGTGGGCCGGATCCCCGGCTCCTTCAACCGCCGGGAGGGCCGCCCCTCGGAAAAGGGCACCCTGGCCGCCCGTATGATCGACCGGCCTATGCGGCCCCTGTTCCCGGACGACCTGCGCAATGACGTGGTTATCACCTGCACGGTGCTGTCTATGGACTACGACTGCAGCCCGGAGATCTGCGCCATGATCGGCGCCTCCGCCGCTGTGTCCATCTCGGACATCCCCTTCAACGGCCCCATCGGCGGCGTGGTCCTGGGCTGGGACGGGGAGAAGTACCTGTTTAACCCCACCAAGGCGGAGCGGGAGACCTCCCAGATGACCGTCACCGTGGCGGCTACCCAGGAAAAGATCGTTATGATCGAGGCGGCAGCCAAGGAGATCCCGGAAGATGTGATGTACAATGGCATCATTGAAGCCCACAAGGTCTGCAAGGACGTGATCGCCCTGATCAACCAGATGGTGGCGGAGATCGGCAAGCCCAAGTTTACCTATGAGCACAGCTCTTTCAACGAGGAGCTCTATGCCAAGATTGTGGACAACTACCTGGAGAAAGTCCAGTGCTGCATGGATACCGACGACAAAAATGTGCGGGAAGCCCGCATGAACGTGGTCAAAGACGAGATGATCGCCCAGTTTGGTGAGGAGTACCCGGAGATTAACGACCAGATGGAGGAGATCACCTATAAGATCCAGAAGAACGTGGTGAAGCATTGGCTGCTGGACGGCAAGCGTGTGGACGGCCGTGCCATGAACGAGATCCGGCCCCTGGCCGCTGAGGTGGGCATTCTGCCCCGGGTCCACGGTTCCGGCCTGTTTACCCGGGGTCAGACCCAGGTGCTGACCGTGGCGACGCTGAACACCCTCTCCGCTGCCCAGAAGCTGGACACTATTTATGAAGAGGAGAGCAAGCGCTTCATCCACCACTACAACTTCCCCTCCTTCTCCGTAGGCGAGGCGAGAGGCAGCCGGAGCACCAACCGCCGGGAAATCGGCCACGGCGCCCTGGCGGAAAAGGCCCTGGAGCCTGTGATCCCCTCGGTAGAGGAGTTCCCCTACGCCATCCGCCTGGTGTCCGAGGTCCTGTCCTCCAACGGCTCCACTTCCCAGGGCAGTGTCTGCGGCAGCACCCTGGCGCTGATGGATGCCGGCGTGCCCATCAAGGCCCCGGTGGCGGGCATTTCCTGCGGCCTGATTACCGACAAGGACCGCTGGACCACCTTCATTGATATCCAGGGCGTGGAGGACTTCCACGGGGAGATGGACTTCAAAGTGGCAGGTACCAAGCAGGGGATTACCGCCATCCAGATGGACCTGAAAAACGACGGCCTCACCTATGAGGTGATCAAGTCCGCCTTTGAGATCACCCGGGAAGCCCGGATCCAGATCCTAGACGAGATCATGCTGCCCTGCATTGCCGAGCCTCGGAAGGAGCTCTCCAAGTATGCACCTAAGATGATCCAGATGCGCATTGACCCCGACAAGATCCGGGAAGTCATCGGCTCCGGCGGCAAGGTGATCCAGAAAATCTGTGCCGACACCGGCGCCAAGATCGACATTGAGGACGACGGCAGCGTCTTCATCTCTGGCCCGGACATCGAAACCTGCCGGGCTGCTAAGCAGATTATCGATAACATCGTGTTCGTCCCCGAGGTGGGCAAGCTGTACTACGGCAAAGTGGTGCGGATTATCCCCATCGGCGCCTTTGTGGAACTGGCCCCTGGGAAGGACGGCATGATCCACATCTCCAAGCTGGAGAACCACAGAGTGGAGAAAGTGGAAGACGTATTAAAGGAAGGGGACATGACCTGGGTCAAGGTGACAGACATCGACGACCGGGGCCGCGTGAACCTCTCCCGGAAAGACGCCATCAAAGAGCGGGAGCGGATGGGCCTGAAGGACTAGGGTTCCGCTGCAGTAGGGAAAAACAAAGGGGAGAGAGCGCTGCTCTCTCCCCTTTGCTGTATGCATTTTTACTGCTATGCCCGGTGGCTGGTCAGCCGGTGTTTGATCCTGGCCTTGTCCAGGGCCAAAGCCAGGACATAGAACAAAATGGCGCTGCCCCCTGCCTGGATCAGGTTGGCGGGGATGCTGGCCAAAGGCGTTATCCAGTTGCCGTAGAGGATGCCCTCCGCCACATAGTAGCCGCCGCTGGTGACCACCAGGGCGATCACCGGTGCAATGGCGTTGCGCAGGCTCAAAAGCCGGTCCCCCTTGGAGGAGAACAGCAGGGCCAAAATGGACTTGATAATCACAGTGGCCAAGACCCAGGCCGGCGCCGTCAGCAGATCCGCCAGGCCGGCGCCGATGGCGGCAGCCGCCACGGCCCAGGGCAGGGGCAGCAGCGTGGCCGCCAGATAGATCAACGTGTCGCCCAGGTGAATGTAGCCGCCCCCGGTCCCAATGGGGATGTGGAGGATATAGGCGGTCATTACGGTAATGGCGGCGGCGAAGAGGGCCGCAAAGACCAGGTTTCTCAAATGTTCGTGTTCGTTTCTGACTTGCATGAGGAAATCGCCTCCCAAAGGATCGGTAGATTTTTTTCAAATTCAATACCCTGCCGGGGGTCTCCGGCGGGGTCGGTGTCGTGAATGGACGTCCGGATAAACTGACAGGCCAGATCCGTAGCCCGGTGGGCCGACACCCCTTGGACCAGGCAGCCGCAGAGCACGGAGGCGAACAGGTCGCCTGTGCCGGAAAAGCTCCCTGCCAAGTGGGGGGTGCGGTGGGATTGCCAGCCCTCTGGCGACAGGACCAGGTTTGCAATGTCCCCCTCAGCGGTGACAATGCCGGTAATGGCCACAGTCTGCGGCCCCTTTGCCTGCAGAATCTGGGCCAGTTCCAAGACCCGGTCCATGTAATCAGATTCCCCCTTGTGGGATATAATAGAGCCAAGGTCCCGGCCGGCGAGCACACAGGCCTCCGTCAAATTGGGGGTAATGGTGTGGGCCATGGTCACCAGTTCTCCCATGCCGTCACAGAGCTTTTTTGTGCTGGTGGGGTATAGGAGCCCGTCGTCCCCCAAGATGGGGTCGACCAAGATGTGGGCCCCTTGGCCAAACTGGGTGATGCAGTCCGCCACCTGCTGGATCTGATCGGCGTGGGACAAAAATCCGCTGTAGATCCCGTCAAAATCCATGCCCAGCGCCGCCCAGTGGCGGGCGGTCTTGGGCATCAGCCCGGTGAGATCTTCTATGGCAAAGCCGGAAAATAGGGTCTGGGCGCTGAGCACGGCGGTGGGCATGGGGCAGGCCTGTACCCCCAGGGCTGCCAGCACAGGCAGCGCCGCTGTCAGTGAGCATTTGCCTAGGCCGGATAGATCGGTGATGGTCGCAACAGTTTTTGCCAATCGGGTCCCCTCCTGTCATGGGAATGAGTATAAACCCATTCTGGCACTTTTAAAAGTGTCAGAATAAACAAATTTTAAGGGGTCAGTTTATAAAGAAAGGGAAAGGGCATGTACGAAAAAATCGTGTTGGACAATGGGCTCCGCATTGTGGCGGAGCGGATTCCCTATGTGCGCACTGTGTCGGTGGGCATCTGGGTGGGGGCTGGCTCCCGCCACGAGCTGGCGTCGGAGAGCGGCGCCGCCCATTTTATTGAGCATATGGTGTTCAAAGGGACTGACCGGCGCACCGCCCAGGATCTGGCGGCGGAGATGGATGAGATCGGCGGCCAGATCAACGCCTTTACCACCAAGGAGTGCACCTGTTTTTACGGCCGGGTCCTGGACAGCCACCTGCCCCAGGTCCTGGACATCCTGGGCGACATGATTTTCCACGCCCGGTTTGACCAAGGGGATGTGGAAAATGAGCGGGGGGTCATTTTAGAGGAGATCGGCATGTACAAGGACGCCCCGGAGGACTTGGTGGTGGAGCGGCTCATGGGGGCCATTTACAAGGGCACGGCTCTGGCCCGGCCGATTTTGGGGCGTCCGCAGACGTTGAACAGGATGGACGGCGCCTTTTTAAAAGCCTATATGGCCCGCAATTACCAGCCCGGGGATACGGTGGTGGCCCTGGCCGGGAATCTGACGGATGGGGATATAGAGCGGGTAAAGGCCCTGTTTGCGCCCATGCAGCCGGGGCATCTAAAACCCTACAGGCCGGCAAAATACACGCCCAGCTTTACAGGAAAAAAGAAGGCCACGGAGCAAAACCATCTGTGCCTGGCCTTTCCCTGTCACAGTGCCCTGGACCCGGATCGCTATGCCTGCCAGCTGATGTCCTTTATTTTGGGCGGCGGCCTGTCCTCCCGGCTGTTCCAGCGGATCCGGGAGCAGGAGGGGCTTTGTTACTCGGTATACACCTTTTCCAGCCTGTTTCAAGACACCGGTTTTCACGGGATTTACACCGCTCTAGGCGCAGAGACGGAGACCCGGGCCATCCGGAGCATTTTAGAGGAGATCCACCGCATACAGGAAGAGGGGGTCACGGAGACGGAGCTGCGCCGGGCCACAGAGCAGGTAAAGGCCAACATGCTCATGGGCCTGGAATCCACCAGCGCCCGGATGAACCGCCTGGGCCGCAACGAGCTGATCCATGGGACCGTGCCGGAGATCCAGGACGTGATTCAGGCCTATGACCAGGTGACGACAGCGGAGATCCAGGCCATGGCCCAAAAGTATTTGGATTTGGAGGCCCTGTCTTTTTCCGCCGTGGGCCGCATCCGCCCCGTGGAGGCCTACAGGGACATCTTGGGCGTTTAGGGAAAAGAAAAAGGGCGGCACAGCCGATGCTGTGCCGCCCTTTTTTTGTTTTTTACTGGATGCCCGGTAGGCTGGGAATGCCTGCAAAGCCCTTTTCCAGATCAGCGTCGGTGGGGATATAGTCGGTCATGGTACCGTCCAGATAGGACATGTAGGCAGCCATATCGAAGTAGCCCGTGCCGGTCAGGCCGAAGAGAATGGTTTTGGCCTCTCCGGTCTCCTTGCATTTTAAGGCCTCATCAATGGCCACTCGAATGGCGTGAGCGGACTCAGGCGCCGGCAAGGTGCCCTCCACCCGGGCAAACTGCACGGCGGCCTCAAAGACCTTGGTTTGTTCCACGGCCCGGGCCTCGTCCAGATATCCGTCGTGGTACAGCTGAGAGAGGATCGGGCTCATACCGTGATACCGCAGACCGCCGGCATGGTTGGCGGAGGGGATAAAGCTGGAGCCCAGCGTGTACATCTTAGCCAGAGGGGTTACCTTCCCGGTGTCGCAGAAGTCGTAGGCGAACTTGCCCCGGGTGAGAGAGGGGCAGGAGGCCGGCTCTACAGCAATGAAGTGGGGAGCCTGCTTGCCTGCCAGCTTATCCGCCATAAAGGGGGCCATCAGGCCGCCCAAGTTGCTGCCGCCGCCGGCGCAGCCGATGACGATGTCGGGATAGGCGTCTACCTTTTCCATGGCCGCCTTGGCCTCCAGACCGATGATGGACTGGTGGAGCAGCACCTGGTTCAGTACGCTGCCTAGTACATATTTGTACCCATCGGTGGAGACGGCCACTTCTACTGCCTCACTGATCGCACAGCCCAGGCTGCCGGAGGTGTTGGGGTCCTTCTCTAAAATTGCCCGGCCCACATTGGTGGTATCCGAGGGGCTGGGGATGATGGAGGCGCCATAGGTCTCCATAACCGCCTTGCGGTAGGGTTTCTGCTGGGCAGAAACTTTTACCATATAGACCTTGCAATCCAGACCAAAGTAGCCGCAGGCCATGCTGAGGGCGGTGCCCCACTGACCGGCGCCGGTTTCCGTGGTGACGCCTTTCAGGCCTTGCTCCTTAGCGTAGTAGGCCTGGGCAATGGCAGAATTTAATTTGTGACTGCCGGAGGTGTTGCCGCCCTCATACTTGTAGTAGATCTTGGCGGGCGTGCCCAGCGCTTTTTCCAGGCAATAGGCCCGTACCAGGGGAGAGGGCCGGTACATCTTATAAAAGTCCCGTACCTCGTCGGGAATGTCGATGAAACGGTCTGTGGCATTCAGCTCCTGCTTGGCCAGCTCTGTACAAAACACAGGGGCCAAGTCGTCTACCGTAACAGGTTCCAGGGTTGCCGGGTTTAAAATGGGACGGTGATCTGTGCGCATATCCGCCCGGACATTGTACCATTGCCGAGGCAACTCCTCTTCAGATAGATAAATTTTGTAGGGGATTTCAGCCATTTTTCTTGCTCCTTTCTCCGTTTCTGGGGCGATGGCCAATAAAAAAGCCCTCGTCCCCTTGCTAAACTTTGCAGGGACAAGAGCGATTCACTCCTGCGGTACCACCCGGCTTGGTGCTGACGCACCCACTCTGTGCACACCATCATGTGCTGGCTTTGTTTACGGAGTTCCCCTCCGTCTCCCGTACTGGGCCTTTGGCCGTTCCGTTCGCCCTCCCGAGCCCATTCCATCCAGCTTCCGGTACTGCGCTTCCACCATCCGCAGCTCGCTGGGGCCTTGCCCCTGGATGTACTCTTCTCGATCATCGGTTTGCCGCATTTCTGCGGCGGTTGGCTATTTGATTTTTCCTTTGGTAAAGACACAGCAAGCTGCATCTTTAACTGCTGCGAATTATAAACCCGGGGCTTGGTTTTGTCAAGTGGAAATTTTTTTGGAAGCCGGCGCATGTGTGCAATATCTTATGTCAACTTTGGAATGCATATTCGGTTTTGCACAGGGAAAACGGCCGTGTGGAAAAAACAGTGGAAAATGTGTAAAACTCTTGCCCGGCGGTGGTTTTATGAACATTGTGTAAAGTTTAGATAGAGTCGAAATATGCAAAATCCGCTGTATAGGAAAAAATGGAAGGTGTCAAAAATTAATTATGGGAAAAATTTTTGGGGAAATGCACAAAGTGCAGGAGTGGGGCGCCAAGTCAGGGAAAAGGAGGCTTCTATTGCAATTAGTGGGGCGGTATACTATAATAAAAAGCAAATAGACGGCAAAAAATTTGTAAATTCTTGGCTTTGGAAGTGGATGTATGGACAAGCGGATCATGCTGATCATCAACCCCGCTGCCGGCAAGGGCGGCTATAAATCCAGACTGCCCGGCATTGTTGAGGTGATGAGCCGCCACGGCTTTTTGCCCACCATCTATATGACGGAAAAAGCGGGGGACGCTTCCGACTTTGTCCGCCGAGAGGGAACGGATTATGGCCGGATTGTCTGCTGCGGCGGGGACGGGACCCTGAGCGAGGTGATCACCGGCCTGATGGATCTGGATTACCGGCCGCCTCTGGGTTATATCCCCATGGGCACGGCCAACGATGTGGCTACGACCCTGGGCCTGTCTAAGAACCATCTGCTGGCTGCCCAGCAGACGGTGGAGGGGACGCCTACGCCCATAGACGTGGGGTTCTTTGCGCCGGACAGATATTTTACTTATATAGCGGCGTTCGGCGCTTTTACAGAGGTCTCCTATAAAACCTCCCAAGTGACCAAGCAGCGCATGGGGCACCTGGCCTATGTGTTAAACGGCGTGGCCAGCATCGGGCAGATCAAGGCCCAGCATACGGTGGTGGAACATGACGGGGAGCGGATCGAGGGGGACTTTATCTTTGGCGGCGTCACCAACTCCACGTCCATTGCGGGCATGGTCCACTTGCAAAAGGACCTGGTGGCGCTGGGAGATGGGAAGTTTGAAGTGCTGCTCATCAAAAAGCCGAAAAATATCAACGACCTGGGCCGGATTGTCCGGGGCGTTTTAGCGCAAAAATACGATGTGGAGGAGATCCTGCTGTTTCACAGCGCCCAGGTCTCCTTCCAGTTTGACCAGCCGGTGCCCTGGACCCGGGACGGGGAAGATGGGGGCGAACACCAGCAGGTGTATATTGAAAACCGTGCATCAGCGATCTCGCTGATTTTGTAGAAAGGGGAAACTGTTTGGAAATCCGAGTATTGGCCGTAGGCGATGTGGTGGGGACGGCGGGGCTGGACATGCTCAGCCGGCATCTGCGCAGCCTGCAAAAGCTGCGGCAGGTCTCCTTTACCGTGGTAAACGGGGAAAACGCCTCCGGCGTTGGGCTCACCCCCCGCCAGGCGGAGGATATTTTTGCCGCCGGGGCGGATGTGATTACCCTGGGCAACCACAGTTTCAGCCGGAAAGAAATTTTAAATTATCTGGACGACAACCGGTATATCCTGCGGCCGGCCAACTTTGCGCCCCAGGTGCCCGGCCGGGGCTACGGCCTTTATGAGACGGCCTTTGGCACGGTGCTGGTGATGAACCTCATTGGCCGCTGCACCATGGATTTTGGGCCGGACAACCCATTTTTTACGGCGGACCGGATTTTGAAGGAGAACCCGGGGTACATTACCCTGGTGGATATGCATGCCGAGGCAACCAGCGAAAAGCTGGCCATGGCCCGGTATTTGGACGGGCGGGCTGCGGCCGTGTGGGGGACCCACACCCATGTGCAGACTTCAGACGCCACCGTCTCCGCCGCCGGCACAGGCTACATCACCGATTTGGGCATGACCGGGGCGGTGGACTCCATTTTGGGGATCAAGCCGGAGCAGGCGGTGTCCCGCTTCCTAGGGGACCCGCCCAGCCGTTTTGAAGCGCAGACAGGGCCTGCCAAGCTGGAGTGCGCCCTGTTTACCATGGACAGCGCCACCGGGCGCTGTACCCAGGCGGAGGCCCTCCGCCTGACGGATTGAGGGGGAATACGATGCTGAAAATACTCCATGGTGCGGATCTGCACCTAGACTCGCCTTTTGACGGGCTTTCCGATGAGAAGGCGGCCCAGCGCCGGGAGGAACAGCGGGCTCTGTTGGAGGAGATTGCAGAGCTCTGCAACCGGGAGCAGGTGGACCTTGTCCTGCTGGCCGGAGACCTGCTGGACAGCGGCCGCTCCTATTATGAGACGGGGGAGGTGCTGCTCCGGGCCTTTTCCCAGATCCGGGGCCAGATCTTCATTGCCCCGGGGAACCACGATTACTACTCCAGCCGCTCGCCCTACGCCAACCTGGAGTTTCCGGAGAATGTACATATTTTCCCCAGCAACGGGATGCAGCGGGTGGTTTTACCGGACCTGGGCTGTACGGTCTATGGGGCCGGGTTCACCTCGGTTTCCGCCCCGTCGCTGCTCACCGGCTTCCATGTCCAGGACGAGGGGACCGTAAACCTGATGGTCCTCCACGGGGATACCCAGCCGGGCAGCAGCTATAATCCCATCACCACCCAGGAAATTCAGGATTCCGGCCTGGACTACCTGGCGCTAGGCCACATCCACACCTGTTCTGGCGTTTTAAAGGCGGGCGCCACCTATTATGCTTATCCCGGCTGCGCCCAAGGCCGGGGCTTTGACGAAACAGGGGAAAAGGGCGTGCTCATCGGCACAGTGGCCAAGGGGGTCTGCGACCTGCGCTTCCAGCCGCTGCAAGGGCGGCGGTACCTGGTGCGAGAAGTGAACGTCACAGACGCCGCAGATGCCCAGGCGGCCCTGGCGGCGGCTCTGCCCCAGGAGCCCTCTCCCGATATCTGCCGCATCGTGCTTACCGGGGAATACGACGGCCGCCCGGATGTAGATGCCCTGGCGGCGCTGGCGGAGAGTCGGTATTTCAGCGCCACCGTGCGGGATCGGACCCGTATCCGCCGGGATATCGACGCCATGGCGGCGGAGGACACCCTGAAAGGGCTTTTCCTGCACAGGCTGAAAACCCGGTATGACGCCAGCCAATCGGAGGAGGAGCGGCGGGTGCTCATGCTGGCCATGCGCTACGGCATTTCGGCCCTGGAAAATGGGGAGGTGTGGTTCTGATGCGGATTAAGAAAATGACAGCCTCCTTTGGGGCTTTGGAAAATCAGAGCCTGGCCCTGGAAAAGGGTCTGAATATCATTCAGGCCCCCAATGAGGCGGGGAAATCCACCTGGTGCGCTTTTATCAAGGCCATGCTCTACGGCATCAACACCGCCGACCGGGACAAGGCGGGGTATTTGTCGGATAAGACCAAGTACCGTCCCTGGTCCGGCAAGCCCATGGAGGGGGCTATGGACCTGTCTATAGGCGGCAAGGAAATCACCTTGACACGGACGGCCCAGGGGAATGCCCCCATGAAGCGGCTGGAAGCGGTGTACACCGGGACCCATGAGCCGGTGCTGGGCCTGGACCCGGAGTCCACAGGCGAACAGCTCACCGGCATGAGCGAAAAAGTTTTTGTGCGCAGCGCCTTTATTCGCCAGGCCCAGATCCCCATTGGGCAGACGGCGGAATTGGAGCGGCGGATCTCCGCCCTGGTCTCCACCGGGGAGGAGAGCGCCTCTTATATGGAGGCGGACAGCCGCCTGCGGGAATGGCAGCGGAAGCGGCGGTATAACCAGCATGGGGAACTGCCCAAAGTGGAGGGGCAGATCCAAGAGGCGGAGGCCCGCCTCCAGCGGATTGAAGAGGCGACAGACGCCCTTTGCAGCGCCAAGGCAGAGCTGGAATCTCTAGAGGCCCAAAAGGCCCAGCTCCAGGAGAAAATGGCCCAGTATGCCCGGGCGCAAAACGCCCAACAGGCCCAGCGCTTAAAAGAGATGCGCCTGCGCCTGCGGGAGACCAAGAACGAGATCGCCCGTTTGGAGCTGACTTTGCGGAAAAACGGATACCTGCCCCAGAAGGGGGATACGGATAAGGCTATGGAACAGCTGGGCAAGCTCCAAGCCATGGCCGTAGGCCGCAGCGGTGAAAAGCAGCGGATGGATGAGGCAGCCGCCGCCAAACGGGAGCTGGAGCAGACGGCGGAACAGTCCATTTTCTACGGCCTCACCGCTGACGAGGCGGTGAAAGAGTCCGCCCGGGCCCAGGCAGAGATGCAGACGGCCAAGGCGGCAAGCACCCGCACATCCAAGGGGCGGAAGGCAGTTGGCATTTTGCTCCTGTGCCTGGCGGTGATTGCCGGGAGCGCCCTGTTCTGGCTCCAGCCGGTACTGGCGTCCCAGGTTCGGCCAGAACGGATAGAGGCCCTGTTGTCTACAGGCCGGCTGATTGCTGCCGGGGTCGCCTTGGCGGCGGCCGCTGTGGGCATTCTCCTCTTGGCCCTGGCCCATGGGGTAAAGCGCCGGGCCTTGCAGGCCACAGAAAGGCTGGCGGAGCTGGAGAAACGCTATCGCACCAACCAGCCGGAGACGTTGCAGACAGAATTGGAGCAGTATCTGGAGCTGCTCACCCGGTTGGAGGCTGCCGGCCGCACAGCGGAGGCAGATCAGGCGGTGTTGGCCACCATGGAGTCGGAGCTCTTGTCTGGCGAGGAAATTTTAAAGGACGCCATCCGGGTCTTTGCCCCGGATTTTGGAAATATTGAAAACGCCTACAACGTCATTGCAGAGACGGCGGACAAAATCGACCGGCTGGAGAAGGCCCGCATCCAGGAGGAGAGCCTTCAGGAGTTGGCGGAGACCCTGCAGCAGACGGTACAGGAGACCCTGGAAGAGGAGGGGCCTATCCAGCGCCCGGCGGAGAGCTTGGAGGAGATGCAGGCGGCGTTTAACCGCATCTCTGCCCAGGCGGAGTCCCTGTCCAACCGGTATACCCTGGCCACGGGAGAGATCCGGGCCTTTGGGGACCCGGTGGTCATTGGCGCAAGTCTCCAGGCCCTCCAGGAGCGGCGGGACAATCTGGAGGAGCAGTACGCCGCCTTGAGCCTGGCGGTGGAGACGCTGCGGGAGGCCAACCAGGAGATCCAGAGCCGCTTTGCCCCCCTGCTCAGCCGGGAGGCGGGCAAAATTATGGACGCCTTTACCGGCGGTCGGTACAAACGGCTCACCTTTGACCGGGATCTGGATGCCGCCGCCGAACCGGTGGGAGATGTGGTGAGCCGGGAGGCTTTGAGCTTGAGCCAGGGCACGCTGGACCAGCTGTATCTGGCTTTGCGTCTGGCCATCTGCCGGCTGCTCTCGGATCCGGAAAATCCCTGCCCCCTGGTGCTGGACGACGTGCTGGCCAATTTTGACGACCAGCGGGCGGCCCAGGCCCTAGAGGTGTTTTGTCAGGAGGCGGAAGGGCGCCAAGTGATCCTGTTTACCTGCCACAGCCGGGAAGCACAGCTTTTGGCCGGGCGGGAAAACGTACATGTCATACAACCGTAAGTCCGGCGAGAGGAGGAATTCGGATGCGAAAAGCAGTGGTGGTTTTGGCCAGCGCCCGGCCAAAGAGCAATTCCACGGCCATTGCCCAGCAGCTGGCGGCGGGTTTCGCCGCAGCCGGCGGACAGGTGACGACCCTGCGACTCCATGAGATGCAGTTTGGCCCCCCTGCAAGGGCTGTTTCGGCTGCCGAAAACAGGAGCGCTGTGTGCTCCAGGACGACATGCAGGGCGCTGTGGAGGCTGTGGCCCAGGCGGAGGTGCTGGTTTTAACAGCCCCCATCTTCATGCACCAGGTGCCCGGTCAGGTAAAGACCTTTATGGACCGGCTTTACCCCTTGCTGCAGGGGGAGCCGGGGCGCTATAGCCTGCGGTATGGGAAAAAGGCCTTTGTGCCCATTTATACCCAGGGTGCGCCCCATGCAGCGGCATTTTCCACGATGATGGATCTGGTGGATAAGGCCATGGACGGCATGGGCCTGCACACCGTGGAACGGATTGTGTTCCCAGGCGCCAATCCACCTGGCAGGGCGGAGCAGGATGCGGTTTTGCTCTCCCGTGTATATGCCCTGGGCCAGCGCTTGGCTATGGAATAAAAAGAAGGCACAGCCTTTTTCAAAAATGGGGAGCGCACGCCGTTTTGCGCCTCGGTGATCCGCCGGTGGCGGATCATTCGACGCACGCTCCGTGAGAAGTGTTTTTTCCGCCGCACATGTCGCCGGAAAAAACAGATCTCATCTTATTTTGCCGCTGCGGCGGCAAAACGCTATGCCTCTCTGTTTATTCGTCTAGCTTCAGCACGGACATAAAGGCCTCCTGGGGGACGGAGACCGTTCCCAGGCTGCGCATCCGCTTTTTGCCCTCTTTCTGTTTTTCCAGCAGCTTTTTCTTCCGGGTGATGTCGCCGCCGTAGCACTTGGCCAGCACATCTTTCCGCAGGGCCCGGATGGTCTCCCGGGCGATGACCTTGCCCCCCACCGCCGCCTGGATGGGGATCTCAAACAGCTGCCGGGGAATGCTCTCTTTCAGCTTTTCGGCGATCTTCCGGCCCCGGGCATAGGCCTTGTCCTTGTGGACGATGAAACTGAGGGCGTCCACCACATCCCCGTTTAAGAGGATATCCAGCTTGACCAGGTCCGAGCGCTGGTAGCCGGAAAACTCGTAGTCCAGGGAGGCATAGCCCTTGCTACGGGATTTGAGAGCGTCAAAGAAGTTGTAGATAATCTCGTTTAAAGGCATGTCATAGTGGAGTTCCACCCGGGTGTCGTCTAAATACTGCATATCCCGGTACACGCCCCGCCGCTCCTGGCAAAGGTCCATGATGTTGCCCACAAACTCCGTGGGGCACATGATGGAGGCCTTTACAAAGGGTTCTTCGGCATAGTCAATCTTAGCCGGATCGGGGTAGTCCAGGGGGTTTGCAATCATGACCACGGACCCGTCGGTCTTGGTGACCCGGTAGACCACGCTGGGGGCGGTGGTGATCAGATCCAGATTGTATTCCCGTTCCAAGCGCTCCTGGATGATCTCCATGTGCAGCAGGCCCAAAAACCCGCAGCGGAACCCAAAGCCCAGGGCCACTGAGGACTCCGGCTCAAAGGTGAGGGCGGCGTCGTTTAGCTTCAGTTTCTCCAACGCTTCCCGCAGGTCGGGGTACTTGGCCCCGTCGGCGGTGTAGATACCGGAGAAGACCATGGGCTGCACCGGCCGGTAGCCCGCCAAGGGCTCCGGCGCCGGGTTGTCGGCGCCGGTGACTGTGTCACCCACCGTGGTGTCAGAGACATTTTTGATGCTAGCGGTGAGATAGCCCACCTCCCCGGCAATGAGGCTGTCACAGGGCTCTAAGCCGATGGGACGCATGTGGCCCACCTCGACCACGGTGTACGTAGCGCCGGAGGCCATCATCCGCACGTCCATGCCGGCATGGATCTCCCCGGCCATCAGACGCATATAGACGATTACGCCCCGGTAGCTGTCATATTGGCTGTCAAAGATCAGGGCCTGCAGCGGGGCCTTTATATCCCCCTTGGGGGCGGGGATCTTTTGCACAATCTCCTCCAGGACCTGGTCAATACCGATACCCTGCTTGGCAGAAACCTCGGGAGCATCCATAGCGGGGATGCCGATCACATCCTCAATCTCGGTTTTCACCCGCTGGGGATCAGCGGCGGGCAGGTCGATCTTGTTGATCACCGGCAGGATCTCCAGATCGTGCTCCAGGGCCAGATAGGTGTTGGCCAAAGTCTGGGCCTCGATGCCCTGGGCAGCATCCACCACCAGAATGGCCCCCTCACAGGCGGCCAGGCTGCGGGAGACCTCGTAATTGAAGTCCACATGGCCCGGGGTGTCGATCAGGTTTAGGACGTAAGGGACACCGTCAGCTGCCGTGTAGTTTAACGTCACGGCCCGGGCCTTGATGGTGATGCCCCGTTCCCGTTCCAAGTCCATGTTGTCCAGGAGCTGGTTTTCCATATCCCTGGCGTTTACGGCCCCGCACCGCTCGATCAAGCGGTCGGACAGCGTGGACTTGCCGTGGTCAATGTGGGCAATGATGGAGAAATTGCGGATATTTTCTTGGTTGATCATAGGTTCACCTCAGGAAAAAAGGCCAGTCCGCCCGGGCCGGGTGGGGCCTGGCGGAGACGCCGCTTAATAGTATCCAAAAAAGACAGGCAAAAGACAGGATAAATCGCCCCTTGAAAACAAGGGGCGAGAGCAGCTGCAAAAGGCAAAGCCACACAGGCGGCTAGTCCGCTTTCTTTGTGTAGCGTTTCGTATCCTCAATCCGTTTCACGGAGCGGGCCAGAGAATCTACCATAAAGGCATAGATCAAATGGTAATTCTCTTTGATGGATTCCGAGGAGGCCCGGAGCTTTTCTGCGATGTCTGAATCCTCAGACAGGCTGTACAGCCGGCCCAGTAAGTTGACCTCGGCAATCTTAGAATCCGCATCGCAGATCATACAAAACTGCTCAAAGGTGTACTGCACATCTACATCCACAAACGTGCCAAACTCCCGAATGTAGCGGAGCGTTTTGTTGATTTGAGACGCAATGATGGCCATGCAGTCCTCCAGCAGCTCGGCGCTGTTGATGTCCACCAGCATCTGAAACAGGCAAAACAGGGTGCTGCACAAAGCGTTTAAATGGGTGTTGGCCACAACGGGCAATTCGCCGGATTGGAAACTTTGGTCCACTTTGCTGCTGAGCAGCTGCCGGCCCAGCAAATAATCTGCAGAGACCCCATAGTACGAGCAGGCCTTGCACAAAAAATCTAAGCCAGGCTCCCGAACACCGTTTTCATAGTGGGAGAGCAGTGCCTGGGAAATACCTAGAGCGCCGGCCGCCTCCCGCTGGCTGACACCTTTGAGTTTGCGCAGGGAAGAGAGAACGCTGGGAAAATCATATGGCATGGAGACCCTCCCGTTTCTATTCTAGACGGTGGCGTATACGCCATAGCGCAAAGCCAAAAGCGGACAAGCAAATCTGCAAAAAGCATAAGCAGAGCCATTCCAAAGGTTTTGCGCTGTTTGGCGTGGCTGTTTTTATAATTTTATCAAATTCTCAGGGGCACATCAAGTCCCTTTCTATCTGCTGGGCAGGGGGAATTTTCATAAATGCACAAAATGAAAAAAGTCTTGCATCTTTGTCAGGTTTTGCTTGCGTATTTGTATCCAGCGTGGTACTATACGGGTGGCAGAATCGGTGGCCTGGCCAGAGGTATCTGGGCAGGTGATTTATAAAATTTCTATACATAAGCGGAGGGAATTTGATATGTCAGAGTATACTGTTACCATTGAAGGTTCCGGCCGTCATGTCCATGTGACCAAGGAAGTTTTGGAACAGCTTTTTGGCCAGGGCTATGAGCTGGAAGCGAAGAAGTACCTGTCCCAGCCTGGTGAGTTTGCTTCGTTTAGCAAGGTAGACGTTGTGGGCCCCAAGGGCACTTTGAAAGGGGTTTCCATCCTGGGCCCCTGTCGGGCCTTTACCCAAATTGAGCTGTCTTATACCGATGCCCGGGTAGTGGGCCTGAATTGCCCCGTCCGGGAAAGCGGCAATATCCAGGGCTCCGCTCCCGTCACCCTGGTGGGGCCTGCCGGCACGGTGGAATTGCCGGAGGGGGCCATCATTGCCAAACGGCATATCCACTTCACCCCCGAGGATGCCCAGCGCTTTGGCGTAAAGGACAAGGAGATCCTCCAGGTAAAGGTGGGGGGCGAGCGTGGCCTGATCTTTGACCAGGTGGTGGCCCGGGTAAGCCCCAAGTATGCCACCTACATGCATGTGGATTATGATGAAATCAATGCAGCCGGGCTGTTTGGCGAAAACATCATCGGGGAAGTGCTCCGGTAAATAGAGGGTAAAAGCGGCGCAGCATTTGCTGCGCCGCTTTTTTGCGCATAAAAACAGCCCGGAAATCTTTTTCCGGGCTGTTGGTGGACGATAACAGACTTGAACTGCTGACCTCCCGCACGTCAATTCTATCATTAATCTTATTTATGACAATTTAGTTTGATTTATACGCATTTTTGGGCAGTTTTTAGCGTTTTTCTGGAACAAAAATCAACCATAACCAGCAGCCAACATTATGGGTTACTAACAAAAATCTAACAACCAACGGCCTTCAGTAATGTATCAATATCAATATGAGTATATACATTGGCCGTGGTAGAATAATCGGCATGGCCAAGGATTTTTTGCAAAATCTCTGGAGACATCCCTTCCTTGACGGCCCTGGATGCATAGGTGTGTCTTGTGGAGTGCGGGGTGTGCCGCTCAATTCCCAGTCTGTCCAACAACGGATAGTAATTTCTC
>CAZXRD010000028.1:11198-18641 GCA_964642465.1 uncultured Oscillospiraceae bacterium | reverse complement strand
AAAAATATCGTATAATAATCCACAAGGCGGCGAAAGGCTGCCTGGGAAAGGAAGAACAGCAAATGCCAGTACTAGCAAAAGGCGCCGTGGTCTACGGGCCCCATATCTCCTTTGGCACAGGCTGCGGCGTCTGGTTCAATGCGGTGATCCGGGACGACGGCAGCGGCATTTCCATTGGAGACTGCACCAACATCCAAGACGGGGTGGTGCTCCACAACTCCCCGGGTTTTCCCCTCAAACTGGGGAATTATGTGACGGTCGGCCATCGGGCGGTGGTCCACGGCTGTACCGTGGGGGACGGGAGCATGATCGGCATGGGAGCCATCGTCATGGACGGGGCCGTCATCGGCCCGGGCTGCCTGGTGGCGGCGGGGGCCATTGTGACCCAGGGCATGGAGGTGCCTGCCGGCAGCCTGGTGATGGGCGCCCCGGCTAAGTTGTACCGGATGCTGACGGAATCGGAGATCCAGCAGATGCGCCAGGTGGCGGAGCTCTACTGCAAGCGGGCGGAGAAATTAGCCCAGCAGCCGGAGCTATGCAGCACGCAAAACCTGTGACGGGGGAGAGTTTATGCAGAAAAATATGATTGTGGGCATTTCCGGCGCCACCGGCGCCGTCTACGGCATTGCCGTTTTGCAGCTGCTCCGGAGCGTGCCGGAGGTGGTCACCCATTTGGTCCTCTCCCCCTGGGCGGAGCGGACAATAGAGATGGAGACGGATTACAGTCCGGAGGCGGTGCGGGCCCTGGCCGATGTGGTCTATGCCCCGGACGACCTGGCGGCGCCCATTGCCAGCGGCTCCTTCCCCTGTCAGGGGATGCTGGTGGCGCCCTGCAGCATGAAGACGCTGGCGGGCCTGGCCTCCGGCTATACGGAGAACCTGCTGCTGCGGGCGGGGGACGTGTGCCTGAAGGAGCGGCGGCCCCTGGTGCTGCTGGCCCGGGAGACCCCGCTCCAGGCCATCCATTTGGAGAATATGGCCCGGCTCACCGCTGCCGGCGCCATTGTGATGCCGCCGGTGCCCGCCTTCTACACCCGGCCCCAGAGCTTAGAAGAGATGGTGCAGCAGACGGCGGCCCACGCCTTGGCCCTGGCGGGGATAGAGGTCCCCCAGCGCAAAAGATGGGCGCCCCCAAGTAGAAGGCGCCTATTTGCAACCCCGGCAGAGGGTTGCGGCCGGCTATATCTAGGAAAACCGGGCGGGATTTTGCCCATCAAAAGGAGGACGCCCCCTATCTTAGGGGGCGTCCTCCTTTTGAAAGAGAAAGGCGTTTTATGGCCTGGGATAGCGGATTTGATAGGCTTTCAGGTCCACGTCCTGATAACGGACCCGGTCGTAATGCTCCGGGGTCGGGATGGGGACGGTGCAGTCGAAGCCGATCTTATAGCTGCAGCCGCCGACGCTGACCGGATTAATGTTTTGGGAGGCCATGTTGGGGATGAGCACCGTGTCCTCCCCGGGGCGGTAGCGGGTACACATGGCCCACATGAGCTCATCGGCGTTGTAGATGTCCACATCTGTGTTGACAACGGTGACCATCTGGATGGAGGGGTGGGCGGCAAAGGCGGCGCAGATGGCGTTTTTGGCCATGCCCGCCCGGGCCGGTTCCATCTGGATCACAGCGTGGTAGGTGCCGCAGCCGCCGTTGTGCATGTGGGCGGCTTTCACCCCGGAGACGGCGTTGGCAACGGTGCGGAAAAGTCCCGCCTCCGTAGGCAGGCCCAGGGCGATGTAGGACTCCACCGTGGGCAAAATGGTGGAGATGATGGGGGCTTTCCGCCGGGTGATGGCCTTGACATGGACGGCCCAGCGCTTGTCCGGCAGGCTGTAATAGCCGGACACCTCTCCAAAGGGGCCCTCCGGCTCCCGGACGCCGGCCAAAATCTCCCCCTCTATAATGACCTGGGCGTTGGCAATGCCCTCCACGCCCACGGTTTTGCTGGCGCACAGCTCCATGGGCTGGCCCAGCATGGCCGAGACGATGCCCAGCTCGTCCGCCTCTATGGGGACAACGCTGCTGGGGATGAGAGAGGCGAAAAAGCAAAAGGGGTCCACCCCGTTGCAGATGGTGATCTCCAGGTTTTTCCCTTTGGCCTCCGCCCGCTCAAAATAGTCCCGGAGATGGCCGCCCATGCCCAGGTGCATGGTCATCCGGTCCCGGCCGGTAACCATGATCCGGTGAATGGAGGCGTTGCGCACCCCGGTGTCCGGGTCCTTGGCGATGACCAGGCTGCTGTCATAATAGGGGCCGCCGTCCTCCAGGCAGATGGTGGGGGTGGGGATGGTATAGAGGTCCGGCTCTAAGGAGACCACCTCCTGGGCCGGGGCGTTGTCAATAATGATGGGGGCTACGGGGTTTGCCTGCCAAGTTTGCACCGCCTCATCCAACACAAAGGGCAGCCGCTCCATAGAGCAGCCAAACAGCAGGGCCAGGTTGTTCCGGTTTCCAAATAGGCCTGCCACGACGGGGAAGGGGCTGCCCTTCACCTGGTCGAAGACCAGGACGGGGCCGCCTTCAAATTTTTTGGCGATGCCCGCCAGTTCGTATTTCAGGTCCACGGGGCTTTCAATATGCAGCACCTGGCCGTGGCGCTCTAGCAGGTCGATGCACTGCTGCAGGTGGATGGTGTTGCTGTACATAGCCGGCCTCCCTTTCTATCTCTTGCCTGTTTACAAAAATTTATAGACATATTATAATAACATTATAGTAGACGAAGGCGAGGATTTGTGCACAAAGTTTAGAAAAATAATTTGGTCTATCGTACAGAGCATCAACGTTGGAAGGACTAGCGGAGGGTTTTACAATGAAATTGGCGTGGGAAGATGTGTCACCTGTGGCCCGGGACTTGGGGCAGATGCTCCAGCGGCCCGTGGCGTTTTTTGACTTGTCCGGCTGCCCTGTTGGAGAATCAGATCCGGGCCCGGACGGGGGGCGCATCCAAGTGTTTGCCGCCCAGCTGAATCAGGCGGGGGCAGTGCCTGTCCAGGTGGATGAAAAAGGCGGCCTGCTGGCCCTGATGCTGGAGGGGCAGCCGGTAGGTGTTTTGGCAGTAGATGCAGCGCAGCAGGCTGACCGGCCCCAGCTGGAGATGGCCAAACGCCTGGCCGAGCTGATGCTGGAGGAGCATCTGCGGCAAGATCAAGAGGCGGCGGACAAGCAGAGCCGGCAGGCCCTGCTGGAGAAGTGGATCTGTAATGCGTTTTTGCCCGGGGACCAGAGTTTTGAAACCCGGATGCAGATCAACGGCATAGATATTACCGGTCCCCATGTGGTGGCGGTTTTGCGGCTCTTTACCCCGGAGATGGGGCCCATAGCGCCGGAGATGTGGGAGCGGATGGGGAATATGCTGCCCACCTATTTGAGCCGGGTGGAAAACCTGGTGGACACATTGATTCTGGACGAAGAGCTGATCTGCCTGTTTGCCTCTGGGGACGAGCTGGCTGTGCAGCGGGAGCTGCGCTCCTTGAAAAATGTATTGGAGGCCAGTTACCCCATCTGCCTCTGCGGCGGCATCGGCAAAGCCTGTCAGGACTATACCCAGGTCCATGAGAGCTATGTGGAGGCGGACAAGGCCTGTACCATCTCCCAAAAGTCCCGGCAGACCCAGGTGGTGCGGTACAACGAGCTGTCCATTGACCTCTTGGTGGAGGAGATCCCGGACCAGATCAAAACCGATTTTGTGAACAAGGTTTTCGCCAACTGCAAGAAAAGCGAGCTGGAGGAGTGGCGGGTTCTGCTCCGGGCCTTTTTTGTCTCCAATGGTTCCATCAGCAAGGTGGCGGAGGAGTTGTTCATTCACAAAAACACCCTGCAATATAAATTGAATAAGATCCGGGAGCAGACGGGGTACGACCCCAGGAGCACCTGTGATGCGCTGAAGCTGTATTTGGCGATTTTGTTTTCAGAAAACCAGAGCATCTACTGATGGAAAGATGAAAGCGCCCAGAGGCGACTGCCTCTGGGCGCTTGTTTTTTACTGGTGCATTTGCGCTTCCAGCTCCTTGATCTTATGGACCAAAAAGTCGTTGGCCGGGGTGGGGATGCCGTGGGCCCGGCCCAGCTTTTGGATGGTCTCGCCGAAGACCTCCACCTCCGTCTTCCGGCCCAGGCGCACGTCCTGGCACATGGAGGAGGTACCCGCCGGGTTGAGCCCGTCCATGACCTTGAGCCAGTCGGCAAGGTCCGCCTGGGTCAGGGTCGCCCCGCCGTAGGGGGAGACGGCCATGACCTCTTTCATGGCGGCGATCATGTAATCCCGGGGCTCCCCAGGCTTTTGAATGTCCCCGTAATTGCAGTTGAAGGCGGCGGTGGCCTGGTTGCCGCCGGTGTTGCACATCAGCTTGCCCCACTGGCGGTGGAGGATGTCCTCCGAAACGATATGGGGCAGGCCCACCCGGTCAAAGAGCTGGTGTACCGCCTGGACCCGGGGGCTGACTGTCCCGTCGTCCTCCCCAAAGGTCACATAGCCGATGTTCTCGCACTCTAAGTTGGTGCCCATCTTTACGGCGCTCATGCCAAAGGCAACGGTGCGAATCACCCGGTCCCAGCCGTAAGCGGCGGCCAGGCGCTCCTCGCTCTCCACCCCGTTGAGCACGGAGAGGATCTGGGTTTTGGCCCCCACAAAGGGGCGCATGTCCTCGATGGCCTGGGGGAGGTGGTGGTTTTTGGTGGCCACAATGATCAGATCCGCCTGGGGCGCATCCGGACCGGGGGCCACATAGCGCAGCGTCAGCCGCCGGCCGTTAAAGTACACGCCCTCTTTTTCATACCGGGCGCTGCGCACCGGGTCGGCGATGACCCAGGCGTTTTCCATGCCCAGGCCCTCCGTCAGGACGCTGGCATAGATGGTGCCCAGGGCCCCCAGGCCGATGACGGCTGCAGTCTGCATGTCCATAGGGGCGCCCCCTTACAGGCGCTCGCCCCGGTCTACCACGATGTTCTGGCCGCTGACGGCGGAGGCCTCATCGCTGGCCAGGAAGAGGATGACGTTGGCCTGCTCCTCCGGAGAGACCATGGTGTCGTAGTTGTATACGTGGTGGCGCTTGGTGATCTCCATCATCTCCGTGTCGCTGCCGGCGAAGTTGGCCGGATCGAACAGGGGGGTGTCGGTGCCGCCAGGGCTGACGGCGTTACAGCGGATGCCACGGCCGTAGTACTGGAGGGCGATGTTCTGGGTCACGGCGATCACGCCCAGCTTGGCGGCGCTATAGGAGACGCCGGCGCAGGCGTAGACGCCGCCGATGGAGGAGATGTTCACAATGCTGCCGTAGCCCTGCTTCTCCATGTGGGGCAAGACGGCCCGGCAGAAGCGGATGACGCTGACCAGGTCGATGTCAATGACCTTCAGCAGCAGCTCGTCGGAGATTTTCGCCGTGGACATGTGCTTGTCGGCGATGCCGGCGTTGTTCACCAGGATGTCGATGCGGCCGCAGGCGTCCACGGTCTGCTGCACCACCCGGTCGATGTCCGCCGTCACCTGCACGTCCCCGGGGAAGTACAGGGCCTTGCCGCCGGCGGCCTCAATTTCGCCGGCCACCCGTTTCAGCTGCTCCTCCCGGCGGGCGGTGATGACCACGGTAGCCCCCTCTTTGGCAAAAAGCTTGGCTGTGGCCTCCCCAATGCCGGAGTTGCCCCCGGTGATGAGGGCGATTTTTCCTTTAAGTCTATCCATATGTATTGCTCCTTTCTTTTGTATCCATCAAATGCAGGCCACGCCGGTGCGGCGGGCCGCCTCTGCAACCGCCGTTGCCACGGCCCCGGCGACCCGGGGGTCGAAGGGGGCGGGCAAAATCATCAGCGGGGACAGGTCCTCTTTGGCCACCAGGCCCGCCAAAGCGTGGGCGGCGGCGATCTTCATCTCGTCGTTGATGTCCGAGGCCCGCACATCCAAAGCGCCCCGGAATACCCCGGGGAAGGCCAGGACATTGTTGATCTGGTTGGGGAAATCGCTGCGGCCGGTGCCCACCACGGCGGCGCCGGCGGCCGTAGCCTCATCCGGCATGATCTCCGGCGTGGGGTTGGCCATGGGGAAGAGGATGGGGCGATCCGCCATGGAGCGGACCATGTCCGCCGTGACGGCCCCGGCGGCGGAGACGCCGATAAACACGTCCGCACCCTGGATAACCTCCGCCAGGCTGCCCGCCTTTTTCTCCCGATTGGTGATGCGGGCGATGTCCTCCTTCTCCGGATTCAGGCCGGAGCGCCCCTCGTAAATGGCCCCCTGCCGGTCGCAGAGGATCACGTTTTTCAGGCCGCAGGCCACCAGCAGCCGGATGATGGCGATGCCCGCCGCCCCGGCGCCGGAGGTGACCACCCGGATGTCCTCCATCCGCTTGTCCACAAGCTGCAAGGCGTTGAGCAGCGCCGCCAGGACCACAATGGCGGTGCCGTGCTGGTCATCGTGGAAAATGGGGATGTCGCAGCGGGCCTTCAGCTGCCGCTCGATCTCAAAGCAGCGGGGGGCGGAGATGTCCTCCAGGTTCACACCGCCGAAGCTGCCGGCCAAAAGAGCCACGGTGTTGACAATGTCCTCCACCTTTTTGGAGCGGATGCACAGGGGGATGGCATCCACATCCCCAAAGGCCTTAAACAGGGCGCACTTGCCCTCCATCACCGGCATACCCGCCTCCGGGCCAATGTCCCCCAGGCCCAAAACGGCGCTGCCGTCGGTGACCACGGCCACCAGGTTGTGCCGGCCGGTGAGCTCGTAGCTCTTGGAGATGTCCTTCTGGATCTCCAGGCAGGGCTGGGACACGCCGGGGGTGTAAGCCAGAGACAGGTCGTCCCGGTTGCGGATTTTCATCTTCGGGGCGTAGGCGATCTTGCCGCCCCACTCATAGTGGAGCCGCAGCGACTCTTTTGCGTAATCCATAATAACCTCCCAAATCGGGCCGGCTCCAATGGCGCCGGCCCGCATGTTCTGCAAATGGATAGGCCGCCTGGGCCTACCTTTTAAATTTTACAACATCCCTGGGAAAATAACAAGTTCTTTTCAGGCATACCCCAGGGCTGCGCCGGTATAGTAGTGGAGGAGGATTTCCTGGTAGTCCGACCCCGCCTTGGCCATCAGATTGGCCCCGTACTGGCTCATGCCCACCCCGTGGCCGTAGCCGGTGACCTGGAAGGTGACGGCCTCCCCGTCCACAGAGACGGTAAAGGCCGCAGAGCGCAGGGCAAATAGGCTGCGCACCTGGTTGCCGGTTAGTTCCACGCCGCCGATGGCGATGGTGCTGACCCGGCCGCCCTCCGAATAGGTGGGCGTGCCCAGCCAGGTGCCAGGGTCCTCCCCAAACACCGCTGTGGGGTATTGGGCCAGGACCGTGGCCGTAAAGTCCGACAGGGAGACGGTGACTGTACTCAGCAGATTGGGCACGGTCTCCGCCGTCTCCGGGCTGTCCACCGGGACCAGATAGGGCAGGGATTGGCTCCAGACGCTGCCGGAG
>CAZXRD010000028.1:2824-11098 GCA_964642465.1 uncultured Oscillospiraceae bacterium | reverse complement strand
CGGGCTGTCCACCGGGACCAGATAGGGCAGGGATTGGCTCCAGACGCTGCCGGAGTCCTCCGTCTGCCCGCCGGAGGAGGCGTGGAACACCGCCAGGATGGGCTCCCCCTCATAGAGGAGCACCTGGCCGTCGGTGGCCTGGACGGCGGCGGTGATTTTGGCCAGGTTTTCGGTGTAGGCATCCCCCCAGCGCTCTGCTAGGGCATCTAAACTGGCATAGGCCTTGCAGCAGGTCACGTCGTTGCAGACCTGGGCGTCCGGGTGGTTGGCCGTGGTGCGCTCCGCCCGGTACAGGGTATAGGTGCGGGCGGCCACCGCCTGGGCCTTTAGGGCCTCCGGTTCAAAGGAGGCGGGCATCTCCGCCGCCACCACCCCCACCAGGTAGTCCGCCATGGACATCTCGGTCACCTGGCCGTCTATGGATACGGTGACGGTGCGCCCGGCGTCCGGGGTCTGGGCGGCGTCGGGGCTGGTTTGGGGGCTAGGGCTGGCCGCCGGACTGGCAGAGGGGGAGGGGGAGGCTTCCACCGGTGCGCCTTCCGCCGGAGCGGCAAAAATCAGGGGGAAAAGCAGGACCAAAGCGACCAAAAGCAGAGAGAGGGGAATCATGATTTTCATAGGGCAATCCTTTACAGCAAAAAGTGGGCGTGGTAAAATAAAAAAGTCTAAGGCCCCAAACGGGCCATGGTATATCTTTATGGAAAAAGGACTGCGCTTATGAAAAAACGGGCAATTTTTCTGGTTCTGCTGGCGCTTCTGGGCGGCCTGGGCTGTGGGGCGCTGCGCTGGCAGGAGCTGCATACGATTTTTGAGGCGGACACGGGCCTGGCCAAATTGTGGGAGCCGGTGACCATCTGCATCATCGCCGCCTTCGCCGCTATTGGGGCCATTACCCTGATCGTCTGCGGTTCTGCGGGGCAGCGGCAGCCGGCGCCCCGGCACGAGCTGGCCTTCCACGCCGGCGGCGGGTATTTTGTGTTCTCCCTGGTGCTGGCCCTGGTGATGGTGGCCGGCGGCGTGCTCTACGGCGTAGATATTTTAGACCGGGCGGCCCAGCCGGTGACGGAGTGGATCCTGGCGGCCTGCCTGGTGGTTACCGGGGTGGGCATGCTGCTCTTAGCGAAAAGCGCCTATACCCAACGGCCTGGCACGGGCCAGGCGGCGGGGGGCGTGCTGGCGGTACTCTCCGCCTGCTATTGGCTGGTGATCGCCTATAACGAACAGGCGGCGGACCCGGTGCTTTTGGACTATGTGTACCGGCTGGTGGGCATCGGCTGCACGGCTCTGGCGCTGTATTATGAGACGGGTTTTGCCTTCGGCCGGGTGCGGCCCTGGCGGCGGACGCTGTTTTTCGGCGTCCTGGGCCCGGCTATGCTGCTGGCCACCTTGGTGGACGACCTGCCTCTGGGCATGCGGCTGTTTCAAGGGGCCCTGGCCCTGGCGGTTTTGGCCAACACCTGGGCCTTTGGCAAGAACCTGCAGCCCCAGGGGGATTTGCAACAATAGAAGATGCCGGTTTTCTTATAGGAGCCTGAAAAAACAGGAGACGGAGGATATCCGCCTCCTGTTTTTTTGTCTGATTTCTTGGTAATAAATCACAAAGGGTACGGAAATATGGCATGGGAATCTTGTAATAGGGAACAAGAAAAGATGTGTTTTTTGAGTCTTGGTAACATATTTTTTTGGTTGGCAAAAATGTATAATCAAAAAAGAAAAACAATTGGGCGAAATAGTAAAATTGCCAAAAATGGAGGCGTTTGTATGTTCAAATCCATCTGGATAGGCTGTGACCACGGGGGCTATGCGGTAAAAGAACCGGTGATCCAGCGCCTCCGGGAGCACGGAATTGCGGTAACGGACATCGGGACCGACTCGGAGGAAATTGTGCGCTATCCCTATTATGCGGCCCGGGTGGCCCATGCGGTTTCCACCGGGCAGGCGGATGGGGGAATCCTCATTTGCTCCACCGGCATTGGCATGAGCATGGTGGCAAACAAGTTCAAAGGCGTGCGGGCGTCGGTCTGCACCAGCCACTATACGGCCGCCATGACCCGGCAGCACAACAACTCCAATGTGCTGTGTTTGGGCGGCCGGACCTTGGGGATTTTTGAGATCCTGGATATTTTGGAGGCCTGGCTGACCAACGACTATGCAGGCGGGCGCCATGCCATATCCCTGGGCATGCTGGCCCAGGGGGAAGAGGTCCTGCTGACAGGCGCAGACTGGGCGCCGGATCGAAACGTATAGGGGAGACAGACTATGAAATTATCTGTTGTCATTGCCGATCACAACGCCGCACCGGACGCCTTTGTGGTTTGGCGGGGGTTTGCAGCGTCCATGCAAAAAGCCAAGACCCTGGGATTTGACGGGGTGGAGCTGGCGCTGAAACGGGCGGATGAGATAGATCGAGGCCAGTTGGACAGGCTCCTGCAGGAAAACCAGATGGAGGTAAGCTGCATCAGCACCGGACAGGTGTTTTCGGCGCTGCACCTGTATCTCACCCATCCGGAGGCGGAAAAGCGGGACCAGGCGGTGCAGGTCTACAAGGATTTGATTCTGCTGGCCAAGGATTATGGCCGTCTGGTCAACATCGGCCGGGCGAGGGGCTTTGTGGGCCACGGCCAGACCCGGGAGCAGGTGGAGGAAATTTTTCTCCACGAATTGGCTCGGATCGCCGACTTTGCGGCAGACTATGGGGTAGAGATCATTTTAGAGCCGGTGAACCGGTATGAGATCAACTTCATCAACAATTTGGATGAGGGGGCGGCGCTGCTGGAGCGGCTGGGCCGGCCCAATGTGGGGCTCATGCCGGATGTATTTCACATGAATATAGAAGACGACGCCATAGACGGCAGCCTGGTGCGCAACAGCAAGTGGGTGCGGTATGTGCACCTGGCGGATTCCAACCGCCATGCCCCGGGCTGGGGGCATTTGGATTTCCCGGCGGTGTTTCGGGCCCTGCAGCAGATCGGGTATGCCGGCTGGGTCTCTGTGGAGATCCTGCCTGTGCCGGAGCCGGACCAGGCGGCAGGGCAGGCAGCGGCGTTTTTGCGGCCCCTGGTGGACGGGTATAACCAAGCGGTCAGCAAAGGGAAATAGGCGCAAGCCTGTATGCCTTTGAAAAAGATACGAAATAAAAAGACAGGAGGAAAACAATGAAAAAGCTCATCGCATTGCTATTGTGTCTGGTTTTGGTATTTGCCGTTTTTGCCGGATGTGCCGGGAATGACGACGGCGACCAGGCGTCCAACAGCCCGTCTGCCAACCAGCCGGACGACGGAGACAACACCAGCGATCCCAACGACAACTCCAAGAAGATGGCCGTGATCTGCTCGGCAGGCGGCCTGGGCGACAATGGCTACAACGATGCCTCCAAACGTGGTATCGACCGGGCGGCCGAGGAATTGGGCCTGGAGTATACCCTGGTAGAGCCGGCGGAAGTTTCCCAGGGCGAGACCTATCTCCGGCAGTTTGCCCAAGAGGGGTACGGCCTGGTTGTCACCTTGGAGTACAGCCACGCAGACGCTGTGGAAATGGTGGCTGCAGAGTTCCCCGATATCACTTTTGTTGTGTTCAACCTGGTGATTGATATGCCCAACGTCATCTCTGTGATGTTCGATATCCAGGATGCGGCCTATCTGGCGGGCATTATCGCCGGCGAAATTACCAAGGACGATGTGACCATCATCGAGGACCGGGATATGATCCCCGGCAACACCATCGGCTTTATCGCCGCCACAGACAGCCCTGGCTTCCAGGTGTTCTATCAGTCCTTCTTATGAGGCGGCTTACAGCGCAAACCCGGATATTCACATTGTCACCGACTTTACCGTGGGATTCACCGACACCCAAAACTCCAAGATGGTGGCCCAGAACATGATTGACAGCCAGGGGGCCGACGTGATCTTCGTGGCGGCCGGCACGGCGGCTCTGGGCGTGTTCCAGGGTGTTGCGGAACGGAATGTCCTGGCCATCGGCGCCACCGACGATATGGACGCCAAAGAGCCCGGCTACATTGTCACCAGCGCCGTGAAGCGCATGGACACCTCTCTGTATACCCTGGGCAAACAGCTGCTGGAGGACAATCTCCCCACCGGCACCGTGGTGATGACCCTGGAGGAAGAGGGGACGGAAATCACCGATTGCAGCACCATCGCCCCCTACATCACCAACCAGGAGGAGTGGGACCGGATCCTGGGCGAAGTGGACCAGGCCCGGCAGGACATCATCTCCGGCGCCATTGACCCTGTGGACGGATCCACCGGCGCTGTATTTGAGCCATAAATTTGTGTAAGCCTTCCTGGTGCGGCGGCGTGCTCCGTCGCACCGGGGGACAGCGGGAAAAGCAAGATAGGGAGGATAGGGCAACATGAGCGCACCCCAAGAGAATCGGGCGTACATCATTGAGACCAGGGGCCTCACCAAATGCTTTGGCGATTTTACGGCAGTAGACAGCGTAGATCTAAAGGTTCAGGAGGGGGAGATCCTCTGTATCATCGGTGAAAACGGAGCGGGAAAATCCACCTTGATGAACATGCTCTACGGCCTGTTGCAGCCCACCCGTGGTGAGATTTATATCCACGGCGAGCCGGTCAAGCTCAGCTCGCCAAAGGATGCAATCCGGCACCGGATTGGCATGGTGCACCAGCATTTCAAACTGGTCCCCAGTCTGACCATTTATGAGAACATCTTTTTAGGCGCAGAAGAACATGTGCAATTGGGCAAAGGACTCCGCCTGCCTTTTGTGGACAATAAGAAAGAGCGGGTCCGGGTTCAGGAACTGATCGCCCAATACCATTTTGATCTCAAACCCACAGACCGGGTAAAAGATATCTCCATCGGCCTGCAGCAGCGGGTAGAAATCTTGAAAATGCTGATGCGGGACGTGGATATTTTGATCCTAGACGAGCCCACGGCCGTACTCACCCCCCAAGAGGTGGACGAGCTGATTGAAATCTTGAAACGCCTGCGGGACAGCGGGAAGACCATCGTGGTCATTACCCACAAGCTCCGGGAGGTGAAGAAGCTCTCCGACCACTGCGTGATTTTGCGCCGGGGCAAAATGATTGGCGAATTTGAAATTGAAGATAAGAGCGAAGACGAACTGGCCGCCATGATGGTGGGCCGGAAGGTTAAGCTCAATGTGGAAAAAGAGGAGCGGGACTTCTCCCATGCGCCGGTGATTTACTCGGCCCAGGGCCTTTGCACCACCGATGTGCGGGGGCGGGAAGTGCTCCACGACATCTCCTTTGCCATCCGCCAGGGAGAGATCCTGGGCGTGGCCGGCGTAGAGGGCAACGGGCAGTATGAGCTCACCATGGCCCTCACCGGCATGATGGATACGAGCAAGGGCAAGGTGTTTTTAGAGGACAAGGAGATTACCAATTTCTATCCCGAGGCCCTGCGGAAAAACGGGCTTGCCATTGTGCCGGAGGACCGCTTCCAGCTGGGCCTTTGCCGGGGCGCCAACGTGACCCGGAACCTGGCGGCGGGGTATCACAGCCTGCCGCCGATCTGCCGGCACGGCGTCATGAATTACAAACAGATGCGCCGGCGTGCCCGGGAATTGATTGAAAAATTTGATATCCGTACCTCCGGCCAGGATGCAGACGGGTGGACCACCGATGTGGGCGGCCTGTCCGGCGGCAACGCCCAAAAAGTGGTGGTTGCCCGGGAGTTTTCCGCCAATGCCAAGGCCTTGGTCGTCTCCCGCCCCACCCGAGGCGTGGACGTGGGCTCCATTGAGTTCATCTATGAGCGGCTGCTGGAGCTGCGGGACCAGGGCAAAGCCGTGCTGCTGATCTCCTCGGAACTGTCAGAGATCCTGGGCCTGTCCGACCATATTGTGGTGCTGTTCAAAGGGCGGATTACCGGCCATTTTAAAGCGTCCGAAACCACCCAGGAAGAACTGGGCCTTTATATGATGGGCGTGAAATCGGAGTTGGAGGAGGCGGAAGCGGTATGACCAGACGGGCCAGATTGGGCAAAAGCCTGCTCAACATCTTTATCCCCATTGTGTTCGCCTTCCTCATCGGCGCCATCCTCATCCTCATTGCCGGGAAAAACCCCTTGGAGGCGTATTGGTGCCTGATCCAGCAGTCCCTGCTGACGGCCAACGGCTTTATGGGGACCTTGAGTTACGCCTCGCCCCTGATTATGACAGGCCTGGCGGTGGCCATCACCTTCAAGGCCCAGATTGTAAACATGGGCGTGGAAGGGCAGATGTATATCGGCGACTTTGTGGCCACCTGGGCGGGCTTTACCTTTACCGGGCTGCCGCCGGTGATCCACGTCACCATCTGTATCCTGCTGGGAATGCTGTCCGGCGCCCTGTTTGCCTCCTTGGCGGGGATTTTAAAAGCGGTGTTCCACATCAATGAGATCGTGGTCACCCTGATGTTTAACTACATCGCCATTATCTTTACCGAATACCTGACCAACGGGCCCTTTAAGCAGAATATCGGCTATGTGGCCACAGCCCGGGTGCTGGACAGCGCCATGCTGCCCCGGCTGTCCTCCACGACCCTGCTGTCCTGGTCCATCTTCTTCGCCATTGCCTGTGTGCCCGTGTTCTGGTTTATCTACAACCGGATGAAATTGGGCTACGAGGTGGACATCATCGGGAAAAACATCGGCTTTGCCGATGCAACCGGCATGAATGTGAAAAAGAAAATCCTCATCATGTTCCTAATCTCCGGCGCCGTGGCCGGTTTGGCGGGCGCCACGGAGATGCTGGGCGTCCAGCGCCGGTTTACCCCCACCTTTTCCACCAACCCCGGCCTGGGCTGGGACGGTATGCTGGTGGCCCTGATGGGGGCCAATAACCCCATTGGCGTGTTTATTGCCGCCATTTTCTTCGGGGCGCTGAAATACGGCAGCACGACCCTGCAGACCTATGTGGGGGTCTCCTATGACATCATCACCGTTATCCAGAGCCTGCTAATCCTGTTCTTGGCCGTGGACTTTGTCCGGAAAAACCCCTGGGTAAAGCGGCGTCTGACCCGCATGGTATCTAAGACCCCTGTGGAGGACAAGCCGGCCCAGGCGGTTCCGGCAGCTGTGTCCGCCGCATCCGGCGGGGCCGAGGCCTGCGGGCAGGCGGAAGAAGCTGCGCCGGCGGGAGAAGAGACGCCGCCTGGAGCGCCTGATACATCGGGAGAGGAGGAGACGCCATGAATGAAGTCCTGAGTTTGCTGAACATCGGCGTGGCCATGTCCACCCCTTTGATTATCTGCGTGCTGGGGGGCGTATTCCCCCACAAGGCCGGTGTGCTGAACATCGCCATGGACGGCATGATGAACATGGGGGCCTTTGCCTCGATTTTGTTCACCGTGCTCACGGGCAATGTGGTCTTCGGCATTTTGATGGGCGTGGTCTGTTCCGTGATCCTGGGCCTGATCTTTTCCGCCTTCAGCATCTCGCTGGAGGGCAACAAGATCATCACCGGTCTGGCCATCAACCTGCTGTCCACCAGCCTGGTGCCCTTTTTCCTGCAGACGGCCTATGGCAACCGCACATCCCTGATGGCGACGGACATCATCGACCTGGCTTCTTTCCGGGTGGACGTGCCCATTTTGCGGGATATCCCCATCCTAGGCCCCATTTTCAACAACCAGACCATTTTGACCTATGTGTCTTTCCTGCTCATCTTGGTCATGTGGTTTGTGATGTATAAGACCAAGTTTGGCATCTATGTCCGGGTAGTGGGGGAGAGCGAAGACGCCGCCAAAGCGGTGGGCATCAAGGTCAACGCCATCCGGTACGGGGCCATCATCATCTCCGCCGCCCTGGCGGGGCTGGCCGGCGTGAACCTGTCCGTGGAGAGCCTGGGCATGTATACCCTGGGCATGGTGGCCGGCCGTGGCTATATCGCCCTGTCGGCGGCCAGATGCGGCAAGGGCTCCCCGGTGAAAGCGGTGCTGTTCACCTTTATCTTTGGCGTCGCCCGGGCCCTGCAGATTAAGATCACCACGGTGGTGGACGTGTCCACGGCCTCGCTGATCGAGATGCTGCCCTATGTGTTCATCCTGGTGGCCATGTTTATCACCGCCTTGGTGGACAACAAGAATAACCCGTTGAGGGGGTATATGCATGATTAAAGGGGAAGAAACCGCCCTGGCAGTCATCGATATGCTCCAGGATTTTACCTGTGTGGGGGGCTGCGCTTACTGCGTTCCAGCCGGCGCCATTGTCCCCCAGGTCCAGGAACTGATCGCCTGCCTGCGGCAGGCGGGCATGGAGTCCATGGTTTTCAAAGGCGTGGAGCCGGACCCG
>CAZXRD010000028.1:0-2724 GCA_964642465.1 uncultured Oscillospiraceae bacterium | reverse complement strand
CCTGCGGCAGGCGGGCATGGAGTCCATGGTTTTCAAAGGCGTGGAGCCGGACCCGCTGTTTTCCACCGTACAGCGGGGCGCAGCGGAGATGCGCCGCTATGCGCCGGACTGGATTATCGCCATCGGCGGCGGGTCTGCCATGGATGCGGCCAAGGCCATGTGGGTGCTCTATGAGCATCCGGAGATCACCACGCTGGATCAGCTCAAGCCCCCCAACACAATCCCGAAATTGCGGCAGAAGGCCCGTTTTGTGTGCATTCCCTCCACGGCGGGTTCCGCCAGCGAGGTGAGCCGGTCCATTGTGATTACAGACGACGCCACCCACAACAAGTGCGGCATTGGGGATATGGAGATGATGCCGGACGTGGCCATCTGCGACCCGGATGTGACCGAGAGCATGCCGCCCCATCTCACAGCGGAGACAGGGATGGACGCATTGACCCATGCCATTGAGTGCTGGGTCTCCCGCCGGCCAAACTACATATCCGACGTCCTGGCCAAGCAAGCGGCCATTGACATTGTGCAGTGGCTGCCCAAAGCCTATGCCGACGGGACGGACATGGAGGCCCGGGAGCACATGCTCAACGCCTCCACCGGGGCGGGCTTGGCCTTTACCAACGCCTCTTTGGGCATTGTGCACTCCATGGCCCATGTGCTGGGCAGCCACTTTGGCACGCCCCATGGCCTGGGCGACGCCATTATCCTGCCCTATGTGATCCGCTTCAACAACAAAAATCCCCAGGCAAAGGCCCGCTATACCCAGCTGGCCCAGGCCATGGGGGGCGGGGAACTGGATCAAATTGTCCTAGACCTGCAAAAACAAATTGGGATCCCAGACTGCCTGTCAGCGGTGATCGAGGACCGGGAACGGTTCTTTGCCGCCGTTCCCCAGATGGCAAAAGAGGCCATTTTGGACGGCTGCACCCGGACCAACCCCCTGGTGCCCTCGGCCCGGCAATTTGAGGAGCTCTATAAACAGGCCTTTTTAGGAGCGGCCTATGAACCCCCGGCAAAGCGGCTGAACCTGGTGTGCTATTCCTCCCTGGGCTACCCCACCATGGAAAAAAGCCTGGAGATGATCGACCGCTATGTGGAGGCGGGGGCGGAGATGCTGGAGCTGGATATCCCATCCCCGGACCCCTATTACGAGAGCGACGTCATCAGCCGGCACATGGCCGCTGCCTACGCCGCCTGCCAGGACTATGACGCCTACTTCGACGCCATTTTGCAGATCCGCAGCAAATACCCCCGGGTTGGCCTGCAGCTGGCCCTCTATGAGAATACCATGGAGTGCATCGGCATTGACAAGGTTGTGGACTTTTGCAAAAAGGCCTATATTGACGGGCTCATCTATGTGGGCAACGAGCATCCGGAATTTCAGGATAAGCTCCTGGAGGGCGGCATCCGCATAGCGGTGTTTGTGCGCTACCACATGCCGGAGGAGGAGATCCAGATCGCCCGGCAGAGCAACGGCTTTATCTACCTCCAGGCCAAGCCCACCTATAACAACAACGTGAAGCCCGGCTATGAAAAATTGGCGGACTGCGTGGCGTATCTCCGGGAGCGGGGTGTGCTCCAGGACATCTATTGCGGCGTGGGCGTCTATACGCCGGAGGACATCCGCATGATCCGGGACGCCAAGGCGGACGGCGCCTATGTGGGCAGCGTGCTCTTGGAAATGGAGGACGATGTGGCCGGCGTCCAGGATTTGATCCGCACCATGAAGGCGGAGACTCTGTAACAGAAAGGAAGATTGCCATGTTTCCCAGTGACGACTTTTTGCTCCACAGCGCCGCTGCACGAAAGCTGTACCATGAGCATGCGGAAAAGATGCCCATCATCGACTACCACTGCCATATCGACGCCAGGGAGATCGCCCAGGACGTCCACTATGAGAATATTACCCAGGCCTGGATCGCCTTGGACCATTACAAGTGGACGGTGATGCGCACCAACGGTGTGGAGGAGAAATATATCACCGGCAGCGGTACGGATAAGGAGAAGTTTTTTGCCTGGGCAGCGGCCCTGCCCCGGTGCATTGGCAACCCCATCTACCACCGCTCCCACATTGAGCTAAAAAACAATTTTGGCTTTACCAAGCCCCTGTCCCCGGAGACGGCGGAGGAGGCCTGGGCGCTGTGCAACGCCCAGCTGCAGGGCGGGCTCTCTGCCCGGAAACTGATTCAGCGGGCCAATGTACAGGCCATTGGCACCACCGACGATATTTTAAATGACCTGGCCGCCCACGATCAGATTGCGGCGGACCCGGACTTTTCCGTCAAGGTAATCCCCACGTTCCGCACGGACCCGGTGGTGAATATCCATTTGCCTGGCTTTGCCAGTTACATAACAAAACTGGGCGAGGCGGCGGGCTGCGCCATTACGGATTTTGCCAGCCTGGTGCAGGCCATTGAGATCCGCATGGACTACTTTGCCCAGCGGGGCTGCAAGAGCATTGATCAGGCGCTGATGTATGTGCCCTGCCATGATTTTACTATGGCCCAGATCGATAGCATTTTCCAGGCCGCCATGGCCGGAAAGGCCCCCACAGAGGCGGAGGCGGCCCTGTATATCAACGCCCTCCTCTATGAGATTGCCGGGGCCTGTGCCAAACGGGGCTGGGTGATGCAGCTCCACGTGGGGACCAAGCGGGACATCAACACCCGCCTGTTTAAAGCCCTGAAGGACGACGTGGGCGGCGATTGTATCGGCGACTTTAACAAC
>CAZXRD010000027.1:0-19217 GCA_964642465.1 uncultured Oscillospiraceae bacterium | reverse complement strand
ACCAGTATTTTGAGGAGACGGGGATCTATGTGCCCATCTGCTCCGACGGCGGCATCGTCCACGACTACCACTTCACCTTGGCCCTGGCCATGGGCGCAGACTTTTTGATGCTGGGCCGGTATTTTGCCCGCTTTGACGAGAGCCCCTCCAACCGGGTGAGCGTGGGCGGCAATTATATGAAAGAGTACTGGGGCGAGGGATCTGCCCGGGCCCGGAACTGGCAGCGCTATGATTTGGGCGGTGCCCAGAAGCTGAGCTTTGAAGAGGGCGTGGACTCCTATGTGCCCTACGCCGGCAGCCTGAAGGAAAATGTGAGCATGACCTTGAGCAAGGTGCGCTCCACCATGTGCAACTGCGGCGTGATCACCATACCAGACCTGCAGAAAAACGCCAAGCTGACCCTGGTGTCTGCCACCTCGATTGTAGAGGGCGGCGCCCACGACGTGGTTTTGAAAGAGAGCCGGGTCAATATAAAATAAGAACAACCATCCACAAAGCGGGCAGGTATCTGCCCGCTTTTTTAGGAGGTAGAACGATGGATGCGAAAATCAGCCAATTGCAATCCTGGATCGAGGAGAGCGACAACATTGTCTTTTTCGGCGGAGCGGGTGTGAGTACCGAGTCCGGCATTCCGGATTTCCGCAGTGTGGACGGCCTGTATAACCAGAAGTACGATTATCCCCCGGAGACCATGCTGAGCCACAGCTTCTTTATGGCCAATCCGGAGGCGTTTTACCGCTTTTACCATGATAAACTGGTGATCCGGGGGGCAAAGCCCAACGCCGCCCACCGGGCCCTTGCCCAGCTAGAGCAGCAGGGAAAACTAAAAGAGGTCATCACCCAGAACATCGACGGCCTGCACCAGATGGCGGGGAGCAAAAATGTGCTGGAGCTCCACGGGTCCACCTACCGGAACTACTGTATGGCCTGCGGTAAGACCTATGATTATGAGACGGTGGCCAATGCCCAGGGGGTGCCCCGCTGCAGCTGCGGGGGCATTATCCGGCCGGATGTGGTGCTCTATGAGGAGAGTTTGGACATGTCCATGATCCGCCGGGCAGTGGACGCCATCCGCCAGGCGGATGTGCTCATTGTGGGCGGCACGTCCCTGGTGGTGTACCCGGCTGCAGGGCTGATTGGGGATTACCGGGGGCACAAGCTGGTTTTAATCAACCGGGACGCCACAGCCTACGACGGAGAGGCGGATCTGATCATCCGGGATAAAATCGGCCAGGTGTTTACCGCTATGGGCTTGGGATAAAGCTAGACAAGCAGGGGCTATTTATGGTACAATGCTAAATCGGCAGAACATGTAAAGCGAGAAATGGAGACGAGGCATGAGAACCGACGTTTTAGGCGTGGGGTTTGATGATATTTCTGTGGATTACGGAGTAAAATGTGCTATGGCGGCCATGTCCAGCCGGGAATCCCCCTATATTGTCACCCCCAATCCGGAGATCGTATGGCTGTGCCGGAAAAATGCGGACCTAAAGGCAGACATCGCCGGCGCCCGCCTGGTGCTGCCGGATGGAATTGGCATTGTATATGGTGCAAAGATCTTAAAACGCCCCCTGAAAGGGCGGGTGCCGGGCATTGATTTTGCGGCCGCCTTGATGAAAGAAATGGCCGCCTGCTCTCGCAGCGTATTCCTCTTCGGCGCCAAGCCCGGCGTAGCGGAACTGGCGGCGGAGAACTTAAAACAGCGCTATCCCGGTTTGGTGGTCTGCGGTACGGCCAACGGCTACTTTGAAGACGACGGCCCCATAAAGGCGGCGATTGACGCCGCATCCCCAGATTTGCTGCTGGTTTGCCTGGGGGCGCCTAAGCAAGAAGCCTGGATGGCCGCCAATTGCGGCAAGCGCCAGGCGGGGG
Source organism: uncultured Oscillospiraceae bacterium (assembly GCA_964642465.1). Taxonomy (GTDB): domain Bacteria; phylum Bacillota; class Clostridia; order Oscillospirales; family Oscillospiraceae; genus CAZXRD01. Next base: position 17,345 of record CAZXRD010000027.1, on the reverse strand, counting down.
TTATGGTTGGCCTGGGCGGTGCGCTGGACGTTTTTGCCGGCGTGGTGGAACGGGCCCCGGAAAAGTGGCGGAAGCACGGCCTAGAATGGCTGTACCGGCTAAAAAAAGAGCCTCGCCGGATCAAACGTATGATCAAGCTGCCCCTGTTTTTGGGCGCAGTGGTGATACAAAGGTTGAAGGAGAAATAGGGCCATGGTTTACATTTTGCTGGGAAAGGGATTTGAGGAACTAGAGGCCATTGCCGTAGGCGATGTGTTGCGCCGGGGCGGCGTAGAAGTCTGTTACACCGGCGTGGGCAGCCTGCTTGTCCACGGCAGCCATGACATTGCCGTTATGGCGGATACCATTGTAGGAAACATGGATTTCAGCAAGGCGGAGATGCTGGTCATCCCCGGCGGCATGGGCGGCGTGGAGACCATCGAGTCCAGCGAGCTGGCCATGAAAGACATTCAGGAGGCCCACCGGCTGGGCATTGAGGTGGCGGCCATCTGCGCCGGCCCCCGGGTTTTGGCAAAGCTGGGCATCCTGCAGGGCCGGGACTTTACTTGTTACCCCGGTATGGAGGGGGAGATGACCGGCGGCCAGGCGCAGCCCGGCGCAAAAGTCGTCCGCACCCCTGGCGTTACCACCGGTATGGGACCGGGTACAGCGGTGGACTTTGGCCTGGCGCTGCTGGAGGTGCTGCGGGGCAAAGCGGTGGCGGACCAAGTGGCGGCGGCCATGTGCCATGTACGCTGAAAAGGCCCGGCTGCGCAAACAGATCCGGCAGCTTGTCCAAGATCTGCCGGAAGCCTATATTACGGAGAGTGACCAGGGTATTTTGGATGTCTTGGCGGCCCTGCCCCAGTTTCAGGCGGCAAAGCAGGTCTTTGCCTATATCAGCGTAGGGCGGGAGTCGGATACCCGGCGCCTTTTGACCCTGTGCCTGCAGCTTGGCAAACAGGTGGCCCTGCCCCGGTGTTATGGCGCCGGGCACATGGAGGCTGTCTGTATAGACCAACTGGATGGGTTGCAGCCGGGGCGCTACGGCATCCCGGAGCCGCCGGAAGATGGGCGGCGCATGGTTTTGAAAAAAACGGATATCATTTTTGTACCGGGCCTGGCCTTTGACCCGGCGGGTTACCGCCTGGGACAAGGAGGCGGGTATTATGACCGGTTTTTATCTACCCACCAGGCGGTAACGGTGGGCCTTTGCCGGGCGCACTGTCTATTGGATAGCTTGCCCAGAGAACCCCATGACTTTCCAGTGCATATCGTTGTCACAGAAAAGGGAATTGCGGGGCTTGCTTAAGCCCCGCAATCAGGTGTTTATGCCGTCCTGTTAGCAGCCGCAGTTGCAACTGCAGTCGTTGCTGCAGCTATTGCTGCAGCTGTTCCCGCAGCCGCCGCAGCCAAACAGGATGATGAGAATGAGAATGATCCACAAACAGGAGTTACCGCCAAAGCCATTGCATCCACACATAATAAAAGCTCCATTCTGCCGCTGCGCTACGGCGAAATAATTTGTTCTTTCTTGCCGGCGCAGAAAAGTTTCGGCAAGAGTACTTTTGCTGTAAGTAGAAGACAGCGAGCAAATGGATAAAGGGTTTCTTCTGTCACTGTCTGAGCCATTCTATGCCAGATCTGCGATAGAAGTTACAAAGCACACACGACCAAAGAGGTGACAAAATGTCTGAGAAATATGATCCCTGGGAGGAGCTGTTCGGCGATAAGAAGGATGGTTCCCAGCCGGCGGAAGAGAAGAAGGAGCCGGTCAATGTGGAAAATGAACTGGATATCATCTTCAAATCCCGCAATAAGAGCTTTGAGGACATCTATAAGGAGCACTCTGCGCCCATAGAGGAAAATGCGGATCTGGATAGCACCAGTGTTTTTACGCCGCCGGACCGGGCAGGGAAAAAGCCCCAGCCGGACTTAGACGAAAAAACCAGCGTGTTGCCTGGCCCGGACCAGTTCCCAGACAAAATGCCAAAGCAGAGCCAGTTCCCGGATAAACTGGCAAAACAGGAGCAGTCTGCACCTGTGGACTATGAATACGGGGATTTTGCGTCGGCGGGAGACCAAGACTGGTACGATGAGGAGAGTGAAATCCGGGGCGAGGCTACGGATAAACCCATCCGCCGCAGCCGGCGCCGCCGTTCCGGCCTGGTTGGCGGTCTGATGTACTTTGCCTTCGTGGTGGGCTGCAGCTTGCTGCTGGCCTGTTTCGGCTGGCTGGCCGCCCGGGATGTCCTGGCTTTGGGAAAGGACTATATGGAGGCGGAAGTCTCCATCCCCGAGGATGCGGACTTGGATACGGTGGCCAATATTTTAAAGGAATCCGGCCTGATTGAGTACAAATTCCTATTCAAAATGTTTGCCAATTTGTCCCATGCCATGGACGATATCGACCCCGGTACCTATACCCTGGACACCAGCCTGGATTATAATGCCCTGGTGCTGAATATGCAGCTTGGCTCCAGCGCCCAGGCGGTGGTAGAGGTCATGATCCCGGAGGGCTATACCGCAGAGGAGACCTTTGCTGTCCTGGAGGAGAATGGGGTCTGCTCGGCAGAGGACTTGATGGATGTTGCATTGAATGGGGAGCTGGATTATGACTTCCTAGACAACTCCAAGCTCGGCGATATTTCCCGGGTAGAGGGGTACCTCTTCCCAGATACCTACGAGTTTTATGTAGGGGATGATCCCCAGAATGTAATTGAAAAGTTCCTGGACAACTTTGAAAACCGGGTGACCGAAGAGATGTATACCCAGGCGGCAGACATGGGGTATACCATGGATCAGATCATCACGATTGCCTCCCTCATTGAAGAGGAGGCGGCCAATAACGATGAGCGGGCCACCATTGCCTCGGTTATCTACAACCGCTTGAACGCCGACATGCTGCTGCAGATTGACGCCACCATCCAGTATATCCTGCCGGAGCGGAAGCCGAATCTGAGCCTGGACGACTTGGCGATTGACAGCCCGTACAACACCTATCTCTATACGGGCTTGCCGGTAGGCGCCATTTCCAACCCCGGCTTGGCCTCTATCCAAGCGGCCCTGGATCCGGAGAATACGGGCTACTATTACTACGCCTTGGATACGGAGACCGGTACCCACCGGTTCTTCACCAACAGCGCCGACCACGAGGCCTTCGTGGCCACCCAGAACTATGGTTGATCAGCAGCCAGAACTCTTGGCCCCGGCAGGGGATAGGGAACGGCTGGAGATGGCGCTGGACTACGGGGCAGACGCCGTCTATCTGGCGGGGGAGGCCTTTGGCATGCGGGCCGCTGCGGGGAATTTCACCCAGGCGGCGCTGGCGGAGGCTGTGCAGCTCTGCCACAGCCGGCAGGTGCGGGTCTATGTGACCTGCAACACCCTGCCTCATGATGGGGAACTGGGGGCCCTGCCCGCCTTCCTGGAGTTTTTGGATGCCGCTGGAGCGGACGCCGTGATCACGGCGGATTTGGGCGTGTTTCAGATGGCGGGGCGGTACGCCCCCCATCTCCGCCGGCATATCAGCACCCAAGCGGGCGTGGTCAACAGCGAAAGCGCCCGGGCCTGGTATGACTTGGGGGCAAAGCGGGTGGTTTTGGCCCGGGAACTCAGTTTAAAGGAGATCGCCCAGATTCGAGCCAATACCCCGGGAGATCTGGAGCTGGAGGCCTTTGTCCACGGGGCCATGTGCGTTTCATTTTCCGGCCGGTGTCTACTGTCCAACTACCTGACCGGCCGGGATGCCAACCGGGGCGCCTGCGCCCAGCCCTGCCGGTGGAAATATCACCTGGTGGAGGAAAAGCGTCCAGGGGAATATATGGAGATCACAGAGGATGGCGGCACCCATATCTTCAACGCCAAGGATTTGTGTATGATCCAGCATATCCCGAAGCTGATGGCCGCCGGGCTCACCAGTTTTAAGATTGAGGGGCGGATGAAGTCCGCCTATTATGCGGCGGTGGTCACCAACGCCTATCGGAAGGCCATAGATGCCGCCTTGACCGGCCAGCCCCTGGCCCTGGTGTGGCGGGCGGAGCTGGACAAGGTGAGCCACCGGCCCTATAGCACCGGGTTTTATTTTGGCCCGGAGGGCGCCGGGCAGCACCACGCCGACTCCCTGTACGTTCGGGATTGGGACGTGGTGGCCATTGTGGAGCAGTGCGATAAGATGGGCAACGCCCGGTTGCGCCAGCGCAACCGGTTTTTCACCGGGGACAAGTTGGAGCTGCTCACCCCCCAGGGAGAGCCTGTGGCATTTATTGTAGACAATATGAAAAACGGGGCAGGGGAGCCCATCGGTTCGGCGCCTCACCCGGAGATGGAGATTTTGATGCGGCTGCCGGTGTATGCGCCGCCCCGGTCCATCCTGCGTAAACAGGTGGTGCCGGCTCATAGGGAAAACAAATAATTGGAGGCAGAAAGAGATGGAAAAATGGGGATTAAATCAACTTCGGGAAATGTTTTTGTCGTTTTTTGAGACAAAAGGGCACTTGCGGCTGCCCAGCTTCTCCCTGATTCCACAAAACGATGCCTCTCTGCTGCTCATCAACAGCGGCATGGCGCCGATGAAGCCCTGGTTCACCGGGGAGCAGGAGCCCCCCCGGCACCGGGTCTGCACCTGCCAAAAGTGCATCCGCACCGGCGACATTGAAAACATCGGGAAGACCGCCCGCCACGGCACCTATTTTGAGATGCTGGGCAACTTCTCCTTCGGCGACTACTTTAAGCGGGAAGCCATCCACTGGGCTTGGGAGTTTTTGACCTCTCCGGAATGGGTGGGCCTGGATCCCAACCGGCTGTACCCCTCTGTCTTTGCCGGCAATGAGACGACCCCCGCCGATGAGGAGGCCTTTGCCATTTGGCGGGATGAGATTGGCATCCCGGCGGAGCGCATTTACAAGTTTGGCAAGGAAGATAACTTCTGGGAGCACGGCTCCGGCCCCTGTGGCCCCTGCTCCGAGATCTACTATGACCGGGGCCCCGAGTGGGGCTGCGGCAAGCCCACCTGCACCGTGGGCTGCGACTGCGACCGGTACATTGAGGTGTGGAATATCGTCTTCTCCCAGTTTGACAACGACGGGGAGGGCCACTACACCGAGCTGAAGCAGAAAAATATTGACACCGGTATGGGTCTGGAACGCCTGGCCTGCGTCTGCCAGGAGGTGCCCAGTCTCTTTGACGTGGACACGGTGATGAACATCACCAACAAGGTGAGCGAGATCACCCATGCCCATTATGGGGAAAGCCATGACAAGGACGTATCCTTGCGGGTGATTACCGACCACATCCGGTCTGCCACCTTTATGATCTGCGACGGCGTCCTGCCCTCCAACGAGGGGCGGGGCTATGTGCTGCGCCGGCTTTTGCGCCGGGCTGCCCGTCATGGCAAGCTTCTGGGGGTAAACGAGCCCTTCCTGTACGAGGTCTGCGACACCGTGATCCATGAAAATGAGGGCCATTATCCGGAACTGCGGGAGCGCCAAGGGTACATCACCAAGGTGATCCGCACGGAGGAAGAGAATTTTGCCCGCACCATTGACGGGGGCATGCGCATTTTTAGTGAGCTGTTGGCCGGGCACAAGGCCAAAGGAGAGACTGTGTTCTCCGGGGCGGATGCCTTTAAACTGTATGATACGTATGGGTTCCCCATCGACCTGACCGTGGAGATGGTAGAGGAACAGGGCATGACGGTGGATGAAAAGGCCTTCCAGGAGCTGATGCAGGCCCAGAAGGAGCGGGCCCGAAAAGCCAGAGAGGCCCTGGGCGACCTGGGCTGGGCCGGTGTGGAGTTCGGCAAAGACATCCCTGAGACAGAATTTGTGGGCTATACGGAAAATACCATTACCGATGCCAAAGTGCTGGCCCTAGTGGTAGAAAATGAGCCTGCTGAAGAGCTGATGCCCGGGGTGGAGGCCATTGTGGTTTTGGACAAGACGCCCTTCTATGCCGAGATGGGCGGCCAGGTGGCCGACGAAGGTACCATTGCAAAAAGCGGAGAGGATGGCTGCCTCTTTGTTGTCTCTGACGTACAGAAGAATAAGGGCGGCAAATATATGCACTACGGCAAGCTCATGGAGGGTACGCTTAAGTTAGGGGATACGGTTACCGCCGCCATTGATCAGGAGCGCCGCCGGGCCATCATGCGGGCCCACAGCGCCACCCACCTGCTGGACAAGGCCCTGCGCACCGTTTTGGGCGAACATGTGCAGCAGGCCGGCTCCCTGGTGGAGCCGGACCGGCTCCGGTTTGACTTTACCCATTTCTCCGCTATGACCGATCAAGAATTGGCCCAGGTCAATAGTATGGTCAATGAAGCGATTCTAGAGGGATACGACATCCATACCAAAGTGATGAGCCTGGAAGAGGCCAAGAAGACCGGCGCCATCGCCCTGTTTGGGGAAAAGTATGGCGATACGGTAAGGGTAGTAGATATGGGAGACGGGTACTCGGTGGAGTTCTGCGGCGGAACACATTTGGATAACACCGCCAAAGTTGGTATGTTTAATATCCGGAGCGAGTTTTCTGTGGCCTCCGGTGTCCGCCGGATTGAGGCCACCACCGGCCGGGTATCTCTAGAGCGGATGAACCGAAATGGTATGCTGCTGCGGCAGGCCGCCAGCGTACTCAAGGCCAAACCTGGTGAGCTGTTGGAGCGTGCCCAGACAATCATGAGCGATATGAAACAGCTGCACCAAATGGTGGAGCGGTTTAAGGCCAGAGAAGCGGTCAATGAGGCAGAACGGTTCCTTTTCTCTGCCCATGATGTGGGCGGCCTGCGGGTGCTTACAGCCGTGGTGCCGGACGCCGATACGGACCGCCTGCGGAAAATGGGCGACTTCCTCCGGGAGAAAGATGCCTCTGTGGTGGCCGTGTTGGCGACTGTCCAGGGAGAGAAGATCACCTTCCTGGCGGTTTGCGGCAAGGAGGCCGTGGCCCGTGGGGTTAAGGCCGGGGACATGGTGAAGCAGGTCTCTGCCATCGCCGGCGGTTCCGGCGGCGGCAAGCCCGACAGCGCCATGGGCGGTGGTAAAGACCTGGTTATGCTGGACAACGCCTTGGCTATCGTAGACAACGTGGTGGCCATGAAGCTTGGGCAGTAAAAAGCCAAACGGCTTGGTAAGGAGAATCGTATGTTACCCAAAGATCCCATGATCCTGCTCAGTTATATCAACACCAAATTGCGGGATTTCTATCCCAGCCTGAGCGCTTTGTGCCGGGATTTAGCTGTGGACGAGGCAGCCCTGCGGGAAAAGTTGGGGGCCCTGGGATACAGCTATCAATCGGAGCAAAATCAGTTCCGCTGAGGTATGTAGAGGAGGTCTGGTCGATGAAAAAGGTGAAGATCACGGTTCTGAAAACCACACTGGATGCCGAGCTGGCCAAGGAATACGGGGTGGAGGGTCTCACCGCCTGTCCCATGATGCGTTCCGGCCAGGTGTTTTACGCCGACTATGCCAAGCCGGACGGCTTTTGTGACGAGGCGTGGAAAGCCATTTATCAGTATGTATTTGCCCTGGCCCACGGGGCCGGAAACGACGTGTTTTATTACGGGGACTGGATCCGCAAGCCCGGGGTGGCCATCTGCAGCTGCAACGACGGGCTGCGTCCGGTGATCTTCAAGCTGGAGGCCACAGATGAGACGGCGGAAATCAACTACACCCCGGTGCGGTAGGTGAAACGATTTGAAACTGGAATTTTCGAAACTAGACGAGACGGTGATCCCCCATTTTATGAACGGCGAGGGAGCTGTCTCCGCTCGGATGTATGTGGACGCCCAAGGGAAAATCATGTACGGGGAGCTGCCCCCCGGCGCCTCTATCGGCATGCACACCCATGAGACCAGCAGTGAGATTGTCTATGTACTTGCAGGATCGGGGGCGGCGCTCTATGACGGGGAGCGGGAAACCCTGGCGCCCGGCGACTGCCACTACTGCCCAAAGGGGCATAGCCATAGCTTGATCAATGACGGGGATACGCCAATGGCGTTCTTCGCCGTGGTTCCCAATCAATAAAGGAGGATTTTTATGTCTGACTGTCTGTTTTGTAAAATCATTGCGGGGGACATCCCCTCCAGCAAGGTCTATGAGGACGAGTATGTCTATGCGTTCCGGGATATCAATCCCCAGGCGCCGGTGCATATCCTGGTGATCCCCAAGACCCATGTGGCATCTGCCGGGGAGATCACGGCGGAAAATTCTTACCTGGTGGCCAAGTGCTTTGAGGCAATCCCCCAGGTGGCGGCCCAGGCGGGCCTTGCCGGCGGCTATCGGATTATCTCCAACTGCGGGGCGGATGCGGGCCAGACGGTGCCCCATCTCCACTTCCACATTTTGGGCGGGACCAACATGGGGGAAAAGTTGGTATAGGCATGCGCCGTCCCTAGGACAACCGCACAAAAAGGTCTGCCAGACGGCAGGCCTTTTCTTTTTTCACCTGGGCTATTAAGAGAAAAAATGTGACACATGGTCCCGGCCTGTGGATTTCTACTGGACAAGACCGGGGAAACATTATAAAATTATAAGCAGAAAGATATCCGGCCAGCAGCCGGAGACCCATCGGTGAGATAGCCTGGGATGCCCAGGCGGCCCCCAGGGGGCCAGAGGAGAGGAAGAGGGGAAATGTGGAACGCAATTAAGCCCATTCAGCGGCCCAGTGTAGGCGAACAGGTCTGCGACCAGATGAAGGAATACCTGCTGGAGGGCCGGTGGAAACCGGGGGAGAAGCTGCCCTCGGAAAATGAGCTGGCCCAGGCTTTTGGGGTCAGCCGGGTCACCATTCGGGAGGCCCTGCTGCGCCTGGTGTCTCTTGGATTGCTGGAGACCAAGTTTGGCGGCGGCACCTATGTGAAGGAGATTACCCCGGGGCTCTGCATCAACTCCATCATTCCGGCGGCCTATTTTGAGCCGGAGACCACCCTGGAGGTCATTGAGTACCGGCAGGTGGTGGAAATCAAAACGGCGGGTCTGGCCGCCCGGCGGGCAAAGCCGTCGGATGTGGCGGAGCTGCAGCGGATCTATGAGCAGATGCAAAAGGTCACCGCCGATCCGGAGGCCTATGCCGGGGCGGACTTAAGCTTTCACCTGGAGCTGGCCAAGATCACCGGCAACTCTCTGCTCATTGAGACGCTGAACGTGATCCGCAGCGTGCTCAGCCAGGCCATGTTCTACTCCATCCAGAAAAAGGGCTATGAAAAGGGCCTGATGTTCCACAAGCTGCTGATTGACGCCATGAAGCACAACGACGAGGAGCGAGCCATGCAGATCATGACCGACCACTTAAATGATCTCTACGCCACCATGGAGAAGATCATCAAGGAATCCAAAGACGAATCGAAGGCATAAGAGAAAAGGCAGGCGCCGATGCGTCTGCCTTTCTAATAGAAGTGAGGGGAAAAGATGGATAAGAATAGGCGGCATGCCGGCGACACAGCTGTGCCGGGCTGGGCATATAGCGGCTGATGCGGCGGCTGTTTTGGTTTGCAGCCGGCTTTTCCGCCGCCGCCTTTTTAGGCTGTTATCTGCTGCCGGCCAGCTGGCGGCTGCCGGCGGCGGGCGTTTGCGCCCTGGCGGTGTTTTTGGGCCTGCTCTTTCAACAGGATATGCGCATCCGGGTGGCCCTGGCCTGCTTTGGCCTGGCCCTGGGGTTTGCCTGGCAGGTGGGGTTTGACGCCATCTTCCTCCGCCGCCCGGCGGAACTCTACGATACCACCACCTGGGTGGAGGCGGTGGTGCTGGAAGCGCCCCAGTCCATGGACTACGGGGCCAAGACCACCGTGCGCCTGTCCCTGGAGGATGCCCCGGATGTCAAAATGCGGCTGATCGTCTTTGGCGACCATATGGAGGATGTTCGCCCCGGAGAGCGGATCGCTTTCCAGGGGGAGATCTACAGTCCCAAGGGTTATATGGACGGGGACATGGACTATTTCAGTTCCAAGGGCATCTTCCTGGTGGCCAATGTCCACGGGGAGGTCCGGCGCCTGGGGCAGGCGGGCCCGGCCATTTTCTACTGGCCGGCCAGGGCTGCCGCCGCCGTAAAAAATCAAATCGCCCAAATCTTTCCCCAGGACACGGTGGGGTTCATGCAGGCTCTGCTCTTGGGGGACCGGACCCTCATCTATGGGGACACGGCCCTGGACAGCGCCATCACCACAACAGGCTTTTCCCATGTGATCGCCGTGTCCGGTATGCACGTCTCCTATATCGTGGCCTTTCTAAGCCTGCTGATTCACAAGCGGAAGCTGCGGGCCTTTGTCACCATTCCCACAGTGCTCTTTTTCATGGCCATGACCGGGTTTACCGCCTCCATTGTCCGGGCGGGCGTGATGAATATCTTGGTGCAGCTGGCCCTGCTTTTTGACCGGGAGGCGGACACCTCCACATCCCTGGCCTTTTCCCTTATGTTGATTTTGGCCGTCAATCCCTATGCGGCCACAGGGGCCGGCCTCCAGCTCTCCTTTGCGGCCACCGCCGGGCTTTTGTATCTGTCGCCGCCCATCCTGCGCCGGATGACTACCCTGGTGGAAAAACGCAGCTGGTACAAAAAGCCACTAGCCCGGCGGGCCTGCTTCGCTCTGTTTTCCAGCATCTCCGTCAGCCTGGGGGCCGTGGCCCTGACAACGCCCATTGCCGCCGCCCATTTTGGGATGGTGTCCCTTTTGGCGGTGGTCTCTAGCCTGGCCTGCTTGTGGCTGATCTCCTTTGTCTTTATCGGCGGCTTTTTGGCCTGCCTTTTCGCCTTTCTGTGGACGGGGCTGGGCACCGCCGTTGCCTGGGTCGTGGCCTGGCCGGTGCGGGGCATTGTCTGGTTCCTGCTGCAGCTGGCCAAGATCCCATTTGGAGCAATCTATATGACCAATGTGTATATGATCGGATGGCTAATCCTGGTCTACGGGATTGTGCTGATCTATGTGTTTTTTGCCAAGGGCCGCCGGCGGCTGACGCTGCCCATCTGCCTGTGCGTCGTATCCTTTGTGGCGGCCGCCCTGCTGACTCGGTTTACCTTCCGGGCGGGGCAGCTGACGCTGACGGTGTTGGACGTGGGCCAGGGGCAGAGCCTGCTGCTCTCCTCGGGGACGGATACCATTTTAATTGACTGCGGCGGAAACGCCCAGGACTCCGCCGGGGAGATCGCTGCCGACGCTTTGGCGGCCCAGGGGGAGACGGGGATCGACCTTTTGATCCTCACCCATTTCCACGCCGACCACGCCAATGGGGTGGCGGAACTCTTGGAGCGCATCCCGGTGTCGGCCATTGCCATGCCGGAGGCGGACAGGGAAGATGAAGAAGGGGATAGCTACCGGGAAGAGATCTGTACCCTTGCCCAGCGGCACGGCATAGACCTAATCTATGTGGAGACCACCATGGCGGTGGATTTTGGGGAGGCTGTGGCCTATCTCTATCCGCCTTTGGGGGCATCGGATGAAAATGAGCGGGGGCTCACCGTGCTGTGCAGCGCCGGGGACTATGATGTGCTGGTAACCGGGGATATGACCAGCACCCTGGAGCGGCAGCTGATCCAGCGCTATGCCCTGCCGGATATTGAGGTGCTGATCGTGGGGCACCACGGCTCCAAATACTCCACTTGTGACGAACTGCTGGATGTCCTTACGCCGGAGACGGCGGTGATTTCCGTGGGGGACAACAACTACGGCCACCCCACGGCGGAAGTGCTCCAGCGGCTGGCGGAGCGGGGGATCCAAGTCTACCGCACAGACCAGTCCGGCACCGTGACCATCAAGGCGGCCTAGGGCCTATGTAGGAGGAAACCATGGCAAAGCAAGTGAAAAAAGACAATTTATCCGCCCTAAAACAGGCGCTGGACGCCGGGGAACCGGGCAAGCTCTACCTGTTTTGGGGGGAGGAGGACTATCTGCGGGAACACTATGTGGGCCTGCTGAAGGCGGCTTTGGTGGACAGCGGGATGGAGGCCTTCAATTACCGCCGCCTGGAGGGGCCAAGCCTGACCCCGGCTGCCCTGCAGGAGGCGGTGGATGCCATGCCGGTGTTTGCCCAGCGGACCTTCTGCGAAGTGCGGGATCTGGACCTGGCCAAGTGCAGCGAGGCCATGAAGAAGCAGGTGGAGACGATTTTGGCGGATCTGCCGGACTACTGCTGTTTGCTTTTTGTGTATACGAACCCGGCATTCCAGCCGGATATGCGGGCAAAGCTCTACACCCGCATAAAAAAAGAGGGCCTGGCGGTGGAGTTCACCGGCCAGGACCAGGCCGCCCTGGTCAAATGGGTCCAGCGGCGCTTTGGCGCCATGGGGCACAGCATCAGCCGGGAGAATGCGGTGTATCTGCTCTTCCTCTGCGGGGACCTGATGCGGGGCCTGATCCAGGAGATCGAAAAGATCGGTGCCTATAGCAAGGCCAAGGAGGTCACCCGGGCGGATATCGATGCCGTGGCCACCCCGGTGGTGGACGCCGTGGTGTTCCAGCTGACGGACGCTGTGTCCAAGCGGCAGTTTTCCAAGGCCATGGAGATCATGGGTGCCCTGCTGCAAATGCGGGAAGCGCCGATTATGATCCTGGCCATGTTGGGCCGGCAGATGCGCCAGCTCTATGGGGCCAAGCTCTGCCAGGAGGAAGGCCTGTCTGTGAAGGATGTGCAGGCCCTTTGGAACATGCGCTCGGATTACCCCGCCCGCCTGCTTTTGGAGGGGGCCCGCCGCTTCTCCAAGGCCTGGTGCCGGTCCGGCGTGCTGCTCTGTGCCCAGGCGGACCTGGATATGAAGACCGGCGGCGGGGAGCCGGAGGAAATTTTAAAGACAGTCCTACTAAAATTGATTGCGGAGGAAGCGGCTTGAAACCAAAGATAAAAGAAGTACTGGTGGTGGAGGGCCGCTATGACAAGAACACCCTCAGCCAGGTGGTGGAGGCCATCATTGTGGAGACAGGGGGCTACCGCATTTTTTCGGACAAAGAGAAGGTAGAGCTCCTGCGCCGCCTGGGCAGGGAGCGGGGCCTGATCCTGCTCACCGACAGCGACGGGGCGGGGTTTCTCATCCGTAGCCATTTAAAAAGCCATCTGGGGCCGGAGATTGCCGTCAAAAACGCCTATATCCCGGAGATCGTTGGGAAGGAGCGGCGGAAGGCTGCCCCCTCTAAGGCGGGAACGCTGGGGGTAGAGGGGATGAAGCCGGAGATCCTCCTGCGGGCGCTGCAGCAGGCCGGCGCCACCTTTTTAAACGGCGAGGAGGCAGAGACAAAAGAAAAAAGCCGGCCTATCACCAAGGCCGACTTTATGGCGCTGGGCTTGACCGGCAGACCGGGGGCGGCCCAGGCCCGCCAGGCGTTGCTGGCGGCTTTGCACCTGCCCCGGCAGATGACTACCGGCGCCCTTTTGGAATTTGTCAACGCTATGTACAGCTATGAGGATTTTTTGGATCTCTGCAAGTCCTCGATACAAACAGAGCCCAGTACGGCGATGAGCAGCACAGCTCCCGGTTGGGAGGATAGCTCTCGAGCGTAGCGGACGTATGCCCAGCCGGCATAGCCGGCCCCCTGGGCGGCGATCAGCAGAAACAGGGCGGCCAGGGCCAAAAGACAGGCGAGGCGCAGACCCCAGTGTAAAACCTGATAAGAGAGCTTGTCCAGTTTTGTAAGCTGGGCGGCCATTTTTTTAAGCAAACCGAGCATATGTATCCCACCTGGCCTGAGAGAATCCGGGGCGGGCCGCCAAGACGGCAGCCCGCCCTTTTCTATTGTACCTGGGGCGCTTGTGGTGTGCAAGGGCAAAAACTTTCCTCGGATCACAAGATCTTGGGATGATGGCGAATTTTGGCGAAACTTGCGGCGTGTTTTGCTGGAAATCTTCTGATTTTTATGGAATAATCGGGATTGCAACAACAAATGTGGGGGAATTGACATGGAAAAAGTTTTGGTCTGTGAAAAGTCTGCCCCGGTGGAAACCGGCGGCAAGCTGCACCTCACCTACTACATCACCCGCACAGATTTGCCGGCGGGGACAGAGGGTGTGGTGCTGGAGTCTTATGGCGTAGGCATCCGGGAGGCCTGTTCCGGAGACGAAGCCTGCATAGGGGATATCACCATGGACCGCCGACGGGTGGAACAGCTGGTGGATATGCTGGCGACAGGTCTGGTAACACCTACCTCTTTAGCGGATACTATAGCAGATTGGCTCTAAATCCAAGGCGGCCGTCCCAAATTTTTGTAGGGAAACGGCCGCCTTTTTTATGTACAAGATATGGGTATTGTGGTATACTAACAAAGTATTCCATACCACATTTTGATGTATTGCAAGGAGGTTGCCCCATGAAATGTCCGTATTGCGGCTATCAGGAGAGCAAGGTGATTGATTCCCGGCCAGCAGAGGAGGGCACCACCATCCGCCGGCGCCGGGAGTGTTTGTCTTGCCAAAAGCGGTTTACCACCTATGAAATTATGGAGAGACTGCCCCTGGTGGTCATCAAAAAGGACGGCAGCCGCCAGACCTTTGACCGTGTCAAGCTGCTCAACGGGCTGATTAAGGCCTGTGAAAAGCGGCCGGTGCCCATCTCCGTTTTGGAGCAGACGGCGGCGGACATTGAGCAGGAGCTGCAAAACTCGCTCCAGCAGGAGGTGCAGACCAGTCAGATTGGCGAGCTGGTCATGGCCAAGCTGAAGGACATTGACCAGGTGGCCTATGTGCGGTTTGCCTCGGTATACCGGCAGTTTAAAGACATCAACACCTTCATGGACGAGTTGAATAAACTCCTAGAGGACGGGCGGTAAACCGGTTAAAATACGTTGCCCAGGGTGACGTGTTCCATGGCGGCAATGTTTTCCACATGGGCGGACAGGGCCTGGGCGTTCCCCTTGACTGCGGGATAATCCTGGGCATAGAGGTCGGTTAGCAGCTGGTAAAAGGCATAGGTTGTGGAGTCAATTTCGCTGTGCCGGATGAAAATGTGGGTGTAGTGGGCCATGCCCTCCCACGTATCCAGGGCGGTTTTGGCGGCTTCTGTCGCTTCCTGCCATTGCCCCTGGGCCGCCAAGTCGGTTGAGGTGTCTACCCAGGAGAGCAATTCCTGGGTCCGATGCTCCAAATAGAGAATATTTAAGATGGCTGCCGCAAATACCAAAATCAGCAGGGCGACGGCCAGAATTTCTTTTTTCATTTGTTGGCCTCTTTTTTCTGAAAGTAGATATTTTTTGCCTGATCTACCGTAAAAAGATAGACCTTGCTGGCGTCTGTAACACCCCGGCTGACAAGCTGCCGCTGGAGCCATGTGCGGTTCAGGCCGGCTTTGTGTAAGTTATCTTCCATGATACGGCCGTTGTTGATGAGGATCATGGGGATGCCGGTATCTTGCACAGGGAGGTTCATATCTTGGGGGGTTAGGGGCCGCTGGGCAGGGTAGACCACCGTGTTTAGGGTGCCGTCCGTCTCTAGGACTGCCCACTGAACGGTGGAAATGTCTATAATACCCTGCTTCCGCAACTCTTCCGTGAGTTCGTCCAGCGTAAAGCGATTTTTTTCCATTTCCTTCTGATTGATAACGCCCTTTTCCACCAAAATGCTGGGCCTGCCTGCTAGAAAAATGCGGAGTTTGGCGCTGCGCATAGAGAGACCGGAGATAATGAGCTCACAGCACAGCAGCACCAGAATGGGCAAAAGCCCGTTGATCAGGGGAATGCCGATATCCTGCAGGGGATGGGCGGCCATGTCGGAGATCAAAACCGCCACCACCAACTCAAAGGGCTCTAACTGGCCCAATTGGCGTTTGCCCATGATCCGCATGGATGCGACAATGGCGATGAATACAATAATGGTGCGAAACAGTATAATGGCCAAAAAAATCACCCGGGGTTAGTTTGTCCCGGTTGGAGGGATATTATGAGCGAACTGATCATTATCATGGACTTCGGCGGGCAGTACAGCCATCTGATTGCCCGGCGGGTGCGGGAGTGCCACGTCTATTGTGAAGTGGTGCCCTACACCACCTCGGCGGAGACCATCCGGCGCAAAGGGGCCCGGGGGATCATCTTCACCGGAGGGCCCAACAGCGTGTACGATGCAAACGCCCCCAAGGCGGACCCGGCGGTGTTTCAGCTGGGGCTGCCCATCCTGGGTATTTGCTACGGCTGCCAGCTTTTGGCCCAGAGCCAAGGGGGCCGGGTCACCGCCGCAGCGGCGGACACGGCCAGGGAATACGGCAAGACGGAGACCTGGTTTGATACCAGCTGCAAGCTGTTCCAGGGCCTGCCGGAAAAGGGCATTACCTGGATGAGCCACAGCGATTATATGGAAAAGGTGCCGGAGGGCTTTTCCCTGGTGGCCCACTCCGCTGCCTGCCCCAATGTGGCCATCTGCAACGAGGAGAAGGGGTTTTACGGCGTCCAGTTCCACCCGGAGGTGGAGCACACGGCCCACGGCCAGGACATGCTGAAAAACTTTTTGTACTGCATTGCCGGCTGTTCCGGGGACTGGGAGATGAAGGGCTATGTGGAGCGGACCATTGCCCAGCTGCGGGACAAGCTGCAGGGGAAAAAGGTCCTGTGCGCCCTGTCCGGCGGTGTGGACAGCACGGTGGCCGCCGTGCTGGTGCATCAGGCGGTGGGTTCCAACCTCACCTGCGTCTTTGTGGACCACGGTCTGCTGCGGAAAAACGAGGGGGACGACGTGGAGCGGATGTGCAAGACGAAGTTCAATATGAACTTTGTCCGGGTCAACGCCCAGGAGTATTTCCTGCAACAGCTGGCCGGGGTGACAGAGCCGGAGCAAAAGCGCCGGATCATTGGAGAGGCCTTTATCCGCACCTTTGAGCAGGAGGCCAAGAAATTGGGGAAGATGGATGTGCTGGTCCAGGGCACCATCTATCCCGACGTGATTGAAAGCGGCAGCGGCGACTCGGCGGTGATCAAAAGCCACCACAATGTAGGCGCCTTGCCGGATGTCATTGACTTTGAGGAGATCGTAGAGCCCCTGCGCCTGCTGTTTAAAGACGAGGTGCGCCAGGCGGGCCTGGAGCTGGGGATCGACCCCGCTTTGGTATGGCGGCAGCCTTTCCCCGGGCCGGGGCTGGCCGTGCGCATCTTGGGCGAGGTAACAGAAGACAAACTGGCCATCCTGCGGGAGGCGGACGCTATTTTCCGGGAGGAAATCCAGGCGGCAGGTATGGATCGGGAGATCAATCAGTATTTTGCCGTGCTCACCAATATCCGCAGCGTAGGGGTTATGGGGGACTTCCGCACCTACGACTACGCCATTGGCCTGCGGGGGGTGACCACCTCCGACTTTATGACGGCGGACTTTGCCCGCATCCCCTATGAGGTGTTGGAGCGGGTGAGCAGCCGCATCGTCAACGAGGTGCCCCATGTGAACCGCATCGTCTACGATATCACCGCAAAACCCCCT
>CAZXRD010000026.1:0-20249 GCA_964642465.1 uncultured Oscillospiraceae bacterium | reverse complement strand
CCAACTGGTAGAGCCGCAGCATGACGGATTGGATGATATCATAGCTGTCCTCTTCGCTATTGGATACGGAATAGGCAACGCTAAACAGAAAACGAAAATAGTGCTGATACAAGAGCTCAAATCCAGCGGGATCTTTCTCCCGGATACGGGCCAGGATTTGTTGGATATCGTGGTTTTGCATGGAATCCGCTCCTTCCTTTTCAATATGGTACCATAGAATAGGATGCCAGGAAAGCTCGGTTTTGTTGGGCTTTTTGAAAAAAAGGCCCATAACCATTGGCAGTTGCCTTTGGTTATGGGCCCTATTCCATTTTTAAGGGTTGTCCTTAGGACAGAAGAAGATTAGGCGTGCTGAATGGCAGCCTGGGCAGCGGCCAAGCGGGCAATTGGCACCCGGGAGGGGGAGCAGGACACATAGTCCAGGCCGATGCGGTCAAAGAACTCCACGCTGGAGGGGTCGCCGCCGTGCTCGCCGCAGACACCTACATGGATGTCGGGGTTGGACTGACGGCCCAGCTTGGTGGCCATCTCCACCAGCTTGCCCACGCCTTTCTGATCCAGTTTGGCGAAGGGGTCGTTCTCATAGATCTTCCGATCGTAGTAAGCGCCCAGGAACTTGCCGGCGTCGTCCCGGCTGAAGCCGAAGGTCATCTGGGTCAGGTCGTTGGTACCAAAGGAGAAGAAGTCAGCCTCCTTGGCGATCTCGTCGGCGGTGAGGGTAGCCCGAGGAATCTCGATCATGGTACCCACCTTATATTTCATGGAAGATCCGGCGGCGGCGATGAGCTCGTCGGCGGTCTTGACTACGACGCTCTTGACGTATTTCAGCTCCTTGACCTCGCCCACCAGGGGGATCATGATCTCGGGGACCATGGTCCACTCGGGGTGCTTGGCCTGCACATTCAAAGCGGCTTTGATGACAGCCCGGGTCTGCATGGCGGCGATCTCCGGATAGGTGACGGCCAGACGGCAGCCGCGGTGGCCCATCATGGGGTTAAACTCGTGGAGGTCGGCGATGATGGTCTTGATCTCCGCTACGCTCTTGCCCATGTCGCTGGCCAGTTTGGCAATGTCCTCTTCCTCAGTGGGCACGAACTCGTGGAGCGGGGGATCCAGGAACCGGACGGTCATGGGACGGCCCTCCAGCGCCTCGTACATAGCTTCAAAGTCGCCCTGCTGCATGGGCTCCAGGACGGCCAGAGCGGCCTCCCGCTGCTCCACGGTGTCAGAGCAGATCATGCGGCGGATGGCGGGGATACGGTCCTCATCAAAGAACATGTGCTCGGTACGGCACAGGCCGATGCCCTGGGCACCGAAGCGAACTGCCTGCTTGGTGTCGTGGGGAGTGTCGGCATTGGTGCGGACCTCCATGCGGCGATACTTGTCGGCCCAGCCCATAACCCGGGCAAACTCGCCGCCGATGGTGGCGTCCATGGTGGGCACAGCGCCGTCGTAAATGTCACCGGTAGAGCCGTTTAAGGAGATCCAATCCCCTTCGTGATAGGTCTTGCCGGCCAAAGTAAACTGCTTGTTGGCCTCGTCCATCTTGATGTCGCCGCAGCCGGAGACGCAGCACTTGCCCATGCCCCGGGCCACAACAGCTGCGTGGGAGGTCATACCGCCCCGAACGGTGAGGATACCCTGGGCGGCCTTCATGCCTTCGATGTCTTCCGGGCTGGTCTCCAGACGGACCAGGACAACCTTCTCGCCCCGGTCAGCCCACTCTTTGGCGTCTTCAGCGGTGAAGACGATCTTGCCGCTGGCAGCGCCGGGAGAGGCGCCAAGCGCCTTGCCGATGGCCTTGCTCTTCTTCAGGGCCTCTGCATCAAACTGGGGATGGAGCAGGGTATCCAGAGAGCGGGGGTCGATCATGACCACAGCCTGCTTCTCGTCGATCATGCCCTCGTCCACCAGATCGCAGGCAATCTTCAGAGCGGCGGCGGCGGTGCGCTTGCCGTTCCGGGTCTGGAGCATATAGAGCTTGCCGTTTTCCACAGTGAACTCCATGTCCTGCATATCCCGATAATGGTCTTCCAGAATCTTGCAGACATTTTCAAATTGGGCAAAAGCCTCCGGGAATTTGTCGGCCATCTCGCTGATGGGCATGGGGGTGCGCACGCCGGCCACCACGTCCTCGCCCTGGGCGTTGGTCAAAAATTCACCGAACAGTTTCTTCTCGCCGGTGGCGGGGTTCCGGGTGAAGGCCACGCCGGTGCCGCAATCGTCGCCCATGTTGCCGAAGGCCATGGACTGGACATTGACAGCGGTGCCCCAGGAGTAGGGGATGTCGTTGTCCCGGCGGTATACGTTGGCCCGGGGGTTGTCCCAGGAGCGGAACACGGCCTTGATGGCACCCATGAGCTGCTCCACGGGATCGGTGGGGAAGTCGGAACCGATCTTGTTTTTGTACTCGTCTTTAAACTGCTGTGCCAGCGCCTTCAGGTCGTCAGCCGTGAGTTCTACGTCCTGGGTGACGCCCTTTTCCTCTTTCATGGCGTCGATGAGCTGCTCAAAATATTTCTTGCCCACTTCCATGACCACGTCGGAGTACATCTGGATGAACCGGCGGTAGCAGTCCCAGGCCCAGCGGGGGTTGCCCGACTTCTTGGCCATGACTTCCACCACGTCCTCGTTCAGGCCCAGGTTCAGAATGGTGTCCATCATGCCGGGCATGGAGGCGCGGGCGCCGGACCGAACAGAGACCAGCAGGGGGTTTTCCTTATCCCCGAATTTCTTGCCGGTGATCTCCTCCAGCTTGGTCACGTATTCCATGATCTCCGCCTCGATCTCGGGGCTGATCTGTTTGCCGTCCTCATAATACCGGGTGCAGGCCTCTGTGGTGATGGTGAAGCCCTGGGGAACCGGCAGGCCAATGTTGGTCATCTCGGCCAAGTTGGCGCCTTTGCCGCCCAGCAGTTCCCGCATGTTGGCGTTGCCCTCTGAAAAGAGGTAGACATATTTCGTGCTCGTAGTAATCATTCCTTCCCTGTAGTATAGTGCAATTTTGATTGGATGTTTAAAGCAATTTATTATAGCATGGCCGAAAGTCACATTGCAATAACCACAATGACGAAAATCCGTCGCAAAAATAGAAATTTACAACATTTTTTGCACGGCGTCCCAGCGCTTGTCCAAAGTACGGGGCTGTGGTAGAATAAAGCCAGTGATTTCGCCGTATACATAGGTGCGGCGAGGACAGAGGTGAGACAGTTGACAAGGGATACCATTGCCGCTATCGCCACGCCTCCCTATCCGGGGGCCATTGGGATTATCCGCCTCAGCGGACCCCAGGCGCTGGAGATTGCAGATCGGGTTTTTGCCCCGGCTGGCGGCGGGCCTATGGCCAAGGCGCCGGACCGGCAGCTGGTCTACGGCCGGCTACTGGGCCAGGCAGGGGAGACGCTGGATCTGTGCCTGTGCACGGTGAGCCGGGGGCCCCACAGCTATACCGGGGAGGATACGGCGGAGCTGCAGTGCCACGGATCCCCCACGGTTCTGCGGGAGGGGCTGCGGCAGCTGTTTGCCGCCGGCGCCCGCCAGGCCCTGCCGGGGGAGTTTACCCGCCGGGCCTTTCTAAATGGGAAGATGGACCTGAGCCAGGCGGAAGCGGTGGTGGACTTGATCGATGCCGCCACGGTGGATATGGCCAAGAATGCCGCCGGCCAGCTCTCCGGGGCCATTAGCCGGCGGACGGACCAGGTGTATGAGGACCTGCGGGATATGATGGCCCATTTCTATGCGGTGATTGACTATCCAGACGAGGATATTGAGGCGTTTCAGCTGCAGGAGAATCTACAGACCCTAGATAAGGCGGCTGGGCAATTGGAAGCGCTGCTTCGGAGCTTTGACCGGGGCCAGGTGCTGCGGGAAGGGGTGGCGGCGGCCATCATCGGAAAGCCCAACACGGGGAAGTCCTCCCTGCTCAATGCCATTCTGGGGTATGACCGGGCCATTGTGACGCCCATTGCCGGCACCACCCGGGACACCATAGATGAGCGGGCCATCTTAGGCGGCGTGCTGCTGCGCCTGACAGACACCGCCGGCATCCGGGAAACGGAAGACCCGGTGGAACAGCTGGGGGTGGAGCGGTCCATGGCTGCGGCTGCCGCAGCCCGGCTGGTTCTGGCGGTATTTGACGGGTCTGCGCCCCTGACGGAGGAGGACCAGCAGACCCTGGAGCAGGCCTGTCAGGCGCCCTGTGCCATTGCCGTGGTGAACAAGATGGACCTGGGCTGTAAGATAGAGATGGATGTCATAGAAGCCAAGCTGCCTACGGTGTGCCTCTCCGCCAAGACCTTGGCGGGCCTGGAGGAACTGGACGCCGCCGTTGGCCGGCTGCTGGGAGAGGCGCCGCCGGCGGATTGGGGGGAGATCCTCACCAACCAGCGCCAGGCGGAGGCGGCAGCCCGGGCTTTGGAGTCCATCCAGGCGGCCCGGGAGGCCATGGCGGCCGGGATGACGCCGGACGCCGTTTTGACAGAAGTGGAGACGGCAATGTCCGCCCTGGGGGAGATCTCCGGGCGGACCGTGCGGGAAGATATTGTAAGCCGCATTTTCGAGCGGTTTTGCGTGGGCAAATAGAAAGGCGGGAGCGAGATAAGCCAGATTTTTTCCCCTTTGGATACGCTGTACAAAAGCCCCTACGGCGCTGTGGAGACGGGCACGGTGCTCACCTTCCAGCTGACGCCGGAGCGGGGCCTGGGCGTCATGCGCCCGGAGCTCTGCTACTGGCTGGATGGGGAGGACCAGGTGCAGTGCCTGCCCATGGCTTGGCAGGCCTTGCAGGGGGGGCAGGATATTTTTTCTGTCCACTACCAGGCCCCGGATGTGCCGGGGCTGGTGTGGTATGCCTTCCGGTTTTTGGGGCCGGAGGGGCCCATGTACCTGGGGCCCTCCGGGCTTATACCGGGCACAGCGGGGGACGCCTTTCAGCTCACGGTATATCAGGCGGAACCAGATACGGCATCCTGGTTCGGCCAGGGGATCACCTATCAGATTTTTCCCGACCGCTTCCGCCGCACGGCGGTGCCGGAGACAGACCGGAAAATCCATGCCGACTGGTATGACATGCCCCAGTGGAAACCGGATGCCCAGGGCATCGTGCGCAACGACGACTTTTTCGGCGGCAGCTTCCAGGGAATCCAGGAGAAACTGCCGTATTTAAAGGATCTGGGGGTCTCCACCCTCTATTTAAACCCCATTTTCCAGGCGGCCTCTAACCACCGGTATGACACCGGGGATTACCTCCGCACAGACCCCCTTCTGGGAACGGAGACGGCATTTACCCAGCTGTGCCAGGCTGCGGCGGACCTGGGGATCCGGGTGGTTTTGGACGGGGTGTTCAGCCATACCGGCAGCGACAGCCGCTACTTTAACGCCTTGGGCCACTATGACAGTGTGGGCGCCGCCCAGAGCCAGGACTCCCCCTACTACCCCTGGTACAGTTTTTCCGATTACCCCAAGACCTACTCCGCCTGGTGGGGGATTGACACCCTGCCCCAGGTGAACGAATTGGAGCCCTCCTACTTGGAATTTATCACTGGGGCAGATGGCGTCTGCCGCCGCTGGCTGCGCCTGGGTGCTGCCGGCTGGCGGCTGGATGTGGCCGACGAGCTGCCGGACGAGTTTATCCGCCGGTTCAAGGCTGCGGCCCGGGCGGAAAAACCGGACGCCCTGGTGATCGGGGAGGTTTGGGAGGACGCCTCCAATAAGGTGAGCTACGGAGTGCGCCGGAAATATATCCTGGGGGGCATGCTGGACAGCGTGATGAACTACCCCTTTAAAAATGCCGCTATCGCCTATGCCCAGGGCGGGGCAGCGGCGGCCTTTCGAGACGCCATGGAGGCCCAGCGGGCCAACTATCCGTCCCAGGTTTCCTATAACCTGATGAATTTCTTAGGTACCCACGACACCCCCCGTATCCTCACTGTGTTGGGGGCAGACCGGACACCGGAATCCAAAGATGAGCGGGCGGCCTACCGCCTGTCCCCGGCGGAATATGACCGGGGCGTGCGCCGGCTGCAGCTGGCCTCTGGGCTAATGTACTGTTATGTGGGCGCCCCCACCATCTATTATGGGGACGAGGCGGGCATGGAGGGGTTTGAGGATCCCTTTAACCGCCGTGGCTTTCCCTGGGGGCGGGAGGACCAGCGTCTCACCGCCCATTACCGCCGCCTGGGCCAGATTCGCAACGGATCTGTGGCTCTGCGGGAGGGGGATATCCGGTATATGGCGGCGGAGGGCACCGTATTGGCCTTTCAGCGGCAGCTGGGCCGGGAGCGGGTGCTCTTTGCGGCCAACAGCGGGGAGGCGGCGCAAACGCTGCAGCTGCCTGCATGGGCCGGCCGGCACAGGGATCTGATGACCGGGGAGATGGTCCAGTTTCCAAAAGCCGGGCTGCCCCTGGCCCCCCAGAGTTTTCGCATATTGGGATAAAAAAGGCGGATCACGCTAGGCGTGATCCGCTCTTTGTTTTTAAGTCTTTTTAATAAACCGCTCTCCGCATTTGGGGCAGGTGATCTGGATTTTGCCCTTGCCCTTGGGTACCCGCAGCCGGGTTTTGCAGCTGGGGCATTTAAAATACTTGTGGGCCTTATCCTTGGGGGGCGCCGCCTGAGAGTAGGTATTGCTGTAGGTCCTGCCGCCGCCCCGGCGGAACAGGCCTTTGATCTTGTACCAGATATTTAAAAATTTCTGATTTTCCATCTGCCGCTTTGCCACATTCTTGGAGAAGATGCGGAACAGGGCGTAAAACACCAAAAGCAGCGCCACAAAGGTGAGAATGATGAGCTGGAAGATCTGGGCCAACAGGTTTACCACGACACCCAGCAGCAGCACAAACATGGAGAGCTGGTCGGCGCCATTGCGGCCGTACAAAAAATTACGAAAACGATTCATCATAGGGACAAACACCGCCTAAATGAAGAGGAAAATAATTGGGCTACAAAGCCCCAAGCTCCAAAAGCCACAGGGCAGAGGAGGCGTCACTGGGCATCCGCCAGTCACCTCTGGGGGACAGGGTCAAGGTGCCCACTTTGGGCCCGTCGGGCAGGCAGGAGCGTTTGAATTGCTGGCCAAAAAAGCGCCGGTAGAAGATTTTCAGCCACTTGAGGATTTCCCCATCCTCGTAGCTGCCGGCGAAGGCGTACCGGGCCAGGCGGTAGACCTTTTCCGGGGCAAAGCCCCAGCGGATGGCGTAATAGAGGAAGAAATCGTGGAGCTCGTAGGGGCCCACCAGTTCCTCCGTCTTTTGGGAGATCTCCCCGTTTTCTGCCGGCAATAATTCCGGAGAGACAGGGGTATCCAAAACCGCCAAGAGCACATCCCGCAGCTGGGCGTCCCGGCAGGTGTCGGCGTAGTAGCGCACCAGATGGCGCACCAGGGTCTTGGGTACAGAAGCATTGACCCCGTACATGGACATATGGTCCCCGTTGTAGGTGGCCCAGCCCAGGGCCAGTTCCGACAGGTCCCCGGTGCCGATGACCAGGGCGCCTTCTGCATTGGCAATGTCCATGAGCACCTGGGTCCGCTCCCGGGCCTGGCTGTTTTCAAAGACAACGTTTAGCTGATCCGGATCGTGGCCAATGTCTGCAAAGTGATCCAAGACACTGCGGGTGATGTCCACCACACGCAGCGTGGCCCCCAGATGCTCCGCCAGACGCTCGGCATTGCTCTTGGTGCGGCTGGTGGTGCCAAAGCAGGGCATGGTCACAGCCACAATATCCGACCGCTTTTTCCCCAGCATATCCATGGCCCGGGCCGTGACCAGCAGGGCCAGTGTGGAGTCCAACCCCCCGGAAATACCCAAAACCGCCTTGGCAGAACCGGTGTGCTGGAGCCGTTTTTTCAGTCCCAGGCTCTGGAGGGTCAAAATCTTGTCACAGCGCTGTTCCCGCAGCGCCGTGTCCGCCGGGACAAAGGGGTTGGCCGCTATGGGCCGGGTAAGCTCGGTCTCCCGCAAGGGCTGGGAGAAGGGAATGCGCCGGAAATTGCTGCCACCGCCGGTGAAGGTGCCCATTTTCCGCCGCTCATAGGCCAGGCGGCCCAGGTCGATCTCGGTGGAGATGGCACCGGAGATATCCTGGCTCTCCGCCAGGACGGCGCCGTTTTCGGCGATTAAGTCGTGGCCGGTGTACACCAGGTCCTGGGAGGACTCGCCCTCCCCGGCGTCGGCGTATACATACCCGCAGACCAGCCGGGCGGATTGGGAGGATACCAGCATCCGCCGGTAGTCGTCTTTGGCCACAATCTCATCGCTGGCAGAGGGATTGGCGATCACCGTGGCCCCGGCCATGGCCTGGCGCACAGACGGCGGATCCGGGACCCACAGGTCCTCGCAGATCTCTACCCCCAGGACAAAGCTGGGCAACTCCTGGGCGCAAAAGAGCAGGTCCGTGCCGAAGGGGACAAGGCCCAAGGGGCCTAAATCCACGGTATCGAAATCCGCCTCTGACCCAGAGGCGAAATGGCGGCGCTCGTAAAACTCCGCATAATTGGGAATGTGGGTCTTGGGCACAACCCCTAAGACCCGGCCGCTTTGCACCACAGCGGCGCAGTTGAAAAGCCGTCCCTGGATCTCCAGAGGCAGGCCCAGCACATAGACCGTGTCCCCTTGGGCGGCGGAGGCAATGCGCACCAAAGCCTCCCGTGCGCCCTGAAGCAGGGCGTCCTGCAAAAACAGGTCCCCGCAGGTGTAGCCGGTGATGCAGAGCTCAGGGAAGACCATCAGGTTGGCGGACCTATCCCGCTCTATGGCGGCTGCAATGACCTCCCCATTATAGGCGGGGTCTGCCACCTTGATCTTGGGGGTGACTGCCGTCACTTTTATAAAACCATGGTGCATGGCCATTCCTCCTGAAAGGGGCGGCGTTTGGCCGGCCCCGATTAAAACCGAATCCGCTCCTGAATATAAACGCCAAGTTCCAGCATGGGGATACGGGTCTGCTCCATGGTGTCCCGATCCCGCACGGTGACGCAGCCGTCGTTCTCGCTTTCAAAGTCGTAGGTGACGCAGAAGGGGGTGCCGATCTCGTCCTGACGGCGGTAGCGCTTGCCGATGGAACCGGCCTCGTCATAGTCCACCATAAAGTCCTTCTGCAGGAGGTGATACAGCGCAGTGGCCGGCTCAGCCAGCTTCTTGGAAAGAGGCAAAATGGCGCATTTGAAGGGGGCGAGGGCGGGGTGCAGGTGCAGCACCGTGCGCACGTCCTTCTTCTCAGCGTCCAGCACCTCTTCGTCATAGGCGTCCACAAGGAAGGCCAGGGTGATCCGGTCGGCGCCCAGGGAGGGCTCGATAACGTAGGGGATATATTTTTCCCCGCTCTCCTGGTCAAAATACTCCATGCTCTCCCCAGAGGTGTTCTGGTGGGCGGTGAGATCGTAATCCGTCCGGGAGGCCACACCCCACAGCTCGCCCCAGCCGAAGGGGAACAGGAACTCAAAGTCCGTGGTAGCGTTGGAGTAGTGGCTCAGCTCCTCCTTCTCGTGGTCCCGCATGCGGATATTTTCCGCCTTCAGGCCCAGGGAATCCAGCCACTGCCGGCAATAGGACCGCCAGTAGTCAAACCACTCCAGCTCAGTGCCGGGCTTGCAGAAGAACTCCAGCTCCATCTGCTCAAATTCCCGGATGCGGAAGATGAAGTTGCCCGGCGTGATCTCGTTGCGGAAGCTCTTGCCGATCTGGCCCACGCCGAAGGGGATTTTCCGCCGGGTGGTGCGCTGGATGTTTTTAAAGTTCACAAAGATGCCCTGGGCGGTCTCCGGCCGGAGATAGATCTCTGCAGAGGAGTCCTCCGTCACGCCCTGGTGGGTCTTGAACATCAGGTTGAACTTCCGAATATCGGTAAAGTCGGACTTGCCGCAGCCGGGGCAGGGGATCTCATGCTGACGGATGTAGTCCATCAGCTGATCGTTGTCCATGGCCTCCACAACCACGTCGGTAATGCCCTGCTGGGCGTTCCAGTCCTCCACCAGCTTGTCGGCCCGGTGGCGCATTTTGCAGGATTTGCAGTCGATCAGGGGGTCGTTGAAGGTGGCCACATGGCCGGAGGCCACCCAAACCTGGGGATTCATCAGGATAGCGGCGTCCAGACCCACGTTGTAGGGGGACTCTTGGACGAACTTTTTCCACCAGGCCCGCTTGATGTTGTTTTTCAGCTCCACGCCGATGGGGCCGTAGTCCCAGGAGTTGGCCAGGCCCCCGTAGATCTCGCTGCCAGGATAGACAAAACCCCGGCCTTTGCACAGGGCCACGATTTTGTCCATGGTCTTCTCTGTATTCTTAAGCATAATACCCTCCAGTAAAGAAATAAACAGGATTTTGTGAACAAAAAGGCATTTTTTAATTATATACGATATGAAATGAATGTCAACCTTTCTACAAGTGGCGAGGGGAGTGGATGCCAAAAGAAAAAACCGGTACAATTCCCCATTTTCTTGCCTACATTTTACCATCGCCGCCGGGAAAAGTCTACGGCCTTCCCCAAGAAAGGCGGGGGCAGCCGGGCGCATTGGTTTCCCCGGCCTAGGCAGGCCGCATACATTAAAATAGAAGAGAAGAAAGCTGGCCTGGCAGCCCTCTCTTGCTTTTTTAGGGAAAACATATTAAAATTTAGAA
Source organism: uncultured Oscillospiraceae bacterium (assembly GCA_964642465.1). Classification (GTDB taxonomy): domain Bacteria; phylum Bacillota; class Clostridia; order Oscillospirales; family Oscillospiraceae; genus CAZXRD01. The sequence goes on along the minus strand of CAZXRD010000026.1, from coordinate 9,634 downwards.
ATCTAGTGAGAAGGATAGGCGAACCATGGATTTTGAAGCGGGAACATTTGATATTGCTGTGATCGGCGCAGGCCATGCGGGGATAGAGGCGGCCTTGGCCGCCGCCCGGCTTGGGCTGCAGACGGTGTGCTTTGCTATAAACATTGACAGCGTGGGGAATATGCCCTGCAATCCGGCCATCGGCGGCACGGGGAAGGGGCACCTGGTGCGGGAGCTGGACGCCCTGGGCGGCGAGATGGCCCGGGCTGCGGATAAGGCTTGCATCCAGTACCGGCTTTTAAACCGGGGCAAGGGGCCGGCGGTGCACTCCCTCCGGGCCCAGGCGGACCGGCGGGAATACCAGAAAATTATGAAGCGGACCCTGGAACAGTGCCCCAACCTGGCTTTAAAGCAGGCGGAAGTGGTGGAGATCGGCGTGGCGGGCGGTGCCGTATCCTATGTCAAGACCCAGACCGGGGCCATTTACCGCTGCCAGGCCGCAATAGTGGCCACGGGCACCTATCTGGCGGGCCGGACCATTGTGGGGGATGTGACCCGCACCGGCGGGCCGGACGGCATGTTCGCTGCCACCGTTCTGGGGGAAAACCTCCGGGCCCTGGGCCTGGATATGCGCCGGTTCAAAACCGGCACGCCCCCCCGCATCAATGCCCGCAGTGTGGATTTCTCCAAAATGGAACTCCAGGCGGGAGATGCAGACCCCCAGCCCTTTTCCTTTGAGACCAAGGGCCCCCTGTATAACCGGGCGGTGTGTTACCTCACCTATACCAATGAGGAGACACATCAGATTATCCGGGATAATTTGGACCGCAGCCCCCTGTTTTCCGGGGTGATCCAGGGCATCGGCCCCCGGTATTGCCCCTCTATTGAGGACAAAGTGGTGCGCTTTGCCGATAAAAAGCGGCACCAGCTGTTTATTGAGCCCATGGGCCTAGACACGGAGGAGCTCTATGTCCAGGGGTTTTCCTCCTCCCTGCCGGAGGACGTGCAGCTGAAGATGCTCCACACCATCCCGGGGCTGGAACGGGCGGAGATGATGCGCCCGGCCTATGCCATTGAATACGACTGCATCAACCCCTTGGAGCTGCAGGCCACGTTAGAGACGAAAAAAATCAAGGGTCTATACGGGGCCGGGCAATTTAACGGCTCTTCCGGCTATGAGGAAGCGGCGGTCCAGGGCTTTGTGGCCGGGGTAAACGCCGCCTTGAAGCTGAAGGGGGAGCCGCCCCTGGTGATCGACCGGTCCCAGGGCTACATTGGTGCTCTCATCGACGACCTAGTGACCAAAGGGACAAACGAGCCCTACCGGATGATGACCTCCCGGGACGAATACCGGCTGGTGCACCGGCAGGACAACGCCGATATCCGCATGGGGCCCATCGGGCATCGCATCGGCCTGGTCAGCGACCAGCGCTACCAGGCGATTTTGGACAAATACGAGATGATCCAGCGGGAGATCCGCCGCTTGGAGCAGACCCATATCCCCCCCAGCCCGGAGTTGGGGGCCTACCTCCGGGCCCATGACACGGCGGAGACCGTGTCCGGCGTCAGCCTGGCGGATCTGATCCGCCGGCCTCAGCTGGACTACGCCTCCCTGGCGCCCTTTGACAGAGAGCGCCCGGACCTGCCGCCGGCGGTGCGGGAACAGGTGGAGATCTCCATCAAATACGAGGGCTATATCCGCCGGCAGGAAAAACAGATCCAGCAGTTCCGCCGCCTGGAGGAGCGGGAACTGCCGGAAGGTATCGACTATATGGGCATCCAGGGCCTGCGGATAGAAGCCAGGCAGAAGTTAAATGCCGTACGGCCCCGGAACCTGGGCCAGGCCTCCCGCATCTCCGGGGTGAGCCCGGCGGACATCACGGCCCTGATGGTCTATTTGGAGAGCTGACATGGAGCAAGTTGTATTGGGCCTCTCGGGAGGCGTGGATTCCGCTGTAGCTGCCGGTTTGCTTATGGCCCGGGGGTACCAGGTGCAGGGCCTTTTCCTGGATATCGGCCTAGGCGGGGCGGAGGACGCTGCCCGGGTGGCGGAAAAATTGAAAATCCCCTTTCATATCCAGGATATCTCCCAGGATTTGCAGGAAAAAGTCTGCGATCCCTTTGTAAAGGGATATCTCTGCGGAAAAACGCCAAACCCTTGTGTGCTCTGCAATCCATCTGTAAAGTTTCCGGCCCTTACACAAATGGCGGACCGGTTGGGGGCCGCTTATGTGGCCACAGGGCACTATGCCCGGACACGCATCGACTCTGTAACCGGCCGGGCCCAGCTTTTAAAAGGGCAGAGCGCCAATGACCAGAGCTACATGCTCTGCCGCCTGCCCCAGGCGATTCTGCAGCGGCTGTTGCTGCCCCTGGGGGAGCTGGATAAGGCCGCCGTGCGCAGCCTGGCCCGGGAGATGGGTTTGGCCGTGGCGGACAAGCCGGACAGCATGGAGATCTGCTTCATCCCCGACGGGGACTACGCCGCCTATATTGAGCGGCAGGTGGGCGCCCTGCCGGCGGGAGATTTTGTCTCTGCGGAAGGAACCGTCCTGGGCCGGCATCGGGGGATCCACCATTATACGGTGGGGCAGCGCCGGGGCTTGGGGATTTCTCTGGGCCAGCGGGCCTTTGTGTCGGAGATCCGCCCGGAGACGAACCAGGTGGTGATTACCCTAGGTGAAGACCTGTGGCAGGATCGGGTACTTTTAGAAGACGTGAACTGGGTCTCCTGCCCGGAACCTGCAGCGGCGATAGAGGCGGCGGTGCGCATCCGCCACTCCCGCCGGACAGACGAGGCGCTGGTGACCCCCCGGCCTGGGCGCCGGGCGGAGCTGCAATTCAAAAGCCCGGTGCGAGCACCGACCCCAGGACAGGCGGCGGTGTTTTACGATGGAGACCTGCTCCTAGGCGGCGGCACCATCATACCCGAACAAAAAGGATAGAGAAAAAGAGGCCCCGGAGACTGCCGGGGTCTCTTTTTCTTTATTGGGCCTTTTCCAAAAGTTCGTTGTACAGGCCTCTGGGGGTGTAGTGGGTGTGGAGCAGCCGGTGCGCCAGATGGCCGCCCGGCTCGCCCAGGTAGTCCCGGTACAGGGCCAGGATATCCGGGTTTTGGTGGCTTTTACGCAAAACCTTCCGCTCGTCCTCATTGTACAGGGCCTTGGAGCGGAGCGTGCGGAAATCTTCGCAATCGGTGCGGGGCTGGCCGCCGCCGCTGATGCAGCCACCAGGGCAGCCCATGACCTCGATGAAGTGGTAAGGGGACTGGCCGGCGGCGATCTGGTCCAAAAGCGCATCTGCGCTCGCCAAGCCGGAGGTGACGGCGATGTTTACCGTGACTCCCTCCAGGTGTCGGTAGGCCGGCAGGGTGTCTGTGATGGTGAGGGAGGCGGTCTTAATCGGGGCCAGGCCCAGGATGGGGGTCACATGGAGCCCGTCAAAGGGCAGCTCCCGGCCGGTGACCAGCTCATAGACCGTACGCAGGGCGGCCTCCATGACGCCGCCGGTAACGCCGAAAATATCCGCTGCCCCGGAGGACAGGCCCAAGGGCACATCAAAGGCGCTGTCTGCCAGGCTGGCAAAGTCGATGCCGGCGCTTTTGATCATCCGGGCCAATTCCCGGGTGGTGAGCACGGCATCCACGTCCGGATGGCCGTCTATACCCATCTCCGGCCGTTGGATCTCGTACTTTTTGGCGGTACAGGGCATAATAGACACCACAAACAGGTCTTTGGGGTCGATGCCTAGTTTCTGGGCGTAAAAACTCTTGACCATGGCCCCCAGCATGGTGTGGGGAGACTTGCAGGTGGACAGATGGTCCAGCTGCTGGGGATAGGCGTGCTCAATATGCTTGATCCAGCCGGGGGAGCAAGAGGTGATCATGGGCAGCACAGCCTGGCCGCCGGTGCAGGCGGCCTCCAGACGGGCCAGAAGTTCTGTGCCCTCTTCGATGATCGTGATGTCGGCGGCAAAGTTGGTGTCAAACACGTCGTCAAAGCCCAGCTCCCGCAATGCGGTGACCATTTTTTCCGTTACCGGCGTACCCACGGGATAGCCGAAGGCCTCGCCTAAAGCGGCCCGGACCGCCGGCGCCGTCTGGACCACCACCCGTTTGCTCGGATCCTGCAGGGCGGCCCATACAGCGGCCAGACCGTCCGTCTCCGTCAAGGCGCCGGTGGGGCAGACCACGGTGCACTGGCCGCACATGGCGCAGGCCGTGGAGCCCAGAGGCAGGCCCATGGCGGGGCTGATCACCGTTTGAAAGCCCCGGTGCTGGGCGTCAATGGCCCCCACATGCTGGATCTCCCGGCAGACGGTGACACAGCGGCGGCAGAGGACGCATTTGGATGTGTCCCGGGTGATGGAGGGGGAGACGTCTACCAGCCTTGGACTCTGTTCCCCGGTAATGCGGCACTCTGTGACGCCCAGGGTCTCCCCCAGGGCCTGGAGCTCGCAGGTTTGGTTGCGGGTGCAGGATAGGCAATCTTTGGAGTGGTTGGATAGCAGCAGCTCATAGAGCATTTTCCGGTGCTTGCGGACCTTGGCGCTGTTGGTATGCACCACCATACCCTCCCGAACCTGGGCGATACAGGAGGCCTGGAGATTGCGCATGCCCTCCACCTCTACCACGCAGATGCGGCAGGAGCCATATTTGTGGATGTCCTTTTTGTAACAGAGGTTGGGGATGTGGATGCCCAGTCCCCGGGCGGCCTCCATCAGCGTCGTGCCCTCTGGGACCTGGGTGGGTTTGCCGTTGATTGTCAAATGCACCATGTCCTTACCTCCTGTCGCAGTGGAGGCAGCGGAGGGATTCCGCCATGGCGTCCAGCCGGTGGAATCCGCAGCTCACCTCGTCAAAGTTGTCCCGGCGCCGGTCTGCCGGCAGACGCCGGACAGGGAAGCGGGGGTGTTCGTCCACTTCCTCATAGGGGATCTGGGGAATGGAGATTTCCTCCCCCTTGTTCAGTTCGCCGGTGCCGCCCAGATAGCGGTCAATGCTGGCGGCGGCCCGCTTGCCGTCGCCGATGGCGGAGATCACCACATTGGCCCCCCAGGGGGAGGCGTCGCCCCCGGCAAACATACCGGGGAGATAGGCCTGGGTGGTGAATTTGTCTGTGGGGAAGGAGGGATTGCCCTCCTCGTCTGTGGGCAGGGACATGGCGTCGATCTCCTGGTTGATGGCGGTGATGACCCCATCGCAGGGGAGGATAAAGTCGCTGCCGGGGATGGCGCTGGTGCGCCGGCGGCCGTCCTTGCCGAAATCCCCTTGCTGCATCTGCTGGACCCGCAGACCAGTAACGGCGCCGTTTTCCCCCAGGACCTCCACCGGTGAACAGAGGGTCAGGATACGCACGCCCTCCTCCCGGGCCTCCTGCGGCTCCTCGAAACCGGCGGGCATCTCCTCCTCCGTGCGCCGGTAGAGGACGGTGACCTCTTGTGCGCCCAGGCGGATGGCGGTGCGGGCGCAGTCCATAGCGGTAGAGCCGCCGCCCACCACTGCCAGGCGGCGGGGGACGCTGCGGTCCTGATTCAAGCCCACCCGGCGCAAAAAGCTGAGCCCGCTTTCCACCCCGGTCAGATCCTCGCCTGGGATATCCATGCGCTTAGATTTTTGGGTGCCAATGGCCACATAGACGGCGTCATTTTGGGCCATGAGCTGGTCCATGGTCATGAGGGAACCGGCCCGGGACCCAATGCGGGCGCCGGTGTGGATGTGCACGCCGGCATTTTCAATGGCCCGGATCTCTTTGGCCAGTACGTCCTTGGGCAGCCGGTATGCCGGGATGCCCCAGTAGAGCACGCCGCCGGCTACGTCCTCTGCCTCATACACGTTTACGGTATGGCCCAGATGGGCCAGATAATAGGCGCAGGTGAGGCCGGAGGGGCCGGAGCCGACCACCGCCACCCGTTTGCCCGTGGCGGGCAAGGGGGCGATGGCGGAAATATCGTATTCGTCCCGCAGGGCATAGTCCCCCACAAAGCGCTTGATGGAGCAGATGGCCAGGGCCTCGTCCACCTGGGCCCGGCGACAGTGCCGTTCGCAGGGGTGGGTGCAGACCCGGCCGCAGACGGCAGGGAAGGGGTTATCCTGGCGGATCAGCCGGTAGGCGTCCATGAGCCGACCGGCGGCTACCAGATTCATGTAGCCGGGCACGTTGACCCCGGCGGGACAGGCGTTGCGGCAGGGGGATATGTACAGGTTGGTACAGACCCCGGCGTCGCAGTGCTTGTCGTAAATGTGGGTCTCGTACTCGTCTCGGAAGTATTTTAACGTGGAGAGCACGGGGTTCGGCGCCGTCTGCCCCAGGCCGCACATGGCTGTCTGCTGCAGGGTCTCCGCCAGGGCCTCCAAAAGGTCTAGGTCCTCCGGCACCCCTTTGCCCTCGGTGATGCGCTCTAGGATCTCCAGCATCCGCTTGGTGCCCACCCGGCAGGGCAGGCATTTGCCGCAGCTCTCGTCCTTGATGAAATCCATAAAGTACCGGGCAGTGTCCACCATGCAGGTGTCCTCATCCATGACGATGAGGCCGCCGGAACCCACGATGGCCCCCAGGGCGGCCAGAGACTCATAGTCCACAGGGGTGTTTAGATGGGCGGAGGTGAGGCACCCGCCGGAGGGGCCGCCGGACTGGATGGCCTTAAAGGCTTTTCCCCCGGGGATGCCGCCGCCGATGGTGTAGAGGATCTCCCCCAGGGGGATGCCCATGGGTACCTCTACCAAGCCGGTGTTGTTGATCTTCCCAGACAGGGCAAAGACCTTGGTGCCGGGGCTTTTCTCCGTGCCCACCCGGCGAAACCATTGGGCCCCGTGGGCTAAAATGGCGGGAACATTGGCCAGCGTCTCCACGTTATTAATAATGGTGGGCTTGCCAAAGAGGCCGGATTCAAAGGGGAAAGGCGGTTTTTGCCGGGGCTCGCCCCGGCGGCCCTCAATGGAGCCCAGTAGGGCCGTCTCCTCGCCGCAGACAAAAGCGCCGGCGCCAATGCGCAGTTCCAGGTCGAAGGAAAAAGCGGAGCCCAGGATATTTGTCCCCAACAGGCCCGCTGCCCGGGCCTGGGCAATGGCGTTTTCCAAACGCTCCACCGCCAGGGGATACTCCGCCCGGACATATACATAGCCCTTGTTTGCGCCAATGGCGTAGCCGCCCAGGAGCATGCCCTCTATTAGGGAATGGGGGTCCCCCTCTAAAATGGAGCGGTCCATAAAGGCCCCCGGGTCCCCTTCGTCGGCGTTGCAGACCATGTATTTCTGGTCGCCGGCGGCGTTTTTCCCCGCCTCCCACTTTACCCCGGTGGGGAAGCCGGCCCCGCCCCGGCCCCGCAGGCCGGAGGCCTTTAGTTCCGCCACCACCTGGTCCGGGTCCATGTCAAACAGGGCCTTGGCGATGGCCCCATAGCCGTCCCGGGCGATGTAGGCCGCCAGGGAGGCGTATTCCATCTGGCCGCAGTTACGCAGGGCGATGCGCACCTGTTTTTGGAAAAAACCAATGTCCTGGAGCTTGGGGATGTGCCGCCGCAGCCGCTGGTCGTAGAAGGTATACGCCTCCAGCACCTGCCCATTTTGGAGATGGGCCTGGGCCACTTCCATCACCTTCTCCGGGGTCATGTTGGTGTAGAGCACGCCTTCCGGCTCTACCACCAGCACGGGGCCGACAGCGCAGATGCCGATGCAGCCGGTGACCAGGACCTGTACCTGGTCCGTCAGGCCCAGGTCTGTAACGGCCTGATCCAGCGCCTCTTTTACCGCTTGGCAGTGGCAGGAGACGCAGCCGGCCCCGCCGCAGACCAGCACCCGCCGGGTATATTTGGCCGCTTGCTCCAGGTACTGCGCCTTGACCTGGGTCAGGTCCGCCGCCGTGTTGATCCGCAGGCTCATGCCTCCGCCTCCTCTCCCTGGGTGTAGCGGGCGAGGATATGCTCCAGGTTATCTGGGTTTACCCGCTTGTATACCGTGTCATCAATGGACATGGCGGGGGCCAGGCCACAAGCGCCAATGCACCGGGCGACCTCAAAGGTAAAAAGCCCGTCTTCTGTGGTGCCGCCCACGTCTACATCTAAAAGCTGGCCCAGGCGCTGGGCAATCTGCTTGCCGCCCCGCACATAGCAGGCCGTGCCCAGGCAGACCCGGATGGTGTGCTGCCCCCGACGCTGGGTGGAAAAGAAGGAGTAAAAGCTGACCACCCCGGAGACTTGGGCCAGGGGGAGCTCCAAACTGTCCGCCACCACCTGCTGCACCTCCAGCGGCAGGCAGCCGTAAATGCCTTGGGCCAGGTGCAGGACTTGGATCAATGCCCCGGGTGCCCCCCTGTATTCCAGGGCCAGAGAGCGGATGCGCTCCAGCTGTTCCGCCGGACTCTCAGCGGCACAGCAATTGCAAGTTTTTCTCTGCAAGCTTGCTTTCTCAGACAAAGTGCATACCTCCTGTATCTGCAGCATTTTTGAGAAATCCGATTTCCGCAGATGCATTTATATTACATTTACACTAAACAAAAATTCGAAAAAAGTAAATACATTTAGGAGATAATTATTATTTTAACAAACTTTTAAATTAAAAAAGTTTAGATTTTTCAGGTTTTTTGACAGGAATTTTGTGAAAGAAATATCAAGGCCCAGCAAAAAGGTTTTTGAATTAGGGGAAAAGCTTATGAATTAAGAACTTTTTTGCCCTGCATGCCTGATGATTTTTTAACAAAATATGGAGATGTGAAAAAATTGCATGACGATATAACCTGAGCGCATAAAAGACAAAAAGGACGCAGCTTTCTGCGTCCTTTTGAAGGGAATATACCGTTGACCGGCCCGCAAAAGCGGGCAAAGTGGCCGACGAAAAAGGGGGAGGCTTGCAATGCAAGCCTCCCCTTTTGGGTTTATGGTCTATGCAGGTATCTACCCTTAGTAGCTTACACCCTGCCACAGCATGGCGTCGGCCACTTTCAGGAAACCGGCAATGTTGGCGCCGGCCACCAGGTTGCCAGGCATGCCGTATTCCTCGGCGGCCTTGGCGGCGTTGTGGTAGATATTCACCATGATGTCGTGGAGTTTGGCGTCCACTTCCTCGAAGGTCCAGGACAGACGCTGGCTGTTCTGGCTCATCTCCAGGCCGGAGGTGGCTACGCCGCCGGCGTTGGCAGCCTTTGCAGGGGCAAAGAGCACGCCTGCTTTCTGGAAGGTGGCGACAGCTTCCGGGGTGGAGGGCATGTTGGCGCCCTCAGCTACGGCGATAACACCGTTTTTCACCAGGGTCTGGGCCTCGTCCCCATTCAGCTCGTTCTGGGTGGCGCAGGGCAGGGCGATGTCGCAGGGGACGCTCCAGATGCCCCGGCAGCCTTCCACATATTTGGCGGAGGGCACATAGTTGAGATAGGTCTTTATCCGGTCCCGCTTGACCTCTTTGATCTCCTGGATGACCTTATAATCAATCCCGTTTTCGTCCACAATATAGCCATTGGAGTCACTCATGGCGACGACCTTGCCGCCCAGCTGGGTGGCCTTCTGGTTGGCGTAGATGGCCACGTTGCCGGAGCCGGAGATGACCACACGCTTGCCCTCAAAGCTCTTGCCGGCAGCGGCCAGCATCTCCTTGGCAAAGTAGCACACGCCGTAGCCGGTGGCCTCGGTGCGGGCCAGGGAGCCGCCGTAGCTCAGGCCCTTG
>CAZXRD010000025.1:9455-20389 GCA_964642465.1 uncultured Oscillospiraceae bacterium | reverse complement strand
CCTGGTACATCGGCCCCCAGCTCTCTATATAGACGGCATCCTCTACAAAAATTTTTTGAATACCCAGGTCTTTTTTCTGCAGCCACATGGCAAACCACATCCGCAGGATTTCTTCTCGAATTTCCATAATACCTCCCCGTTCCCCTGTGAAACCGTTTCTGTTTCGTCTTCATTTTTCACAATTATACCATACCTGTACCGTCTACAAAAGCCGGTGCTATGCGCCTTCTTGTAGGATATGTCAAAACAATGATTACAAATTCCTATCTGACTGTTGACATTGGGGATACAATGTGTTACAATTCGGTTACAATGTTTTCAGAAAGGGGGAGTTTGATGACAAGCGCCAAGGTAGAAGGCAGCGATTTGCTGGAATACAAAGGTCATCCGCTCCGCAGGAAAGATAACCTGATCTATTATGGAAGTATGTCTGATAAATATATTATCATGCTTCAGATATTGGATACCAAAATGGTGAAAGACCTGCCGGTTGCCACCAAGGTTTCTATTCAGTTGCAGCTGACAGATCCGGATCTGAAATCCCGGGATCGGGTTGTCAAGAAAAGCGAAAAAGATAGTCTGTATGCAGCCATGGACGTAGCGGCTGTTTGGCTGGAAAGGGCACTGGCCAGCAGATAAGCGCCACGCCCAATAGGAAAGGTTGTGTTTGACAGATGAAATCCCTAAAAGTACTCCTGATCGGAACGGCTTTGACAGCCGGGCTCACTCTCACCGCCTCGGCTGAATACATAGGTGTCGGTACAGTCTCCGCTTCTGCACTCAATATGCGGGAAGGAACCAGCACCTCCACCACCATCTTGGCCACCGCCCCCCGGGGCAGCTCCGTTCTGCTGCTGGATGAAGCGGCAAACGGCTGGTATAAGGTCAGCTACAACGGTTTAGAGGGCTATATGTCCGGGGAATACTTGGATGTTGCCGAAGCAGAACCGGAAGAGCCGGTTCGTGGCATGGTAAACGGCTCTGGCGTGCGCCTGCGCAGCGAGCCAAATACAAGTTCCACGATCTTGGGCCACTATTACACCGGTACTTCTCTAGAGATTTTAGATACCGTAAATGATTGGTATCAGGTCCTCTGCGACGGACAGGTTGGTTACATACGCAATGATCTGGTGATTGTATTTTCAGACAGCAACGACGGATCGAACAGTGCTATCGGCCAGTCTATTGTCGATCACGCCCTTACATATTTGGGGTTACCCTATAGATATGGCGGCTCTTCTCCCTCCACCGGATTCGATTGTTCCGGCTTCGTGTATTATCTATACCGTTCCGCTGGATTCTCTGTAAATCGGACGGCGTCTACCCAGTGGTATCACGGGATTGAGGTCAGCAAGGATGAGTTGCAGCCTGGTGATTTGGTGTTCTTCTCCAACAATTACAGCTCCTCGATTGAGCATGTGGGCATCTATGTTGGAGACGGCATGTTTATCCACTCCCCTTCCACCGGCGATGTGGTGAAACTCAGCTCTCTGAATAGTTCTTATTATCTTCGCAACTATTATGGAGCCCGCCGGATTATTGGGTACATGTAAAATTTGACTTATTCCTATTTCATAAGATATAATGGTGCGCACAGGATCTGTGCGCACCATTTTTTGGGACAACCTTCGTTTGCCGGTTGCAGGAGGCAGTATGGACGCTATTTTAAATTTCCTAGGAATGACATCCGGACAGTTTACCGCTTTTTTAATCAATCTGGTTATTGCCGTTGTTATTTGTGTCGTGTTGACAAAGGTCGTTAGCGTTATTTTCAAACGCACAAAAAAACGTTTGGAAGAAAAAGGAATGGGCACAGCCGCTGGCTATGTGGGCTTTTTAAAGTATATTGTCCTCATTCTGATTTATCTATTGGCCCTGTCCCTGGTCTCCCCCTATATCCCCTCTTTGAACAAGTTCCTGACTTCCCTGTTGGCTGGCTCCGGTATCGCCGCTTTGGTCGCCGGCGTAGCCGCCCAGGACGCTATCGCCAATATTGCCGGCGGCATTATGATTCTGGTTTCCAAGCCCTTTAAAATTGGGGACACCATTCGCTACTTGGACCAAGACATCACGGGCGTGGTCGAAGAGCTGACCTTGCGGCATACCATCATCCGGACCATTGAGAACAAGCGGGTCATCATCCCCAACGGGACCATCAACAGCTGCGTATTGGAAAACGCCAGCTTGACCGACCCCATGGAGTGCGCCATTATTGACCTAGGCATCACTTATGAATCCGATCTTGACCTTGCTCTCTCTGAGTTGGCTCGGATCATCCGCAGCCACCCCAACCACATTGACCACCGCAGCGAGCAGGATAAGGCCAACGGCGCTCCAGATGTGCAGGTTCGGGTAATTCGCTTTGATGATTCCGCCATTGTCATTCGTGGCTGGGCCTGGGCCGCCTCGCCAGCTGCTGCGGCCGCCATGAAAAGCGATATTCTCCGGGCCGCACATAAAATCTTTGGAGAAAACGGTATTGATTTTGCCTACCCCCATGTGGTTGTGCTACCGAAATAAGGCAAAAAAGGCCTGTGTGGGTTGTCCACACAGGCCTTTTTATTTGTCACAATGACCATGAATCAAAAATGTTTCCAGATCACTGACTGTCTCTACAATATAGCGGGCGCCGGCCTGTTCCAACTCCCCAGGCTCAGCATATCCATAGCGGACGCCTACCGTCTCCAAACCGCAGGCCTTGGCCCCAAGCACGTCATACTTGCGATCGCCAATCATCCAAATCCGCTGGTGATCCGCCTCCGTCAAGCCCATCACCCGAAAGATCTCTTGAATGACCTCTTTCTTTTCTGTAATGCGGCCATCCAAGCTGCTTCCTTCGATGCAATCAAAATAGGCCGTTAAGCCTAACCGCTCCAAAACCTCCTGACTTACCGGAAGGGGCTTGGTGGTAGCAACCACCAAGGTCTTGCCCGATGCCCGCACGTTGGCCAGCATCTCCGCAATGCCGGGGAAGGTCACGCAGCTGCTGATTCCGATCTCTTTATATATGGACCGGAAAATGCGCACAGCCTCATCTGCCTTGGCCTCGTCAAACCCATAGCAACGGATAAATTCCCCCTTCGGCGGCGGCCCGGCAAAGGGGCGCAACTGGTTGATATCCTCCACCTGGATCCCAAACTGGGCCAGTGTCAGCTGCGCCGTGCGGCCAATGCCGGCAAAAGAATCCACCAAGGTTCCGTCTAAATCAAAGAACAAAATGTCCCGCACTAGTTTTTCTTGCATAACGCCTTCCATGTCTCCTTGCCATAATACGCCCGCAATCCATTATAGCTTGCGCCACAGGAGAGCAAAGCGTCTAAAATTGCAGCCAGCCACACCGGCATGAATCCCGCCACGCCCAAAAGCAAAAGCAGGCCTTTTCCGGCGAGTACGGCAATCAAGTTCTGCCAAACAATCCGCCTGCTGCGTTTGGCAATCTGGATGCAGGCAGGCACGCCATCCAAAACCCCGTTACACAGCACCACGTCGGCAGCCTCCGAAGCCGCCGACTCCGGCTGCGGCTCCCCAACCAGGATGCCGACATCCGCCAGGGCCAACACAGATGCATTGTCTGCACCGCTGCCCACATAACTCAGGCTTTTGCCCGGCACCTGCATGGCAAGCAGTTGATCGATTTTCTCCTCTTTGATCTCCGGCCGGCACTCGGCATAAAACTCCTCAATGCCCAGGGTTTCCGCCGCCAGCATAGCCACATCCCGCTTGTCGCCTGTAATCAAAACGGTGCGGTCAATGCCCAGGTCCTTTAGGGCCTGTACCACTTCAGCGGCACCGGTCTGCACTTGATCTTCCAGGCGGATTTGGCCCACACACTCTTCGGAGACCGCCACCAAAACGGTTGTCTTCCCCGTCTTGCCAATGGCAGGGACAGAGATACCCAGGCGTTTTAAAAAGGCCGGGCTGCCCACCGTCACCGGGATGCCGCCAATCCGTACCCGGACGCCCTCCCCGGGCTGCTCCTGAAATTCAGAAATCAATTTCGGCCGAATGGAGCCTGTATAGGCGGCCACAATGGCCTGTCCAATCGGGTGGTTGGAGCGGTATTCTGCATAAGCCGCCAGCTCTAAAAGCTTTTCCTCCGGCAATTTCTTAGAGTCCGTACCCGCCACCGTATAGCCGCCTGTGGTCAGGGTACCGGTTTTGTCAAACACCACTGTATCCGTCGTGGCCAAGCCGTCAATGGTGCCGGCGCCTTTGATCACAATATCCTGCCCTTTGGCCAGGCGAATCCCCGCCCGATAGGCAATGGAAATCGACGGCAAAACCATGCCGGGGCAAGCCACGATTAAAAATACCAGCCCCCGGGCAATCCAACTGGTATAGGAGAGCTGAAACAGCAGCGGCGGCAAAAGAGCCACAATGACGGCCAACCCCGCCACAATATAGATATATTTCGCTGCACCCTTTTGCATACGGTATTGCAGCTCCGACCGGCGTTCGCCTAAGTGGGTCTCGTCCTCCACACCGGCCAAGGCCTGCTGGGCGCACTGGAAAATCCATTGCAGGACCAGTCGGCTGCCACGGTATGCCCATAGGACCATTGCCGCATCCGGATACCGGCCTATGGCAAAGGCCACAATACAGACAAGCACCATGACCAGGGTAGCGTCTTCCAGACGGAATTTCCGCTGCAATAGGTTTTTGACGGTTTCTATTAGGATATCATAGCCGCACAAGACAGCAGCTACGAAATAAAGCACAAAGTGCAGCCAGGCCGGTGTAGTAATCACAAAGCCTAGCACAAACAACACCAAAGCTATACCCAGCCGGATCAACACAAAAAGCGTGCCATTCCCATTGGCAGATGGCCGCCCGCTTGCCGCTGGGCGCTGCCGGTGGCTCTGGGGCCTTTTCCGCTCCACCGGCGGCGGATCCATGGGATCCCCATCCTCCGTACGATAACTTAAAATCCCCTCGTCATAGGTATCCCACTCCGAGGGTTTTACAAACTCTGACAGCTCCTGATCTATATCTGAATCTGGATTTTCGATCTCCATCTGCTCGTCTGCGGGAAAATCCGCCTGCAGATGGCTATCTTCCTCTTGCTTGCGGCCCTCTGGCCAATCCTTTCGCATGCTCATCTCTATCCTTCCTCGCTCCAGGGCGCACATGGTTTACTGAAATACTTGTCCGTTGGCATCGTAGACCTCCATCCGGCAAAAGCGGGCAAAGTCCGGTTTTGCCTCTGGCCAGAGTTTTTCGATGGCCGTCACCACCAGCTCCGGGTTTAATCCCGGATTCTGGGCGGCGAGGACCATATCCAAACACAGGCCCTCCCCCGCTGCCTCCACAGACATGCTGCGGAGCATAGGGGCAATATCCGTATCTACCACACCTTTTTTTGTCTTTTTCGGCACAAGGATGCTCTCTAAATTTGCCAATGTCTCCAGGCATTCTGCTGCACCTGTGGGGACCCCGCCTGCATAGTACAAAGTGCCTGTTACACGCAGCCAAGCGATCTCCTTGCATTTCCGAGTGGCCTCATAGGCAGAGAGCACCCGGATCCCCTCTGGGGCTGCCGCCGTGAGCCGTTGGGGCAGCGTCTCTAAGGGCGACCCGTCCACCAGTTCAAAGTCCATAAGCTCACAGAGGCTTTCACAGCCTAAAGATAGGGGCAGGGCCACAGAGATATAGGGGTGGGGGTTAAACCCCTCCGTGTGCCAGATGCCTATCCCGGCCCGGCAAAACATCCGCTGGAAGGTGCGCATCAAGTCTAAATGGGAGATGAATTTAGCCCGGCCGGTTTTGGAAAAGCGCAGTCTGTGCTTAGGCATCGCAGCGCCCCCCTTTCAACATCCGGTTTGCTCCGCAGCCCATACACTGCTTCCTGCAATCCGGCGTGATCTGCTCTGTTCTGGACACATGGCGTTCCCGCAGGAGATAGGCAGGGGCCACGCCCACATCCACCATACTCCAGGGCAGCACCTCGTCCTCCGCCCGCTCTCTGGTGGCGTAAAAAGCCGGGTCTACCCCGCATTTTTCAAAGGCCGCCATCCACCGGTCAAAGGAGAAATACTCGCCCCAGGCATCCAGGCCGCCGCCATCGTCTACCACCTGTTCCAAGACAAGGCCCAGGCGCCGGTCCCCCCGGGAGAGCACCGCTTCAATGTAGCTGGTGCGGGCGTCATGCCAGTTATAGGTGATGGACTTGGAGTTGATGGCGTCCCGCAGCAAATGCTGCTTCCGCTCAAATTCTGCAATGGTGTCCTGGGCCTCCCACTGGAATGGCGTATGGGGCTTTGGCACAAAGCAAGACGTGCTGACGGTGATCTTCACCCCACGGTTCTTGTTGGTGGCATACTGCCGCCATGTGTGCAGGACCCGATTGGCCAGCTCGGCAATGGCCAGGACATCCGCATCCGTCTCCGTGGGCAGCCCCATCATAAAATAGAGCTTCACCCCGCTCCAGCCCCCTTCAAAGGCCACCCGGCAGGATTGGAGCAGGTCCTCCTCCGTTACATTTTTATTAATCACATCCCGCAGGCGCTGGGACCCCGCTTCCGGCGCAAAAGTCAGGCCGCTTTTCCGCACTTTTTGTACCCGCTGCATCAGGGACATGGAGAAATTGTCCGCCCGCAAAGACGGCAAGGACAGGCTCACCTGATGGGGCTCGCACCAATCTAAAAGCTTGTCGCAAAGGCCGTTGAGTTCCCGATAATCACTGGTACTAAGGGACGAGAGGGTAATCTCCTGATACCCGGAGTCCTCCAGGGCGCAAATCCCCTGCTGCACCAGGCGGTCTACCCCTCTGGTGCGCACGGGGCGGTACACATACCCCGCCTGGCAGAAACGGCAGCCCCGAATGCAGCCCCGGAACAGTTCCAGCACCACCCGATCATGGACGATCTCTGTAGAGGGGACAATCACTTTGTCCGGAAAATAGGCATGATCAAAGTCCTCTATAATCCGTTTCCGGATGGTAGCCGGCGCCCCGTCCTTGGGTACAATCTCTGCAATGGTTCCGTCCGCTTTATAATGGATATCATAGAGCGAGGGCACATAGATGCCGGGGATCTTGGCCGCCTCCCGCAAAAATTCTGCCTTGGAAAGGCCCCTGGCCTTGGCGCTGCGGTAAGCTGCAATCAGCTCCCGATCCATGTCCTCCCCTTCTCCCAGGAAGCAGAGGTCTATAAAGTCCGCCAAAGGCTCTGCATTATAGGTGCAAACCCCGCCGGCTACCACCAGAGGCGCCAGGCCCGGCCGGTCTGCAGAGCGCCGGGGGATGCCCGCCAAATCCAACATTGCCAACACATTGGTATAAGCCATTTCATATCCCAGAGAAAAGGCCACAATATCAAAGTCCCGGATGGGCTCCCCGCTCTCCAGGCCGTAGAGGGGCAACTTGGCCTGCTGCATCTCCTGACGCATATCGCCCCAGGGCATAAACACCCGCTCGCACCAAACGCCGTCCATCTCGTTAAATAGGCCATATAAGATCTTCATGCCCAGATTGGACATGCCAATCTCATAGGTATCGGGAAAACAGAAGGCCAGGCGTACATCCACCTGGGCCGGGTCTTTCATTACAGCGTTCCACTCGCCGCCCACATAGCGGGCAGGTTTTTGTACCCGCATTAAAATCTGTTCAAGTTCGCTGGAAATCTGCATTGTTCTGCCCCTTTGCCACGTTTCCTTTGCAGCCAAAGCACCTTACCTGCCCCAGGCTGCCAAAACCAGCTCTGTCGAAAAAACAAAGCTTTTTCGTATTATATCATCTGCCAGTAGAGAACGCAAACCCCTTCCCCCGCTTTTCTGATTTTTATTATGTCAACGTAGTATTTGCAATAATTGGCTGTCTCCCTTATAATTTAAGTGCATGAAAACTTTTCCCGGGAAATCCATCCATGCATTTTTCTAATTTTCTTCTCATATTCCCCTGGCATACTTAAGGTGGAGGTGATGCGTCATGCGCATCCTCGTTGTGGAAGACGAACGGGATCTCAACGACATCATTGTAAAAAAGCTGCGGGCCGAAGGGTTTACGGTGGAGGCCGCCTATGACGGGGCCGAGGCCATGGATTACCTGGACGCCTCCCCCTACGATGCTGTAATCTTAGATATTATGATGCCAAAAATGGATGGCTTAGAATTGGTACAGCGGCTGCGGGCCCAGGGTAACAACACCCCGGTGATCTTTCTCACGGCAAAAGATACGGTCGCCGACAAAGTAAAAGGCCTAAACCTGGGCGCCAACGACTATCTGGTGAAGCCCTTCTCTTTTGATGAGCTGATTGCCCGCATCCATGCGATGACACGCACCGCCGCCGGCAATGCCACCAATGTGTATACCCTGGCGGATCTCACTGTGGATGTACAGGCCCGCACAGTACACCGGGGCGGCCGGGAGATTGTCCTGACTGCCCGGGAGTTTTCCCTGCTGGAATATCTGATGCGGAATAAAAACAAGGTGCTGTCTCGGCAAAAGATAGAGGACAACGTTTGGAGCTACGACTATGAGGGCGGCACCAACGTGGTGGATGTATACATCGCCTACCTGCGCAAGAAAATTGATGAGGAATTTCCCATAAAGCTCATTCAAACGGTACGGGGCGTCGGTTATACCATGAGGGAGCCAAAGACATGAAAAGATCAATTACGCTGAAAATCACATTATGGTTTACCGCTATGATGCTGCTCCTGTCCATCATTGTTCTCGTAGTCATTGGCGTCTTGGCCCAATCCACCGTCTCCCAAGACCAGCGCCAGGCTTTGACACAGTTGGTGGAACACAACATGGGAGAAGTGGATATAGACGACGGGGAGCTGGATCTGGACGACGATTTCATCTCCTATCAAAACGGCGTGTATATTCTCCTGTTTTCCACCGCTGGGGACCGCCTTACCGGTTATGCGCCATACGACACTTTACTGGAAGAGCCCTTTGAGGACGGCTCGGTTCGACAGGTTTCTGCCAGTGGGGAAACCTATTATATTTATGACCGGCTGGTCACAGACGAGGGCAGCCAGGTTTGGATCCGTGGCATCGCTTCGGCCCAGGCGGTCGCCTCCGGCAGTTCTGCCATGTTCCATGCGGCCCTTATCGCCCTGCCGCTCCTGATTATCCTAGCAGCTGTTGGCGGATATCTGCTATCCCGCCGGGCTCTAAGCCCCATCCAACGCATCCGGCAGACGGCGGAGGAAATTGGCGCCAGCGGCGATCTAACCAAGCGCATCGAAACAAGCCAAAACGGGGACGAACTGGATCAGTTGGCGGGCACATTTAACCAGATGTTTGACCGGCTGGAGGCCAATTTTGAGGCGGAGCGGCGCTTTACTGCAGATGCTTCCCATGAATTGCGCACCCCGGTGTCCATCATTTTGGCCCAGTGCGAATATGCGTTTGAAAACGCCTCTGGGGAGTTGGAGCTCTATGAGGCGCTGGGCGCCATTCAAAAGCAGGGCTACCGCATGCAGCATTTGATTGAATCCCTGCTTGCCTTTGTTCGATTGGAACAGGGCGCTGAGCCACCTCCCTTTTCCAATGTGGATATGAGCGGGTTGGTGCAAACTGTCTGTGCTGAACAGCGGGAAATCCCCCAGAAAAACATCTCCCTCTCCACAGAGATCCAGCCGGGCGTCTACCTGTATGGCAACAGCGACTTGCTCGCCCGGCTGCTTACAAACCTGATTCAAAATGCCTATCGGTACGGCCGAGAGAATGGCTATATTCACGTAGGCCTTAGCCAGAACACCCAAGAGACCGTGCTGTGGGTCGCAGACAATGGCATCGGCATCGCCCCGGAAGATCTGCCTAAAATCTGGAACCGCTTTTACCGGGTGGATAAGTCTCGGAGCCGGGCCAGCGGCGGCTTGGGCCTGGGATTATCTATGGTCAAGCAGATTGCCCAGCTCCACGGTGGAGCTGTCTTTGTGGAGAGCACGTTACACGGCGGCAGCGTTTTTTCCGTTCGCTTTCCGAAAAAATAAAAAAAGTTTAAAATATTTTAAATTCTAATAAACCTCTAATTTCCAGCCCGTATACTGAGCTTGTAAAGAGGAGCTGGTCCACAGGCCAGCCGGTTGAAAACCCAAATTGCAAGCCGGGGCTTGCCCATACATCTGTAATGGATAGAAAGGAAAATCAACGATGAAAAAAATATGGATCTTTGCAGTATCTGCCACCCTGCTTCTGCTGTTTGCCGCTTGCTCTAACGGCGACAACAGCGCAACCAATCTCTTCCCCAGCACAGACCCCAACGTAACCGCCACCGGTGCAGACATCGGCGCTGATGCGGCCAAGTCCATCGCCTTAGAAAACGCCGGCGTGGCGGAGGCCGATGTGGCCCGTATCCTGGCCCAATTGGATTACGACGACGGCCGGGCTGTTTACGACGTAGAGTTCTATGCCAACAACACCGAGTATGACTACGAAATCGACGCCTATACCGGGGAAATTCTCTCCTATGACCACGACGTAGAGGGCCTGGTCCTGCCCAGCAACGACCCCAACGTCTCTGCCGATACCCAGATTGATCTGGAGACCGCAAAAGCTGCTGCCCTAGAACATGCCGGCCTTACGGCTTCCGATGTGATCTTTATTAAAGAACGCACAGATTATGATGACGGCCGCCTGGTCTACGACTTGGAGTTTTACGCCGGCAACACCGAGTACGACTACGAGATTGATGCTTACACCGGGGCTGTCCTCTCTTATGACTTCGACATTGAGAACTATAGCCGTCCCACTTCCAATCCCAGCACCGATGTGCAAATTGATTCATCCACCGCTGCCTCCATTGCCCTGTCTGACGCCGGTCTCACCCAGTCCCAGGTCAGCCGCCTGCACACAGACTTTGACTACGATGACGGGCGGGCCGTATACGATGTGGAGTTCTACTCCGGAGACATGGAATATGACTATGAGATTGATGCCAACTCCGGCGCTATTCTCTCCCGCAATGTGGAGTCTATCTACG
>CAZXRD010000025.1:0-9355 GCA_964642465.1 uncultured Oscillospiraceae bacterium | reverse complement strand
GAGATTGATGCCAACTCCGGCGCTATTCTCTCCCGCAATGTGGAGTCTATCTACGATTAAGCGCAATGCAAAAAAGGACCCGGGCCATATGGCCCGGGTCCTTTTTGTTTTTAGCTCAATTCAAACATGCCGTGGTACAACTGATAATACAGGCCCTTCTGGGCCAGCAGGTCATCATGGTCTCCCCGCTCCACAATGCGCCCCTGGTCCAGCACCATAATGGCGTTGGCATTGCGGACAGTAGAGAGCCGATGGGCAATGACAAACACGGTGCGCCCCTCCATCAGCTGGTCCATGCCCTTCTCGATCAGGGCCTCCGTCCGGGTATCAATGGAGGACGTGGCCTCGTCCAGAATCAGTACCGGCGGGTCGGCCACAGCCGCCCGGGCAATGGCCAGCAGCTGCCGCTGGCCTTGGGACAGATTGGCCCCGTCCGCCGTGACCATGGTATCATAGCCCTCCGGCAGGCGGCGGATAAAGGAGTGGGCGTTGGCAATTTTCGCCGCCTGGACCACTTCTTCGTCCGTTGCATCCAGTTTGCCAAAGCGGATATTGTCCGCTATGGTACCGGTAAACAGGTGGGTATCCTGGAGCACCATCCCCAGCGACCGGCGCAGGTCCGCCTTGCGGATGTCTTTGATTTGGATGCCGTCATAGACCACTTCCCCGCTCTGCACATCGTAAAAGCGGTTAATCAAGTTGGTGATGGTGGTCTTCCCGGCACCGGTGGCACCGACAAAAGCAATTTTTTGCCCGGGTTTGGCATAGAGGCTGATGTCTTTCAAAATCTGTTGGCCTGGTTCATAGCCAAAGTCCACATGGTGGAAGCGCACATCTCCCCGCAGCGGCGTTAGAGTCCCGTCCGGTGCCAGCCAGGCCCAGCGGCCGGTGCGCTCCTGGCTCACCTGGAGCTGGCCGTCCTCCTCCCGCACATTGACCAGGCGGATCTGCCCCTCATCCACTTCCGCCGGCTGGCGCATGACCTCAAAGATGCGCTCCGCACCGGCCAGGGCTGCCAGGAGGAAGTTGCTCTGCTGGGTAAATTGGTTAATGGGCATGGCCGCCTGCCGCACAAAGACCAGATAACTGGACAGGCTTCCCACATCCATGCCTCCCTGGATCGCCATGATGCCCCCCAGCACGGCAACGATGGCGTAATTGAGATAGGAGATGCTCACCACGGCGGGAATCATGGTGGCCGCATAGCTCTGCGCACCGGTACCGGCCTTGCGGAGCTTTTCATTTTTCTCCCGGAATGTCTTTAAACTCTCTTCTTCATGGTTAAATACCTTGACGACCTTTTGGCCGCTGGCCATTTCCTGGATATAGCCGTCCAGGTCCCCCAAACTCTCCTGTTGGACACTGAAATAGGCCTTGCTCCGCTTGCCGCTGTAAGAGATATACAGGAACATGGCCACATAGCCCAGCAGCGTCACCAGGGACAGCCGCCAGTTCAGTACAAACAAAATGGCCAGGGTCCCTGCCATTTGGATGAAACTTTGAATAACCATGGTAAAGCTGTTGTTCAAAGCATCGGAAATGGTGTCCACATCGTTGGTGAAATAGCTCATGATATCCCCATGGCGCCGGGTGTCAAAAAAGCGCAGGGGCAGCGTCTGCATGTGGGCAAATAGGTCCCGGCGGATATCCACAAGGATTTTCTGCGCTGTTTTCACCATGCACTGGGAATAGCCAAAGGCGGCCAGCGCCCCCAGGCCATAGATCACAGCGGTAACCACTACGCCACGGATCAGGGCATTTAAATCCCCCGCCACCAGGTTGTTGACCACCGGACGGATCATGTAAGTACCCAAAAGATTGGCACTGGCGCTGATCACTACCAGCAGGCCTACCAGCCCCATTAGCGCCTTGTGGTGCCCCATATAAGTCAGCAGCGTGCGAAGGGTGAATTTCAAATTCTTCGGCCGGTTGCCTCTACTCGGACGTGCTGCCATCTATGTTCCCCCCTTTCATCTGGGATGCGTAAATCTCCTGGTAAATCGGATCGCTGGCAAGCAGACTCTCATGGGTGCCAATCGCATGTACCCGCCCATCATCTAAAATGATAATCTGATCTGTGTGGATCACCGAGGTAACCCGCTGGGCGATGATGAGCTTGGTCACATCTTGCAGGCCAGCCAAAGAGGCCCGGATTTTGGCTTCTGTTGCCGTATCCACAGCGCTGGTGGAATCGTCAAAGATCAAAATCTTTGGTTTTTTCAGCAGGGCTCTTGCGATACAAAGCCGCTGCTTCTGCCCACCGGAGACGTTGACGCCGCCCTGGCCCAGGTCCGTGTCCAGGCCTTTGGGCATGCGGCTTAGAAATTCATCGGCACAGGCAGCCCGGCACGCCGCCCACAGAGTCTCATCATCGGCATCCGGATTGCCCCACAGGAGATTTTCCCGCACGGTACCGGAAAACAGCACATTCTTTTGCAACACAATGCTCACGGCATCCCGCAGGGTTTTCAAATCATATTCCCGCACATCCCGACCGCCTACGCACACCCGGCCCTCACTCACGTCGTAGAGCCGGGGAATAAGCTGCACCAAGGTGGTCTTTGAGGAGCCTGTGCCGCCGATAATGCCCACCGTCTGCCCAGCGGGGATCTTGAGATTCACGTCAGACAGGGCAAACTGTTGGGCGCCCTCCTTATATTTAAAGGACACGTGCTCAAAGGAAATGCTCCCATCCGGCACCTCCATGCAGGGGTTTTCCGGAGAGGATAGGGCGGGCTCTTCCATGAGCACCTCGCTGATGCGCCTGGCGCTGGCCAGGGATCGGGTCAACAGCAGCATCACATTGGACAACAGCATCAGGGAGTTGATCACCTGGAGCACATAGCTTAAAAAGCCGGTGAGCTCCCCCA
This sequence comes from uncultured Oscillospiraceae bacterium, assembly GCA_964642465.1. GTDB lineage: Bacteria > Bacillota > Clostridia > Oscillospirales > Oscillospiraceae > CAZXRD01. The sequence continues at coordinate 6,485 of CAZXRD010000025.1, read as the reverse complement.
CTTCCAGGCCGCTGTTTAGGACCATGTTTCCGCCAAACCACATGATCAGCACCGTGACAGTGTACATGGTGAGCTGAAAGGCCGGCAGGTTCAGCACAGCGGTGCGAAAGGTTTTCTGCGTGGTCTGCTGCAGCTCCCGATTGACCTTGTCAAATTTCTCCTCTTCATACTCGCCCCGGACAAAGGCTTTCACCGCCCGGATGGCAGTCAGGCTCTCTTCCACCATGCCGTTTAAGTGGTCCACCGCTTTTTGCAGCCGGCCATACATAGGCGCCACCTTGCGGATGATGCAGAAGAGCACCACCGCCAAAATAGGGGCGCAGACCACAAAGACCAAGGCCAGCTTGGCATTCATGACAAAGCAAAAAATAATGCCCAGTGCAAACATAAAGGGGCTGCGCACTAGGGGCCGCAGGCCGCCGTTGATGGCGTTTTGTATCACAGTGATATCGGTGGTCATACGGGTGACCAAAGACGCCGTCTCAAAGTGGTCCAGATTAGAAAAGGCATAGGACTGCATCTTTTCAAATTCCGCCAGACGCACTTGTGCACCCAGGCCGTAAGAGGCCCTTGCCCCAAACCGGGCATATAGCAAGCCCGTGATCAACGCCAGCAGGGCGCAGATGCCCATTTGCGCCCCCTTATAGAGGATATAAGAGATATCCCGGGTGGCAACGCCCACGTCGATGATTTGGGCCATGAGCAGCGGGATGACCAATTCAAACCCTGTCTCTACCAACAACAAAACAGCGCCGATAATCATGTCCTTTTTATACGGTCCAATATAGCGCCCGATTCGTTTTAAGTCCTCCACCGCTTATCCCTCCTCCCGCATTTGGCCCCAGAGATTTTTATACACTCGGCTCAAATAATCCATAAAGGCAGCTTGTTCTTCCGGGGTAAACCCATCCATCATGATTTTCTCCATCTCCTGGCAATTCTGATGCCAGGCCTCCACCACTTGATGGCCCGCCTCTGTTGCCGACACCAGATCTGCCCGGCGATGCTCCTCATCGGTCTTGCGAGTAACAAACCCCCGCTTTTCCATGGAGTCTAATGTGCGGCTAATCGCCGCCTTATCCACTTCCAAGTATTCTGCCAAATCCTTTTGGCGGCAAGTACCATTCCGCACCAGGTAAGACAGGATCCTGGGCTGCCCAGGTCCCAGCCCCAACTTGGCCGAACGGGGGCGCAGATATTTGCGCTGGGCATGAAATGCCCGATACAGCAGCATGTGCAGATCTTGCTCCATATACACCCACCCCTTCATAGAGACATATCAACTATTGACATGTCAACTATTATAGCACCGGCGGTAAACATGTCAACGGAAATAGTGATGAAAAAAATGGACCATCCACAAGTTTTTCCGGCGCATTGCCCACAAAGTCCAATTTGACAAAATCGACAGATTTCCTGAAATTCATCTGTCTAAAACCATAGAAATGCCCTTTCGTTTGTCTTGCCAAGGGAAAACCGCTATGTTACAATATTCACAATCGAAAGGAGTTTTACCAATGCAAAACGTTCGGAATATTACGGATTCTATTTTCTGGGTCGGTGCATCGGACTACCGTTTGGCTTTATTTGAAAATTTATTCCCGTTGACCAATGGCGTGGCCTATAACGCCTATGTCCTATTGGATGAGAAAACAGCGCTGGTGGATACGGTGGACCGTTCCGTTTTCCGCCCATTTATGGAAAATCTGCTGGCTGTTTTAAATGGTCGGCCTTTAGACTATCTAATTGTCAACCATATGGAGCCGGACCACTGCGCCGGTATTGCAGAGTTGATCCACCGCTACCCCCAGATGACGGTGGTGGGCAACGCCAAGACCTTTGCCCTGATCCAGCAGTTTTATCAGGAGAACAACTTCCCCACCCTACAGGTAAAAGAGGGAGACACCCTGTCCTTGGGCAAGCATGTGTTGCAGTTCGCCTTTACTCCCATGGTCCACTGGCCTGAGGTGATGATGACTTATGACCACGCCGACAAGGTCCTGTTTTCTGCCGACGCTTTTGGCAGCTTTGGCGCCTTAGGCGGCAACCTGTTCATGGACGATTGGGACTTTGCCAACGACTGGCTGCCGGAAGCCCGCCGGTATTACGGCAATATTGTGGGGAAATTTGGCCCCCAAGTTCAGGCGGCGTTGAAAAAGTTGTCTACAGTAGATGTGGAGACGATCTGCCCCCTCCACGGGCCGGTGTGGCGCAGCGACCTGTCTACGCTACTGGGGAAATATGACCTCTGGAGCCGCTACCAGCCAGAGGAGCAGGCCGTGGCCATTTTCTACGCCTCTATGTATGGGAACACGGAGAGCGCTGTGCAGATCCTAGCCGATAGTTTGTCTGCAGCCGGGATCAAACACATTGCCATGTATGATGTCTCGAATACCCATGTGTCTACGCTGGTTGCGGAAATCTTCCGCTGCAGCCACATTGTGCTGGCCTCCCCCACCTACAACAACGGCCTCTATCCGCCCATGCTCTCTTTGCTGCACGATATGAAAGCCCTAAATCTCCAAAACCGCACCATCGGCCTAATAGAAAATGGATCTTGGGCCCCGGTTGCAGCCAAGCACATGCAGGCCCTTCTGGGAGAGATGAAGGACATGCGCATCTTGGAGCCGGTAGTCACTATCAAGTCCGCTGCTACTGATGCGACGCTGGAACAAATCGCCGCCTTAAAGGCACAGATCTTAGAAAGTCTGTGCAAATAAATCATTTCTGCCTTATTGAAAAAGCCCGCTTTGCATAGCAAATTGCCTGTGCAAAGCGGGCTTTTTTGTTGGTCTTGCTTCTTGACTTTATCCCCATATCAGTCTATAATCCTTTTTGTCCGTTTTCGGATAAATTGGAGGTGTGCGCATGGATGGTAAATGGGTAGACCCCCTGGCTATGTTCAATCGACTTTACCGGGAGATGGATGAAATCTATCATGTATACGCCAAGCGTCGGGGGATATCAGATACCGCATTTTGGCTGTTTTATTCCCTCTATGGGGAACAGATTTCCTATACCCAGCGAGAGCTTTGCGCTGCATGGCACTACCCGCCACAGACCATTAACTCCGCTTTGAAATCTCTGGAAAAGCAGGGCTTGATTGCATTAGAGCCTATTCCAGGCAATCAGAAAAACAAGCAGATCGTGCTGACAGCAGATGGCAGAGCCTTGGCAGAACAGGTGATTTCCCCGCTGATTTTAGCGGAGTTACAGGCCTTCCAGGCCATGCCAGAAAGCCAGCGGACCCTCCTGCTGGAACTAACACAAAATTATGTGCAGCGGCTACAGGCCGCCGTACAAAACATATCTTCAGAAAATTGAGGAAAGATCTCTATGCAATCTACAAGTTTATTTGCAAAAACGCCACCATTAAAGCTATTTTTCCTGGCCTCTATCCCCGGGGCCATTGGTATGCTGGCCTCTGCCCTTTACCAAACTGTGGACGGTATCTTTGTCGGGCAGTTTTTGGGCAGCACCGCTTTTTCCGCTTTGAACCTGGCCATGCCCTTCGTCATTATCAATTTTGCTTTGGCAGACTTGGTGGGCGTGGGCTCTTCTGTGCCGATTTCTGTCGCTTTGGGGCGCAAGCAGCCCCAAGAGGCCAATAACATTTTTACCTGCGCCTGCCTGCTGATTGTTGCGGCAGGGCTATTGACTGGTATCCTTTTCTATGCTGCAGCGCCCCTGCTGATCGACCTCATGGGAGCGGACGGGGAATTCGCCCAGCTGGCTGTGGAATACCTCCGGGTCTACGCCCTGTGTTCGCCGGTGACCACCATTATCTTTGCGATGGACAATTATCTGCGGATTTGCGGATATATCCGGGGCAGTATGTTCCTCAATATATTTATGTCCATTTTAAGTGCTGGCTTAGAGTTCCTCTTCCTGGGCGTACTCCATTGGGGCATTTGGGCAGCGGCTTTGGCCACATGCAGCGGTATGGCCATCAGTGTGCTAATTGCGCCGATTCCCTTTTTTGCGCAAGAAGGCGCTTCTGCGCTTTACAAGGCCCCATTTTCACAAGGCAACGATCCGACAAATTGTCTCCTGCGGCAGCCCCAACTTTTTGAACAATATCGCCGGCAGAATTACCTCCATTCTAATGAATGCTATCCTAGTGCGCCTTGCCGGGCAGGACGCCGTCTCTGTATACGGGATTTTGATGTATGCCGAAGGCTTTATCCAACCGCTGCTCTACGGCATGTGCGACTCGCTGCAGCCGGCCGTTGGCTTTAACTGGGGCGCAGAGAAGTATTCCCGGGTCCGGGCCATTGAAAAATGCTGCTTTACGGCCAGCGCTGTCATCTCGCTGATTGCGGCCGTCGTGCTGTTCCTCTTCCCCCGGGAAGTGACCAACCTGTTCCTCGCTGACGCCACCGGCGAGGTCATGGAGATGTCCATCGGTGCACTAAAGCTTTTTAGTCTGACTTTCATCACCCGCTGGTTTTCTTTTGCCACCCAGAGCTATATGCTGGCCATTGAAAAGCCCCTGCCTGCGGCTTTGATCTCTGTGTCTACAGCCCTGGTATTCCCGGTTATTCTTATAGGCGCCTTGTGGTCCCTGGGACTGACCGGCATCTGGCTGAACTTTGCCGGCGCCTCCCTGCTTGCCGGCGTCATGGCCCTGGTGATTATGAAAAAGGTGCGCCCCGAACTGCACCGTTCCGATGCACCGGATCTGCCCGACACGGCAGAAACCACAGATCAAATCCAAGAATAGCCCCTGTCAACAGACCTGCTGGATAAATCAGCAGGTCTGTTTTTTTACATAAGTTTTACACAGTTTCCACACAAGTATGGCGGCCTGGTCTTCATTTGTTCAGTACAATATGGTTGTAAACGTGTAACCATTCAGAAAGGGGCTTCTTTTGTGAACAGCTGCATTCTCTATGGGAGCAAATATGGTAGCGCCCGCCAATACGGCCAGGCACTATCTGCGCAAACCAGCATCCCCGCCTACAGTTATGCACAAGCACCGAAGTTGTCCAATATGGATGTCCTGGTATATGTGGGCAGCCTGTATGCCGGTGGCGTACTGGGGCTAAGGAAAACATGCAAAGTCCTAGACACTTTTTCCGGGGGGAAACTCCTTTTGGCCACTGTTGGTTTAGGAGACCCAGCACTTCCAGAAACCCAGGCCACTATTCGCTCCATGCTGGAACGGCAGATTCCCGCCTCTTTGCGCCAAAAAATAGAGCTGTTTCATCTGCGGGGCCGTCTGGACTACAGCCAGCTCTCCCTCGGACACCGCACGGCTATGGCGATGCTGCATCTCAGTTTAATGGGGACCCCGGTGGAAAACCGCACCGCCGAAGATCAAGCCTTTTTAGAGACTTATGGAAAGCAGGTGGACTTTATCGATTTCAACACTTTGGCGCCACTTGTCCAGGCTTTGCGGAGGTAGCTATGGGGAAAAAAGTAGGTGATAAAATGAAATCGTCTACCGCTGCCCGCTTCGGAAAATGGCTATGTAAGGTCGTCATCGTCTACGGCCTTTTTATCCTGATCGGTTTGCTCTTGGGGCAAATTCCTGCTCATCGTCTGGGCCTGAGAGAATCCCTTTATTGGGATATCCGCATGTGCTTTATGCTTTTTGGCCCCATTTACCTCACACTGATCATAAAAATTATCCTGACCATTGTTGCTGCTATCCGGGGGCAAAATCACGACAAAGCTGAACAGGGACGCCGTTTTTCTATCTATGCATCGGGTCTGCTGCTATTTTTTAACCTCGCCAGTGCACAGACCGTTTCAGACTTTGCCACAGGCTACATGCAGGGCAAAGGCCTGCAAACCTTAAGCCGCAGCAGCCGGTTTTCCTTAAAGGGCAAGCGTTTCTTAGCGGCCTTTTTCCCGCTCTACCTTTATCTGCTCGTCCTAGAACTTGTAACGCTTTTGGTCTGTATCATCATCCTAGCGCCGCTCTCTCGTACTGTAAGCCATGTGTTCATTACACTGATCGCCTTGACTGCCCTGCTATTGCTTTTGGTTCCCATGATCCTCTCCTTTGTCTCCGGTTATCAGGGGGACAAAGCCGAACACCAGGTTAAAAGCGATGCAGAAAAGGCGGCCGCCCAGCAGGCGGCGTATCTGGTCATGGAGAGCGACCCAAAGCGGCGGAAAGCATTTTTGCTCCAGCCAAATTGCTGTTGATATGCCTCTGTCCTGTTTTGCTGATTGTGGCTTGCATAGGCCTATACTACACGAAAGACCTGCTTCAAACTGGTGGCATCTATTGGCTGCGCCAATTTTTAATGGGCTTGGCGGGGATAAGCTTCATCGCCTTTCTTCCCCTGCTCATTTACTGGGCAAACTGCTCCGGTACCACCAAGGTGATGCGCCTGATTTTAAAGCAAGACCAATTGATCTATGCCGGCTACAGCGGCAGCATGGCCGCCCGGGTATCCTTCCAGTTTGTCTTGCTGTCCCTCACGTCTTATAGGGTCACCAGCCGGGCAATTTGGGTTCGGGGCCAGTTCATA
>CAZXRD010000024.1:5951-20519 GCA_964642465.1 uncultured Oscillospiraceae bacterium | reverse complement strand
CCTCCGCCTACGATGTGGCGATTATGTCCCGGGAACTGCTGCAGCATGAGGCCATTAAGGACTACACCACCATTTGGATGGATAGCCTGCGGGACGGCACCTTTGATCTCAGCAATACCAATAAACTGATCCGTTATTATGAGGGGGCCACCGGCCTGAAGACCGGGTACACGTCCACCGCCCGGTATTGCCTGGCCGCCTCGGCAGAGCGGGACGGGGTGGAGTATATTGCGGTGGTTATGAAAGGGGAGACCTCCCAGCAGCGGTTTGAAGATGCCAAGACGTTGCTGAGCTTTGCCTTTGCCAACTACACCTTGGTCTCCACAACGCCGGACCAGGTGCTGCCCCCTGTGCCGGTGCATTTGGGGCAGGTGGGCTATGTACAGCCCGTTTTGGCAGAGACAGGCAAGCTCCTGGTGCACCGGTCGGAAGCCGGCGGCCTTGTGTGGGACGTGACAGTAGAAGAGGAGCTGCAGGCCCCGGTGGCGGCGGGACAGAACATGGGGCAGGTGGAGATCCGAAACCAGGCGGGGGAGACCTTAGCCCAAATCCCCATTGTGGCCGGGGATGCCGTGGAGAAGCTAACTTTGGGCATGGTATTCCTGGATTTTATAAAGATTCTTTCCACAGGGAGCTTGTAAAATCCGGGGAATCCCGATAGAATGAATGGGAGAACAAAAGCGATAACAAAGGAGGAACCAACGTGATTCAAATCGATGTCAGCGGGGTATACCCCTTTTTGCCAGGCCAGGCGCTGGATCTGCAGCCGGCAGAGGCGGCCTATCAGGTGCTGCGCAGCCAAAAAGGCCGGGGCGGGGAGTACACCGGCTGGTTGGATCTGCCCGCCAACTACGACCGGGCAGAATTTCAGCAGGTGCTGGACTATGCCGCCCAGATCCGGGAACAGGCCCAGGTGCTGGTGGTCATCGGCATTGGCGGGTCCTATTTGGGCGCCCGTGCCACAACGGAGTTTTTTGAAGCGCAAAACGGGGAGCGGGGCGGCCCCCAGATCCTGTACATGGGCAACGGCCTGTCTGCCAACGCCATCCACAGGGCCATGGAACAGCTCAAGGGCAAGGATTTTGCCATCAATGTGATTTCCAAGTCCGGCACAACCACAGAGCCGGCCATTGCCTTCCGCCTGTTCAAAGACCTGTTGGAGGCCCGCTATGGCAAGGAGGAGGCGGCCCGGCGGATCTATGCCACCACCGACCGGCAGAAGGGCGCCCTGCGGGAAATGGCCACAGATGCGGGCTATGCCACCCTGGTGGTGCCGGACGACATCGGCGGCCGGTACAGTGTACTGACTCCGGTGGGCCTGCTGCCCATTGCCGCCGCCGGCATTGATATTCAAAAACTGATGGACGGCGCCGCCCAGGAGCGGGCGGAACTGCTGGCCAAGACGGGGGCGGAGAACGCCGCCTGGCAGTACGCCGCCGCCCGGCAGGCCCTGTACGCCCAGGGAAAGACGGCGGAGATCCTGGCCTTCTGGGAGCCCACCTTCCGGTATATGGGCGAGTGGTGGAAGCAGCTGTTTGGCGAGAGCGAGGGCAAGGAGAACAAGGGCATTTACCCCACCTCCGCCGAGTTTACCGCCGACCTCCACTCCCTGGGCCAGTATATTCAGCAGGGCGAGCGGATGCTGTTAGAGACCTTTGTCTCCTTTGCCGCCGGGGCGGAAAAAATCGTGGTGCCCCGGTATGAAAAGGATGTGGACGGCCTCAACTACCTGGCGGGCCGGGAGCTGGACGAGATCCAGCGGAAAGCGGTCCAGGCGGTGAAGCAGGCCCATATGGACGGCGGCGTGCCCTGTATGGAAGTAACCGCCCCCGACCGGGGCGAGGAGAGCTTCGGTGCACTCATCTACTTCTTTGAGTTCGCCTGCGGCGTCTCTGGCTATATCAGCGGGGTGAACCCGTTTGACCAGCCCGGTGTGGAGGCGTATAAGACCAATATGTTCCGGCTGCTGGGGAAACCTGGATATCAGAATTGAACAAATCGTAAAAAATCTTCTTTTGTAGTTGCGGTCTAGTTGTAAAAATGCTACAATAGAGATGTGCAAAGGGCTGCACAATTCAAACAGAAGGAGTTGGTCAAAATGGTTAAAGTAATTATGGGCCTAAAAGGTTCCGGAAAGACCAAACAACTGATCGAACTGGTCGCCAAAGCGGTGGAAGAAGAGCACGGCAACGTGGTTTGCATTGAAAAGGGCGCAAAGCTCACCTTTGACATCCCCTATACCGTGCGCTTGGTGCAGACGGCGGACTACAGTTTCGGGGATATAGAGTTCTTTAAGGGGTTTGTCAGCGGCCTCCATGCAGGCAACTTCGACATCACCCATGTTTTTATAGACAGCTTATATAAAATCGTCGAGTATAAATCCGACGAGGAAATCGCCTCCCTTTTGGACTGGATGGATGCGTTTAGTGAGAAAGAGGGCGTTAAGTTTACCATTACCATTAGCGCCGATGCGGACGCTGCATCCCCCGGGATCAAAAAATACTTTTGACCGACAAAAAAGGACAGGGCGAAATTGCGCCCTGTCCTTTTTTTACCCAAAATCGGGGATTAAGCCCGGCTGCACACATAGCAGTGCCAATTTTCTACCTGTTGGTGTTGGATGATGGCGAGGCCGGCGGCAGTCAGCCCGGCGGCAACCTCCTGTTCCCGGCCGTCAATGATGCCGGAGCAGATAAAATGCCCGCCGGGGGTGAGATAACCGGGTGCCCGGCCCGCCAGGGCCAGGATGACATCCGCCACAATATTGGCCAACACCAGGTCAAAGGACTTGGCGCCCAGCTGCCGGTCCAGGGCCCCGCTGAGCACATCTCCCGCAAAGACGTGGATGCGATCCTCCACGCCGTTTAGGGCGGCGTTTTCCAGGACCACCTTGGGGGCCTTGTCGTCGATGTCGCAGGCGGTGGCGCTTTGGGCGCCCAACAGCAGGGCGGAGATGGACAAAATACCGCTGCCGCAGCCTAAGTCCAAAACCCGTGCCCCGGGGGCATAGGGTTCCAAGGCCTCCAGGCACATGCGGGTGGTGGCGTGGGCCCCGGTGCCAAAGATCAGGCCCGGGTCCAGGCGGAGAATCTGCCGGTCCCCGGCTTCTGGCGCCGCCTCCCATTGGGGAACGATCAAAAGCCGCCGGCCTGTGGCGATGGGTCTGTAGTATTGGCGCCAGGTGTTTTCCCAGTCTGCGTCCCGTACCAAGGCGCTGGCCAGGGAGAAGCCGGGCAGGGCCTCTCGCAGCTGCTCCAGCTGGCTTCGGCCCGCCGCATCGCTGGTGAGGTAGAATTTTACCCGGGACAGCCCCCGGAGGGCGGCGTCTAAATCCTCGTCAATATAGTCCCAGTATTTTCGATTTTCCTGTAAAAATTCCCGAAAAGTAGCTTCATCTTCGATCACCAGTTGATCGATCCCCAATTTGGATAACTGCGCACATAGCGTATCTAGGGTCCCGGCAGGGGTCTCTATGGCCACTTCAATCCACTCCATGGTCTCTCTCCTTTTTGATGGTCCATTTCTCGTATCTTAGCACAGTGGGGGAAAAGATACAAGGTTTCATGCCCGGACCGGGCAGGCAGACAGAAAAGGCAAGTGTGGGATGGCAGCCAAAGCTGCGGGAGGAGGCGGAAATGTTAAAGGCATCTTGGCTCAAGTATTTTGACGAAGCGGCGAATACCGGGAACATTACCCATGCCGCAAAAAACCTGGATATCACCCAGCCGGCCATCAGCATGTCCATTTTTCAGTTGGAGCGAGAGTTGGGGGTATCTCTGTTCCGCCGGTATAACAACCGGGTGGAGCTGACGGATGCGGGCCGGGTGTTCCACCAGTATGTGAAGAAAATCTTTGCTGTGACGGAGGAGGCGGTTCGTATGACCCGTCAAGCGGGAGAATATAAACCGCAGTTATAATAGTCCAATGTAAAATGCATTGGAAGTCTGTAGGAGAATTTATTATAATATAGATGTGGACAAATACAGACATGCGGCCAACTTGTCTGGAAAATCCTTTATTTTCTCTATTTCTTTCAATGTATGCACCAAAGGCGCCCCCTCGGGCGCCTTTGGTGCAAGTATAGAAAAGCCTAGACCACCAGAAAGGGCCCTGCTAAAGCAGGGCCCTTTCTGGTTTGAGAGGGTAGAAGCGTATTTATCTAAAACATACCATACTGCAGACGCTTGCCTACAGCATGGAGGGGGCTGCGTCCCATTAGTTAAAAGGGAAGAAGCTCCCGTTTGCGCTGGGCGTTGTCTAGGTGTCCTGGGTCGTGGGGACTTCCTCATCGAAAGTGATGGTGAGGTTTAGGTACTCCCCGTTCCGATAGACGGTGAGGGTCGTGGTATCACCGGCCCGATAGGTGTTTTTGGCGTTGGTCAGGTCGGTGGTGGAGGTGATCTCCGTGTCGCCCATGGCGGTGATGATGTCCCCAGGCTGCAGGCCTGCCGTTTCGGCACAAGAGCCGGATTCCACAGAGGTCACATAGGCGCCGGGCACCATGTCATAGTACTCGATGGCCATGTCCAGCACGGGGCTGACCACGATCCCCATGTAGGGCCGGTCTGTGACATAGCCCATCTCAATGAGGTCAGAGATGATGTCAATCACGTCGCTGATGGGGATGGCAAAGCCCAGGCCCTCTGCGCTGCTGGCGGAGGATTTTGCCGTGACAATGCCCACAACCTCACCCCGATCGTTAAACAGGGGGCCACCGGAGTTGCCGGAGTTGATGGCGGCGTCAAACTGGAGCATGTTCAGCGTGGTGCCGTCTTCGAAGGTGATGCTGCGGTTCATGGCGCTGAGGTAGCCGCCGGTGAGGGTGTAGTTAAAGGTGCCCAGGGCGTTGCCGATGGCATACACGTTGTCACCAACGGTCAGATTGCCGGAGTCGCCCAGCACAACGGCGGGCAGATCATCGTCTGCTTCAATCTTCAAAACGGCGATGTCGTTTGCGGCCTCATAACCCACGATCTGGGCATCATATGTCTCACCGCTGTACAGAGAAACTTTCGGTGTGTAGCCGTTTTCCACAGCGGCTTCTACGACGTGGTAGTTGGTGACAATGTAGCCGCTCGAGGAGATGATAAAGCCGGTGCCGGCTACGGTGGAAGTGGCCTGCTGGCCCCAATAGCTGGTGTTCACCGTGGTGTTGATGCTGACCACGCTGGGGGCACCCTGCTCATAGACCTGGCTGGCGGTGAGAGGCTCGCCCGGTGTTGCATCGGTAGCATCATCGTTTGTGTTGGAGAGGTTGCTGCCGGAAGAGCCTAGGACAACGGTGTTCCCGCCGGATTCCGAGCTGCCCCACAGTTCGCTGGCGCCAAAGCCGGCAGCGCCGCCAATCAGCGCACAGACCAGGCACATGGCCACGGCCCGGACGGCAAAGCCGCCTTTGTGTTTCTTGGGTTTGTCCTCTTTGGATGTAGGCGGTGTGTAACTGCCGCCGGCGTAGCTGTGCTGGTTGGCATAGCCGTAAGCGGACTGGCTGTAACCAGGGGCCTGGGTCCAGGGAGAACCGGTGCGGCCGCTCTGTCCCCCTTGGGAAGCGGCGCCTTGTTCTCCTTGGGCAGCGGCTTGGCTGGGATTGGATGCGTCCGCCTGCTGGCCAAAGGTGGGCTGGCGGTAATAAGACGCAGCCTGTTGAGAAGCCGGGGCGCCCTGTCCTTGGGCAGCAGTCCCAGCGTTCGGATTGGTTTGGGTGTTTGCATAGCCGGCCTGTTGAGCGGCTGCATTGGAATTGGTCTGGGATTCCGGGGTGTCCTGGGATCCGTTGTTGGAAGATGTCCCTTGATATTTATCATATTCGAAATACATGCTTGCTTACTCCTTCGCTATGGATTTCTGGGGTTTTCTTTTGATGGTTTTATACTAGTATATATTTATGTCCAGAAAATGAATAAAAGCAAAATTAAGTTTGAACGAAATGAAAGAAATTTGCAAACAAGAAAAATGGCCGGCACAACTGGGTGTGCCGGCCATTTTATGCATGGTTTAGGGCAGGTAATTTAACGGGTTTTGCGGTGTGTCGCCCACTCGGACTTCAAAATGGAGATGGGAGCCGCTGGAGACGCCGGTATTGCCCACATAGGCAATGAGCTCGCCCTGGTATACCCGCTGACCCACAGAGACAAGCAGCTGGGAACAGTGGGCGTAATAGGTCACGTCCCCATTGTCGTGCTGGACTTGGACCAAATACCCGTAGCCGCTCATCCAATCGGCGTAGATGACCTCGCCGCCGTCGGCAGCCAAGATGTTGCTGCCGTGCGCAGTGGCAATATCCAGGCCCTTGTGGTTGGTAGAGCCGACGCCGCCGCTGCGGTACCCAAAGTTGGAGGTGATGGTGCCGGAGGTGGGCCAGATATAATAGCCCCAAGAGGCGGTGAGCGGCCGTTCCATGGTGCCGTTGGCCACCTGCTGGTTGATGGGCTCCTCCAAAACCTGGAGCATTGTCTCCTGGGTAGAGGCGACTTCTCCATTGAGATACATGGTCTCTGTTTCTACAATGGCGGCGCCGTCCACACCGGCGGAGGCGACCTCCGAATCCCCCTCGTAAATGGTGGGATCGTCATAATAGTCCACAGCGTAGGGTACGGAAGCCACCCGGGCGGAGCGGCTCACGGTATACACACTTTGCTGGGCTAAGATTTCTTGGATCTCCTGGGTGGATAGGAGCAGGTCTTCTGCAGCGTATCCGTGGACGATCTGTACATCTCCTAAAAACTGGCTTTCGTCAGCGTCTGTCTGGTTATACGTATTCAGCCGTTCTGACAGCAGGGCAGATAGGTCGCTGTAACTGGTGGAGGCGGCCACAACCTCCCCGTCGATCTGCAGGAGATATCCCTGGACGAGGCCGGGTACCGTAGCCAGCAGAGCCCGCTCCAAAGCGGATTGGCTGATGTATGTACTGCGATTTTCCACCACATACCGGTAGCTTACGCTGTCCTCAAAGCTGCAGGGGTGACCCAAAGCCTGGGAGGCGGTCTCCTCTGCAGCCTCTACGGCTGCGGCAAAATCACTGGCGGAGAGGGAGAGCCCCACCGGCTCCCCATCCACATAGGCCCGCAGGGCGATGTGAAAGGTAAGGGCCAGGACGGTGCACGGGGAGATCAAAGCCAGGGCCAGGGCAAGCTTCCGCCGGCTCAGGCGCCAATGGGCCAAAGTCTCCGTTACAGCGAAATATGCCTCTGCGAAATTGTGTTGCAGCCGGTCCAGCCCCCATTGGCGCTGCCGGCCCGATTTTGCTGCGGCTTCATTAGACGTTTGCAAAGCAGGTGTTGCCACAGGCACACCTCCTACCACTGAGATTGTTACCAAACCAGGGGAAAGGTAACAGCGATTTACGAATTGATATCGAATGTTTACAAATCGTAACAAGGTGGATGATACACGATTTTATGCATTCTGTCAAGTAAAACTTTTCCATAGACTTTCTGCAGGCATGAAACAGGGCTTGTATAAATAAAATAGGAGTAGAATCTGGAAAGGGAGGGGCGCACATGGCCTATGAGGAAGCCGTCCGGAAGCCGGAAGTGCGGCACAACATCATATTGGAGGCCCGCCGGAGGCTGCTCATCTCCGGGGTAGAGGATGTAGAGAGCTTTGACGAGAGGGAGATTATCCTGGTCACCTCTCAAGGGGCTTTGGTGATTCAAGGGGGAGAACTGCATATTGAAAAGCTCAGCATAGAAGGCGGTGAGCTGAGCGTGGAGGGACGTATTGACAGCTTGGTGTATGAGGCTGGCCCTTCAGAGAAAAAAGGCGGTTTTTTCTCCCGGCTTTTTAGCTGACCATGGATCTGTCCATATCCATTTCCCAGCAGCTGCTGGAGGCAGGCACCGCCCTGGCTCTGGGGGCGGCCACCGGCTGCCTGTTTGACTTTTTCCGCTGCCTGGGGCGGAAGCTGGGCCGGTTTACCCGCTGGATTGCCGATGTGCTCACCGCCCTGGTTTTTTGTATGGGCCTGTTCGTCTTGGCCTTCACGCTGGGAGGCGGCGAGCTGCGCCTGTTTATGGTCCTGTTGGCTGGCTGCGGTGCTATTTTGTATTTCTGCCTGCTCAGTTGGCTGTTCATGAAAATTTGGGGGGCAATAATTGGTTCGATATTCTATATTTTACATATACTAGCTATTCCGTTCCAAAAGCCGGCCGCCGGCGTAAAAAAATTTTGCAAAAAATTGAAAAACCGCTTTCCATCTCTGAAAAAATGGTATACAATAAGGAACACGAATAAAGTGCGGTAACCTGTTCGGGTACCTAAAGATGCCAAGTTTTTCAGAGAAAGGGGCGTAGGCATATGCATGTCAGAAAGTCCGGGTTTATTACAAAAATTGTTCTGCTGGTTTTGCTGGTGTATGCAATTGTCAGCCTGATGCTCCTCCGCAGCAACTTGGCGGATGCCCAAGCGGCGAACCAGGCCAGTGCGGATCGGGTTGCCGAGCTGAAACAGGAAAACGAAGAGATGAAATACGCCATTGAGCACAGCGGAGATCCGGAAACGATGGAGGACATTGCCCGGGATATGGGCTATGTTATGCCAGGGGAACAGATCTTCATTGACGGCGGCAATTAAGGGAGGAACATTTTTTTAATGGAGCTGGAAGTGGGGGCAGTTTTAACTGGCAAGGTAACGGGCATTACGAAATTCGGCGCATTTGTCACGGTAGCCCCGGGCAAGTCGGGCTTGGTACATATCTCGGAGATCACCAATGCCTATGTGAACGATGTGCACGACCATCTGACGGAGGGCCAAGAGGTCAAGGTCAAGGTCATTGGCATCGATGAAAATGGCCGGATCAATTTGTCCATCAAAAAGGCGGCGGCACCAGCCCCTGCCCAGGCACAGCCTGCGGCGGCGCATTTCCGTCCCAACCGGGCCCAACCGGCGGAACCTAGCTCCTTTGAGGATAAGTTAAAGCAGTTTATGCAGGAGTCGGACAGCAAAATTTCCGGCCTGCGCCAGTACTCGGATCGGCGGAGTTCCCGCCGCCGGGGCAGATAAGAAAAAAGCGGGCTGCAAGCCAATTGGCTTGCAGCCTTTTTTATAATATGGCAAATGGATGAGAGCCATAAAGGAAAAGCATAGGTTTCCTATAGCCAAAGGCGGCGGCACTTTGGTATAATGAAAAAAATGACCGCCGTCTGGCGAGAAGGATGGTTGCAATGAAAATTTTTGTGCTAAACCCCGGTTCCACCTCCACCAAAATTGCCATGTATCAGGACGGCGAATTTGTTTGGGAGGAGAAGATCCCCCACGACCGGGCGTGGCTAAAGCAGTTTCCCACCATCAACGCTCAGCTGGAAGACCGGTACCAACTGGTAAAGGCGGCCATGGCCCAACACGGGGAAGATTTGCACGATACAGATGCCATCGCCTCCCGGGGCGGCCCGGCCTTGCCGGTACACGCCGGGGCTTACCGCATCAACGCAGAGCTGGTGCGCATCTACCGGGAGTGCCCCCAGGACCAGCACCCCTCCAGTCTGGGGGCCCAAATCGCCTACCGGCTGGAACAGGAGACTGGGGTGCCCGCCCATATTTACGACGCTGTTTCCGTAGACGAGATGATCGACGTGGTGCGCATCACGGGCCTAAAGGAATTCCACCGCCGGGGACAGGGCCACAACCTGAATATGCGGGCTATGGGCCGGAAAACGGCGGAGGAGTACCTGCACAAGCCCTATACCCAGTCCACCGTCATCGTCTGCCACATGGGCGGGGGTATCTCCGTAAGTGTCCAGGAAAACGGGCGGATCATCGACATGGTCTGTGACGACGAGGGGCCCTTTGCCCCGGAGCGGGCGGGGAATATCCCCAACTACATGCTGGTGGACGCCGCTTTTTCCGGCCAGTACACCAAGGAATCCATGATGCGCCACCTCCAGCGGGAGGGGGGCCTCATCTCCCTGGCGGGGACCATGGATTTTGTGGAGTTTGAGCGCCGGGCATTGGAAAATCCGGCGGACCGGCTTATTATGGACGCCATGGCCCTCAACGTGGCCAAGGCGGTGGGCCAGATGGCCGTGGTGGTAGATGGCAAGGTAGAGGCCATCACTCTTACCGGGGGCATGGCCTATTGCAAGATCTTTGTAGACGAGATCCGCCGGCGGGTAGGGTTTATTGCCCCGGTGTATATCATCCCCGGGGAAAATGAGATGCGTGCCCTGGCGGAGGGGATCGGCCGGGTTCTCACCGGGGAAGAGACTGCTGATGCAATTTAATGCAATCGAATAGGCAAAAAGGCGGGGGACAGCGTACGCTGTCCCCCGTTTTTTGTCAAAAAGGGCCGGGCCTTTTTGACAAAGGGTTGCGGTCTGCTGCAGCGCAGGCGCTCTGCGCCCACGTTTGCAGGCCGAGCAGTGTTTTTCCCGCCGCACATGTCGCCGGGAAAAACAGATTTTACTGGGATTTTGCCGTTGCGACGGCGAGCCCTTGCGGTTTTTGGGAGACATGGAGAGGGGTAAACTAAAGCCCGGAGCCGTCAAAATGGGGGATAAAGCTTTCAGCCACCGTGCCCGCCTCCTGGGTAAAGCCCTGGTCAATGCCGATAGAAATGGCGTAGTCCAGCACTTCGTCATATTCTGCCTGGGAGACCGGCCGTTGCAACTCGGGATACTGGTCCAGGCCCGGCACAGGGGTGTACTGGTTCATGATGCTGATGTAAATGTCCGACCCGTACCGGCTGTGCAGATAGTGGAGCACAGCCTTGGAGTCCGCCGTCTGCCCCGGCAGCACCAGATGGCGCACCAAAACGCCCTGCAACATGGTCCCGTCGGCCCGAAATACCGGTGGCCCCACCTGGTCGACCATGGCATCTAAGGCGGCCTTGGCCCAGCGGGGATAGTCCGGGGCATTGGAATACCGGGCGGCCAGTTGGGGGGAGAGGTATTTAAAGTCCGGCAGATAGATCTGGATCAGACCTCGGAGCAGGTCCAGGGCCTGGGGCTTTTCATAGCCGCTGCTGTTATAGACCACCGGGATGGAAAGCCGGCCCGTTACCTCCAACAGAGCGTCCCGGATCTGGGGCAGAAAGTGCTGCCCGGTTACCAAATTGATGTTGGCAGCCCCCTTTGCCTGGAGCGCTAAGAACACCTGACTCAGGCGATCTGTGGAAAGGGGTTTCCCTTGCCCCCTGTGGGACAGATCCCCGTTCTGGCAGAACACGCAGCCCAGGGGACATCCGGAGAAAAATACTGTGCCGGAACCCTTGTCCCCCACCAGACAGGGCTCCTCCCACTGGTGGAGATAGGCCAAGCCTGCCCGCAGCTGGGCGGTTTCCCCACAGGCGCCTCTATCTCCGGCCAGGCGGTTTGCACCGCAGTCCCGGGGACAGAGATGGCAGCAGCTCAGCAAAGCCTTGGTGTCCATAACGTCCCTCCTTGTCAAGGAAAATGCCTTGTCAAATTTTTTGAAAGAAACAGGCCCCAGCGCCTTGGGCGCTGGGGCCTGTTTTGCTTTTTTTCTTTAGTAGGCCACGCCCCAGATGACCATTTTCTCGGCGGGCTTGCCGCAGACGGGGCAAACGTCCCCAATGTGCTTCTGGGCAAAGGGGATGCACCGAGAGGAGACGCCCAGCTGGTCCTTCATGGCCAGCTCGCAGTCCAGATCTCCGCACCACATGGTCTTAATGAAGCCGCCGTGGGCCTCCAGGATCTCCCGGGCCTCGTCCATGGTCTTGGCGGGGCGGGTGTTCTCCTCCAGATTCCGCTTGGCCTTATCGAACAGACCCTGATGCACGGCGTCCAGCAGCTGGGGCACAGCGGTCTCCAGCTGGTCCAAAGGCAGGAAGGTCTTCTCCCCGTTGTCCCGGCGGACGGCCACGCACTGGCCGTTTTCAATGTCCTTGGGCCCCAGTTCAATGCGCAGGGGCACGCCCTTCATCTCATACTCGGCAAACTTCCAGCCGGGGCTCTGGTCGGAAAAGTCCCCCTTGACCCGGATGCCGGCCGCTTTCAGCCGCTCCAGCAGGGCCTGGGCCGCCTCGGTGACGCCGGGCTTGTGCATGGCGATGGGGATGATGACTACCTGGATGGGGGCTACACGGGGGGGCAGGACCAGGCCGTTGTCGTCCCCGTGGGTCATGATGATGCCGCCGATGATGCGGGTGGACATGCCCCAGGAGGTTTCAAAAGGCGCTTTCAACTGGTTGTTTTTGTCGGTAAAGGCAATGTCATAGGCCTTGGAGAATCCATCCCCAAAGTAGTGGGAGGTGCCGCTCTGCAGGGCCTTTTTGTCGTGCATCATGCACTCCACCGTATAGGTGTCCTCAGCGCCGGCAAACTTCTCCTTATCGGTTTTCCGGCCCCGGATAACCGGCATGGCCAGGTAGTTTTCACAACAGTCGGCATAGACCTCCAGCATCTGCAGGGCCTCTGCCACAGCCTCCTCCGCCGTGGCATGGAGGGTGTGCCCCTCCTGCCAGAGGAATTCCCGGCCCCGCAGGAAGGGACGGGTGGTCTTTTCCCAGCGGATGACGGAGCACCACTGGTTGTAGAGCTTGGGCAGGTCCCGCCAGGAGTGGACCACATGGCTCCAGTGGTCGCAAAATAGAGTCTCCGACGTGGGCCGGACACACAGGCGCTCCGGCAGCTCCTCACTGCCGCCGTGGGTGACCCAGGCCACCTCTGGGGCAAAGCCCTCCACATGGTCCTTTTCCTTCTGGAGTAGGTTCTCCGGGATTAAAAGGGGCATGGACACGTTTTCATGCCCTAGATCTTTAAACTTTTTGTCCAGTACGGCCTGGATATTTTCCCAAAGGGCGTAGCCATAAGGTCGGAGGATAAAAAGGCCCTTGACGCCGGAGTAGTCGATGAGTTCCGCCTTGATGACCACGTCGGTGTACCACTGGGCGAAATCTGTCTCCATAGATGTGATCTGTTCTACCTTTTTCTTATCCTGTGCCATTTTGCTCGTCTCCTTTATTTGCTAGAAGGCTCATAGCAAAAAAATAGCCCTTTGCCGCCGAGCGGCACGGCCTTCCATTCGCAGTGCATTCATTTTATATAAATACAGCCCGCTTGTCAAGCCAGGGGCGGGCTTTTCCCCTGCCAAGTCGACATCCGGCGGCCAGTTGGCATAGAATAAAGCGATCAGGTTTTCTGATACGACAAAATGGAGTGATACGGGGATGACCACCTTTTCAGAACTATACTTTAAGCCCGGTCCCGGGGAACAGGTGGAGACAGCGGTACATATGCAGGAGGACAACCGCTCCGCCATTTCCGGTGTGGTGCTGGATAAAAACGATAAGCCGGTGGCAGACGCCATGCTGCTGCTGTACAAGACCGGCGGACCCGGGGAGCAGTCGGCCATTGCCCGGGTATTTACAGAGAAAAACGGGGAATTTGCCTTTGGCCCGCTGACAGCCGGCGAGCTATACCGGATTAAGGTCTATAAAAACAGCATCAAATTGCGGGAATTGGAGATTCGGGCCGATTAAAAAGCCGCCCATATCTGTAAAGCTTTTTCCTTTACAGATATGGGCGGAGACTTTATCGTTGGGCGGACCCAGTGGGGACTTGTTCCAGGGCGTTGTCGCAGTGCCCAGTGTCCCAATACGTCCGCAAATTTTCCAAGGTGACGGCGGCGATGTTGTGCAGGGCCTCCTGGGTGAGAAAGGCCTGGTGGGAGGTGACCAGCACATTGGGGGTGGAGAGGAGCAGCTTCAGCGTGTCATCCCGGATCAGCGTGTCGGATACGTCCTCGTAGAAAAACTCCGACTCCTCCTCGTATACATCCAGACCGGCGGCCCCCACCTGGCCGGATTTTAAAGCGGCCAGCAGCGCCTGGCTGTCAATGAGGGCGCCTCTGGAGGTGTTGATGAGGTAGACGCCCCGGCGCATATAGGCCAGGGTCTGGGCGTCGATCATGTGGAAAGTGTCCCGGGTCAGGGGACAGTGGAGGGAGATCACATGGCTGCGGCGGCACAGGTCTTCCAGATCGGTGTACTGGATGCCTAGCGCCTCCACGGGATAGGGGTCCATGCCCAGCACCTCCATGCCAAAGCCCTGGGCAATGCGGCAAAAGGCCTGGCCCACCCGGCCGGTGCCGATGACCCCTACGGTTTTGCCGTTTAGGTCAAACCCATCCAGGCCTTTTAAACTGAAGTTGTAGTCCCGGGTGCGGTTATATGCCCGGTGGGTCTTGCGGTTTAAGGTGAGGAGCAGAGCCATGGAGTGTTCTGCAATGGCATTGGGGGAGTAGCTGGGGACCCGGAGAACGGCAATCCGGCCCCGGGCGGCGTTTAAATCCACTTGGTTGAATCCGGAGCAGCGCAGGGCCACCACCCGGACGCCCAGGGACACCAGCTTGTCCAAGGTCTCTGCGCCCAGATCGTCGTTGACAAAGGCGCAGACGGCGTCTCCCCCGGCGGCCAGGGCGGCGGCGTCCGGGTTTAGCCGGGTCTCCAAATAGCGGATAGATACGCCGTAGTTGGGGGCTAGGGCGTCGAACCACCGGCGGTCATAGGGCTTGGCGTCGTAGAAAACCAGATTACACATAGGCCCTCCTTATGCGCAGAAGCGGTGCTTGCCGATGGTGACAATCAGCGGCCGGGACCAGATCCAGGCGCTG
>CAZXRD010000024.1:0-5851 GCA_964642465.1 uncultured Oscillospiraceae bacterium | reverse complement strand
AGGCGCTGTCCGCCACAGGCTCGTCCCACTGGCCGTCGGTGATGCAGGTAAAGGCGCCCGCCTGATAGATGACCCCCGCCATGGTGTTGGGGAAGGAGGGGTGTTCCATGCGGTTTAAAACCACGGCTCCCACCGCCACTTGGCCGATATAGGGCTCGCCCCGGGCTTCCGCCGAGATGAGCCGGGCCAAAAGGGCCACGTTGTTGTCCTGGGTGGAGGCGGTGGATGTAATGCCCAGGGCGGATAGGGTGGCGCTGCCGCAGATGCCGTCTACGGTGAGGCCGTTGGTGCGCTGAAAGTACTTTACCGCTTCCGTGGTTTTGCTGCCGTAAATGCCGTCCACCTCGCCGGTATAATACCCCCAGTTTTTCAGTTTGGTTTGGATCTCCGATACGGTGGAACCGGTGGAGCCCTGTTTGTAGACAGCGGCCTCCGCCCCCGGCGCCAGCTGCACCAGGGAGATGATGGCGATGTTCACAGCAAAGATCAGTGCCAGGGAAAGGGCCAAATGACGTTTGTTTTTCAAAGCAAAAACTCCTTCGTACAAGAATGCTCAATCCTAGTGTACGAAGGAGTTTCCGTAGATATGCAGTGTTTTTCAGTTGAAAAATTTGTCTGTTTTGTGCCCGTTAATTTTTCTTGGACCGGATTTCCTCCTTAGCCATGGCCAAAAAGTCCGCCAAAGGCATGGCGCCCAAGTCCCCGCCGGAACGGCTGCGGACAGATACGGTGGCGTTCTCCGCCTCTTTGTCGCCGATGACCAGCATATAGGGGATCTTCTGCACCTGGGCCTCCCGGATCTTGTAGCCGATCTTCTCATTGCGGAAGT
The DNA here is from genome assembly GCA_964642465.1 of uncultured Oscillospiraceae bacterium. Classification (GTDB taxonomy): domain Bacteria; phylum Bacillota; class Clostridia; order Oscillospirales; family Oscillospiraceae; genus CAZXRD01. The sequence continues at coordinate 5,022 of CAZXRD010000024.1, read as the reverse complement.
CTGTCTCCACCCGGATGCCGGCGGCGTCCAGGCTGTCTGCCACTTCCTGGGCGTAGTCCCGGCTGCGGTCGGTGATGGGCAGGACCTTCACCTGCACAGGCGCCAGCCACAGGGGGAAGGCCCCGGCATAGTGCTCGGTGATCACGCCGATAAACCGCTCGATGGAGCCCAGCAGCGCCCGGTGGATCATAACCGGCCGGTGTTTCTGGCCGTCCTCGCCGGTGTATTCCAGCTCAAAGCGCTCCGGCATCTGGAAGTCCAGCTGGATGGTGCCGCATTGCCAAGTCCGGCCCAGGGAATCGGCCAGATGGAAGTCCAGTTTCGGCCCGTAGAAGGCCCCGTCCCCGGGGTTCACGGCGTAGTCTTTGCCCAGCTCGGAGATGGCCTCCGCCAGGGTCTTTTCTGCAAACTGCCAGTCTTTTTCGTCCCCCATGTGGTCCTCGGGCATGGTGGAGAGCTCAATCTGGTAGCTGAGGTTGAAGGTGGAGTACATCTCGTCAAAGAGGCGCACCACATTTTTAATTTCCTCTTTCATCTGGTCCGGGGTCATAAAGATGTGGGCATCGTCCTGGGTGAAGCAGCGCACCCGGAACAGGCCGTGGAGCGCACCGGACATCTCGTGCCGATGTACCAGGCCCAGCTCCGCCATCCGCAGGGGCAGGTCCCGATAGGAGTGGGGCTCGTTTTTATATACCAGCATGCCGCCGGGGCAGTTCATGGGCTTAATGGCGTAGTCCTCTCCGTCGATGACGGTGGTGTACATGTTGTTCTTATAGTGGTCCCAGTGGCCGCTGCGGTGCCACAGCTCCTGGTTTAAGATGATGGGGGTGGAGATCTCCACATAGCCGTAGCGCTTGTGGCACTCTCGCCAGTAATCCAGCAGGGTATTTTTCAGCACCATGCCCTTGGGCAAAAAGAAGGGGAAACCCGGCCCCTCCTCGGCCATCATAAACAGGCCCAGCTCCCGGCCCAGCTTCCGGTGGTCCCGGCGCTTGGCCTCCTCAATCCGTTCCAGATAGGCGTCCAGCTCCTCCTTTTTGGGGAAGCAGGTGCCGTAGATCCGCTGGAGCATCTTCCGGTTGGAATCCCCCCGCCAATAGGCGCCGGTGGAGGAGGTGAGCTTGATGGCATTGCCCTTTACCCGGCCGGTGGAGTCCAGATGGGGCCCGGCGCAGAGGTCTGTAAATTCCCCCTGCTTGTAAAAGCTGATGGTGGCATCCGCCGGCAGGTCTTCAATCAGCTCCACTTTGTAGGGCTCGTTTTTCTCCCGCATCAGGGCCAGCGCCTCTTCCCGGGGCAGCTCAAAGCGCTCGATCTTCAGCTTTTCCTTGCAGATTTTCCGCATCTCCGCCTCCAGCTGTTCCAGGACCTCGGGGGTGAAGGGAAAGTCAGCGTCAAAGTCGTAATAAAACCCGTCGGCAATGGCGGGGCCGATGGCCAGCTGCACGTCTGGGTATAGGCGCTTGACCGCCTGGGCCAGGATGTGGGCGGTTGTGTGCCGGTAGGTGTCCCGATACTGGGGATTTTCAAAGGTATAATCGTTCTCTGCCATAATTTCTCCTCCTATTGTCAGTAGCATGCCGCCAAACTGGACAAAAATACAATAAAAAAAGCCCCACCCCTTCTCAGGGGTGAAGCAAAACTCCACGGTTCCACCCTGCTTGCGGCCATACGGCCGCCGCTTTTTGCGCTGTAACGGGCGTGCCCGGCCCAGCCTACTGGGGAAGATCCCGTTGGGTGGGCGGCTCCGAGGCGGTGCGTCCGATTGCGGGGACCGAGGGGGCTTTCAGCCGGGGCTCCCTCTCTCTGCAGGTGCGCAAAGGGACAATTCCTCATCCATGCCATTTGCAAGTACAGTCAATATAGCACGCCCGCCGCCGGCTGTCAAGGGGCGGCGCCCGGAACCAGGGGCGGAGGGGGCGATCCATTGCCCGGCAAATGGCTTTGGGGCAAAAAAGGGATTTATCAGGCCGGCAAAAAGCGGTAGAATAGCAGAAAAGCAGGGATTCGCCATTTGTGGGGTGTTCCTTTTTTAGAAAAAACGGTACCATATCCCCAAAAGGAGTTGAAGCTTATGGACAGCAAAAAAATTGGCGCCTTCATTGCGGCAAACCGCAAGAAGCAGGGCCTGACCCAGGAACAGCTGGGGGAAAAATTGGGCGTCAGCAACAAGACCGTTTCCCGCTGGGAAAACGGAAACTATATGCCGGACCTGTCTCTGCTGGAACCCCTGAGCAGGGAGCTGGATATCACGTTAAACGAACTGCTGGCCGGGGAGAAAATTGAAGAGGAAGCGGCGGCAGAATACTCGGAGAAGAACCTGATCAGCGCCATCGACTACGGCGCCGAAAAACTCAAACATGCCCACAGGAACACGTCCCTGTGCATCATTGCCATCGGCGTTTTTATTTGTATCTGCGCCTTTGTCCTATTTCCGCCGGAGAGCAGCTGGAGCAGTGTGTACTCCATTTTTGGCCTTCTGGTGGCGGTTGCCGGCGTGTTCCGGGAGCTGCCCTGGGGCGTTTGGAAACGGATGCTGGCCTCTGCCGGCCTGTTCCTGGTGGCGCTGGCTGCCTTCGTGGTGGTGGATTACATCGGCGTGCGGGAATTTAAGCGGCCGCCCATCTACCGGTATTCCACGGAGACCCTTTTTGTAGAGACAACCATCGTAAAATACGACTGCCTGTTTTACGATGTATATCAGATCCACCCGGGGACGCCCAACGCCTATTTTCTCATAGACACGAAAAAGGCCTATACCACCCAGACCCTGCCTGTCAGCCCTTTTAACCGGGAAAAAAGCGGCATTGCCCAGATCCGGCAGTATGCAAATCCCTATGTGGGGAACAACAGCAACACCGGCCATCTCATCGGTGCGCTGCCACTCGCCGAATACGGGTTTGCCTTTGAGATCGATACGGCAAACTGCGGCTTAATCATTGATTACTATACAACGGATTGGTATGGGGACGAGGATCTCTATACGGAAAAAAGCCTGATCTATAATTCGGTTTCCGCCTTTGCCCTGCTTGAGAATTTGGAATACATCCGATTCAATTTCAGCGGCAGCGCCTACCGGATCACCCGGGATGCCATAGAGCAGGGCTATCCCCAGTACAGCGAGATCTTTGTCCAGGGGGCCATTGATGCAGACCGCTTTAACGAGTATGTGGAACAAAAGCTGTGGGACACAGACTTTGTAACCAGGGTGTTTGCCCTGTTTGAAAAAATAGAGGGGTAAGAAAAAGGCGCTCCCGCTCGTAGCAGCGGGAGCGCCTCTTTGTGCATTTACCCCATCAGGTAGGAGATACCCATGGTGATCCCGTACAGCACCGGCTGGTGCAGGACGTAGATAATCAGCGCCTTGCGGCCGATGGCGGGGAAGACGGGCATAGAGCAGGTGTAAAACCAGTCTGGCAGCCGGCCTGCCCGCACCTGGCGGCCAAACCAGGTGCCGAAGAGAAAGACGAAGATCCAGGGGAAGATGGGGAAGTAATCCGAGGAGTAAAAATGCTCCGGATAGGCCCCCAAAGGCCAGAGCCAGTTGACGCTGACCGGGTTGACCAAGTGCAAAATCACCGCCGAGACCACCACCCCCAAAAGGCAGAGCCAGGGGAAGACCTTTTCCGGGATGGCGTCCCAGGCCTTTTGGGTCAGGCCGAAAAATACCATGGCAAAGCCCAGAAAATGCAGCACGCCGAAGCGGATGGGCATATCCATCAGGCCGGTGACAATGGAGATGACAAAGGCGATGACCAGGACTTTGACGCCCCGGAGCACGTTGCTGTGGGAAAACCGGGAGGACAGGCCCGACAGGGCGATAAAGAGCCCGGCGAAGATATAGTGGAGAACGTTAAACACCGGGTTGGAAAAGAGCCAGCTGGGTGCGTCTAAAAAAGTCACCAGATCATAGAGGAAGTGGTGGATGACCATGAGCACCACCGCCAGGCCCCGGAGCCCGTCGATGAGCTGGATGCGGCTGGGCCGCCCGGCCTGCTCAGACATTGAACCGGAACAAGATGATGTCGCCGTCCTGGACGACATACTCCTTGCCCTCCGACCGGATCAGGCCCTTTTCCCGGGCGGCAGCCATGGAGCCGCAGGCCTCCAGATCCGAAAAGGCCACCACCTCCGCCCGGATAAAGCCCCGCTCAAAATCCGAGTGGATCTTCCCGGCGGCCTGAGGCGCCTTTGTGCCCTTGGTAATGGTCCAGGCCCGCACCTCGTCGGCGCCGGCAGTGAGATAGGAGATCAGGCCCAAAAGGGCGTAGGAGCAGCGGATCAGCCGGTCCAGGCCGGATTCCTCCAGGCCCAGTTCTTCTAGGAACATGGCCCGGTCCTCTGCCGGCAGTTCCCCGATCTCCTGTTCCATCTTGGCGCAGATGGGCAGGACCTGGGCCCCCTCCGCCTCTGCCAGGCCCTTCACAGCCTGGAAGTACTGGTTGTTTTCCAGCCCGGCGGCAAAGCCGTCCTCATCCATGTTGGCGGCGTAGATCACCGGCTTTAAGGTGAGCAGCTCCGAGGTGGAGATCAGGGCCATATCCTCCTCGCTGCCGGGGAAGCTGCGGGCGGGCTTGCCGGCGTCCAGATGGGCCAGCAGCTGGGTAAAGACCTCCGCCTCGTGGAGGAACTTTTTGTCCCCCTTGGCGGATTTTTTGGCCTTTTCAATGCGCCGTTCCACCATTTCCATGTCCGCCATAATAAGCTCGATGTTGATGATGTCAATATCCCGCAGGGGATCGGTGGACCCCTCCACGTGGATTACGTTGTCGTTGTCAAAGCAGCGGACCACGTGGACGATGGCGTCGGTCATGCGGATGTTGCTGAGGAACTTGTTGCCCAGCCCCTCCCCCTTGGAGGCGCCCCGCACCAGGCCGGCGATATCCACGAACTCAATAACGGCGGGGGTGTACTTTTTGGGGTGATACATCTCCGCCAGGTAATCCAGGCGCTTGTCCGGTACGTTTACCACCCCCACATTGGGGTCGATGGTGCAAAAGGGGTAGTTGGCGGACTCGGCGC
>CAZXRD010000023.1:1475-21175 GCA_964642465.1 uncultured Oscillospiraceae bacterium | reverse complement strand
AGAGCACCACGCCGGTGAGCGCTGCGCAGCAGCCGCAGATCATATAGTCAGCAAACCGAATCAACCGCACGTTGACGCCGGAGAGTTTGGCGGAACGCTCATTGCTGCCTACAGCAAAGGTATATCGGCCTAATTTGGTGTAGTTCAGGACGATGAACAGGATGATCAACACAATTGCGGCAATAATGGCCTGAGAGGGAATGGGGAAATTCGTGGTCCCGCCGAAAATCGCCACTTCCGAAGGCAGGCCCGTCACCGGTGTCTCATTGGTAATCACCAAAGCGGCGCCCCGGAGAATATACTGAGTGCCTAACGTGGCCAGGAAGGGGTTAACCCGCAGCACCGATACGGCAAAAGCATTAAATGCACCAATGACGGTACCAATGGCCATGGTGATCAGCAGCGCCAACCACATATTTACACCTGATTCTACCACCAGCAGAGCAAAGACACAACTGGAGAAACAGATGTTGTACCCTACAGACAGATCAATACCACCGCCGATAAAAACAAAGGTCACACCAAAAGCTAGAATCATGTAAATCGTGGATTGCCGCAGCAGATTAATGGCGTTAGACGGTGTGGCAAACCGGTCTGTCAGACAAGTCAAAATTCCAATTAAGAGTACAAGTGTAACCAGCACTCCATATTTGTCATAAAAATCGCCAAAGGTAAGTTTTCTTCTGGTCTTTGTTTTTTCCACTTTTATATCCCTCCTCAATGTGCACTGCCCGTTACAGGGTGGCGTTCAACATATAGAACATGAGCTGTTTCTCGCAGTTTTCCACCTCTGTGATCTCACCAGTCATCCTTCCCTCACACATAACCAAAATTCGGTCACAAAGGCCAATCAACTCCTGCTCTTCCGAGGAGATGACAATCACCGCCATGCCAGATTTGGCCAGGTTCCCAATAATTCGGTAAAACTCCGCCTTAGAGCCCACGTCGATACCTCTGGTGGGTTCATCTAAAATCAGTACTTTGGGCTGCGACATGAGCCATTTGGCCAAGCAGACCTTCTGCTGGTTGCCACCGGAGAGGTCAATGGCCTTCTGCTCCGTGCCGGTAGCCTTTACCTGGAGGGCCTCCATATATTCTTGGGCCACCTGTTTTTCTTTCTTCTTCCGAATTAGGCCAAATTTCACTACCTGATTCAAACTGGCTATGGTGATGTTCTGGCGCAGATTCAGCCCCAGCATCAGCCCCTCCACCTTCCGGTCCTCCGTGGCATAGGCAATGCCGTTGCGCAGGGCCTGGGTGGAATTGCGGATATGTAGTTTTTTCCCTTCTAAATATACCGTACCGGAGTTCTTCTTAAACTCCCCGAAGATGGCCTTCGCCACCTCTGTACGGCCGGCGCCGACCAGGCCCGCCAGGCCCAGCACTTCGCCTTTGTGTACGGAAAATGAGATATCCTGGAAAAACTTGCCGCTGGAGAAATTCTCCACTCGCATAATCTCCTCCTCGACTACATTCTCCCGAGCAGGATATTCCTCGTCCAGTTTCCGACCAATCATATTTTCGATCAATTCTTCCCGGGGTAGTTGGCTCAAATTGCGGGTTAGAATCCACTGGCCATCCCGCAGGAGAGACAAACGCTCACAGTTGTTGTAGATCTCGTCCAAACGGTGGGACACATAGATCAAAGTAACACCCCGCTCACGGAGTTGGCGCATCATGGCAAAGAGCATTTCTGTCTCCTTAGAGGAGAGGGAGGAGGTTGGTTCATCCAAAATAATGATTTTCGCATTGAAGGAAATCGCTTTTACGATCTCCACCATCTGCTGCTGGGCAATAGACAGGTTCTTCACCTTGTCCGTCGCTCGAAAATCCAGGCCCAGCTCGTCAATGAGCTTCTGGGTATTCCGGCGCATTTTCTTCCACTTGTAGAAAATGACCTTGGTTTCTTCATTGCGGATATAGATATTCTCCGTAACGGATAGATCGGGCAATACATTCAGTTCCTGGAACACCACTGAGATACCCAAAGACTGGGACATGGCGGCATTGCGGATGTTGGAAAACGTCTGCCCGTCAACGGTGACGCTGCCGCTGTCCATGGTATATTGTCCGGCAAGAATTTTGATCAACGTGGACTTACCGGCGCCGTTAGCGCCCATCAGGGCATGCACTTCTCCACGGCGCACCTGGAATGAGACGTTGTCCAAGGCCTGTACGCCGGGGAATGTCTTGGTAACATTGTGAAATTCCAGGATAATGTCGTTGGAATTTGCCATTCTTATACTCCACCTCGCAACTTAGAGTCGATTTTAAAACCGCTGCCTATTAGGAAGGGGGCCGAAGCCCCCTTCTACTAATACATATTCTGTATCTTTATATTTTTCTATTATTCTTGTACGTATGCGTCGAAGTCGAAGTCCTTTGCAACGGTAGAAGCAGCGGAGAACGTATCCAGGTTATCAGCTGTCACCAGGGTGGCAGGCAGCCAAATGTGCTCAGCTGTGGTGGTGCCGTCCAGATAACGGATGGCCATCTGCACGCCCCAGAAACCGAACAGGTTGCCCCAGGAATAAATTCCTGTGAGAACTGTACCGTCCTGAATATAGGTATCCAACTCCGTGGCGTAGTTGCAGGAGAAGAATAGCACGTCTTCGCCCACAGTGTATCCATACTCAATGAAGGAGTTGATGGCACCCAAGCAGGCCAGCTCATTGATACCTATAACAACATCAATGTCCATCCCAAAGCGCTGGCAGAGGTCGGCAGATTTGGTCTGTGCCTGCTCCAGCTGGGAGGCACTCTCCACGATCTCCAGCACCTCGATGCCGGAATACTGATCAAAGATGTTCTGCATGCCTTCCACTTTTTCTTCGCTATTGGCAACGCCGGGCTCGTTTTTCAGGATGACCACATTGGCATTCTCTCCTACGGTCTCGATGACGTACTCAGCTACGATCTCGCCCATCCACACGTTGTCCGTCTCCATAACGGAAACCGGGTCCGTGTTGGCGCCGTAGATGGCGGCCTGGGAAATCAAAGCCACGCCTGCATTTTCACACAAATCCAAAGCTGTAGCTGCACCGTAGGAGTCCATGGGGCTCATGATGATGGCGTCAACGCCGGCTTCAATCAGGTCTTCCACAGCCTGTAGCTGCAGATCCAGGGAAGTAATGCCGGTCTTAATGACCATTTCACAACCATAGAGCTCGCAAGCTTCCATGATGCCGTAAGCTACCTGGCGGTAGTAGTCAATGCCCATGTTCGGAGCCAGCAGGGCAATGGTATACCCTTTTGCATCCGTGACATCGCCGCTGGGGGAGTTGGTATTTGCATCATCGCCGCCACCGTCATCGCTACTGGCACAACCAGCAAACAGGGCGAAGATCATACACAGTACCATAAGGAACGCTAAGTACTTTCTCATTTTTTTCATGGTATCCTCCTGCTTTCTTTTTATTTTTCACGGCCCTCTGGCCGAGAAATTCTATTTCTTCTATAAAGTCATCATCACTTTCATAACTGTCTGGCTGTGTTCCTCAATGTAATCAAATGCCGCTTGGATCTGGTCAATGGGGAACTGCGCACTCACGAGCTCTTCCATATGAACGGTGCCATCCGCCAGCATCTGAATGGCGTCCCGAAAGTCCTCCCGCACATACATCATGTGTCCGATCATAGAGATCTCTTGCCGCTGGATCACTGGCAGTTCCAGGGTCATGGGCGCCTTGTAATTGCCGGTGATGATAATTTCCGAACTGGGCCTGGCTGCGTCCAGGATTGACTCAAAAGAGCTCTTGGAAGCTGCGCAATCAATGATGGCGTCCGCCTTCTGCACACCGAAGTGCTCCACAATGGCCTCTTTTAAGGATTTTTCCGCTGTGTTCACCACATGCTGGATGCCGCACGCCCGGGCCAGTTCCAGCTTGGGCTCAAAGATGTCGGTGATCATCACCTGCCCGGCCCCCAAGGCCTGGGCCGCTTGGGCCGTCAAGTTCCCAATGGTGCCGGCGCCGACCACCACCACGTTTTTCCCCTGCAGGCCGTGGATGCGCTTGACCGAACCCACCCCCACGGCTAAGGGCTCCACAATGGTGATCTGCTGGGTGCTCAGGCTCTCCGGGCACTTATGCAGGTACTTGGGATCAATGGCAAAGTACTGACAGGCCAGCCCGTTCTGGTGGACGCCCATCACCTTGAGATGTTCACAGACGTTGAACCGGCCGATCTGGCAGGGATAGCACTGCCCGCAATAGACCTGGGGCTCCACCGTCACCCGCTCCCCCACGGAGAAACCGGAGACGTTTTTGCCCACCTGGGCAATCCGGGCACAGGCCTCGTGGCCAATGACCACCGGATAGGTCATATACTTGTGCAGTCCGTGGTACATCTGGATGTCCGACCCGCAGATGCCGAAGGACTCCACCTGGAGCAGAATCTGATCCTCGGTAATCTCCGGGACGGGGACTTCTTCCACTTGAATGGTGTAGGCCGCCGTTAAATTGGCACGTAACATAAACCTACCCTCTCTACTCAATTGGCATCCGGCCCAGCTCACTTAGACTGGACCGCCTTCATGGCCGCATCGGCAATGGCCTGGGCATCCAGCCCGTATTTGTGCAGCAGCTGGTCATAGGGGCCGCACTCGGAGAAGCAATCCTGCACGCCCACCCGAGTGAGGGCCGCCTTGCTGCCTCCTTTGGTCATGGCCTCCGCCACAGCGCCGCCCAGACCGCCAAGGACGCTGTGCTCTTCCGCTGTAATCACGGCGCCGGTCTCCGCTGCGCACTGGAGCACCAATGCCTCGTCCAGGGGCTTGATGGAGAACATATCCACCACCCGCAGATCAATCCCCTCCTTGGCTAGGGCTTCCGCCGCCTGGAGGGCGTGGCCCACCATGATGCCGCAGGCAAATACAGTGGCATCCTTACCGGGCCGGACCACATGGCCCTTGCCGGGCTGGAAATTGTAATCCGGGCTGTAGACCACGGGCATGGCGTCCCGGGACAGGCGGATGTACATGGCCCCCGGATTTTCCGCTGCATAGCGCACCAGCCAAGCGGTCTGGTACTCGTCGCAGGGGCAGAAAACCTGCATATTGGGCAGGGAGCGCATGATGGCAATGTCTTCAATGGAGTGGTGGGTGGGCCCGTCAAATGCGTCGGACAAGCCACCATAGGCGCCCATAAGTTTTACATTTAGCTCCGTATAGGCGATGAGCTCCCGGGTGGCGATCAGGCCGTTGGTCACAATAAAGATGGCGAAGGTATTCACAAAGGGGATCAGCCCCGCCGACGCCATGCCGGCGGCCATAGCCGTCATATTGGACTCTGCAATGCCCACATTAAAGAAACGGTCCGGGTATGCGGCGGCGAAGCCCGCCGTCTTGGTGGAGCTGGAGACGTCTGCATCCAGAACAACAACCTGGGGATGATCTTTGCCCAGGGCCACAAGGGCCTCGCCATAGGCGTCCCGAATGGATTTGCTCATAGTGCACCCCCCAATTCTTCCATAGCTTTTTCAAATTCCTCTTTGCTAATGGCCTTGCCGTGCCAGGTGTTTTTCCCCTCCATAAAGGAGACGCCCTTGCCCTTTACCGTATGGGCGATAATCACCGAGGGCAGCTCCGTCTCCGCTTTGGCCGCATCCATGGCGGCGGTGAGGGCGGCAATGTCGTGGCCGTCGCAGGACTGGACATGCCAGCCGAAGGCGGCAAATTTCGCCGACAGATCCAGTAGCGGCATAATCTGGTCACAGGTGCCGTCCAGCTGGACGCCGTTGTTATCCACAATGGCGATCAGGTTACCGGCCTTAAACTTATAAGCCGACATGGCCGCCTCCCAGACGGCCCCCTCGTCCAGTTCGCCGTCGCCCAGCACCGCATAGGTCCAGGCGGGAATGTTCTGCAGCCGCTGTGCCAAAGCCATACCCAGGGCGGCGGACAGGCCGATGCCCAGCGGGCCGGCGCTCATATCTACGCCCGGCGTATGCTTGGCGCAGGGGTGTCCCTGCAGCCGGGTGTTTAGGGTACGCAGGGTCTCCATCTCGCTCACCGGGAAAAAGCCCTTTTCCGCCAACACCCGGTAGAGCATCGGAGCGGCGTGCCCCTTACACAACACCACCCGATCCCGCTCCGCCCAGTCGGGATTTTGCGGGTCCACCCTGGCCTCGTTAAAATAGATGGCCGTCAGGATCTCACATACGGAAAGTGAGCCTCCAGGGTGTCCCGTTTGCCGCACATACAGGGTCTTCAGCACATCAATGCGGAACTGGTGGCAAAGCTGGTTTAAATCTTTTACAGCAGCGCCCATGAAATATTCCCCCTCTATGTTTCAATGTATGTCGAAAAATTTGTGGTATAGATTGTTATAAAATATACAAAGTGGTTCGCCCTGTATTTCTCTTGTATTTTGTTAAGATTATACAGCCTCCCAATTCAATTCGCAATAGTAAATAAGAAAAAAATAATCTTTCCAAAAAAACTGTGCATTTTCACAATATATCCTTTGCAAGCTAATAAGAAGAAAAAATTATAGATTGAAACCGGCTCTATATTTTGCTATACTTGTATACGAAAAAGGATCTGTTAAAATACAAACAAGCAGGATCTCGAATACCCATCGTATTTTTTAAAGAATTTCCAACAGACGTGCAGAGGAAGGGGCTTTCTATGAAAGAGCATAACGGCACCCAACAAAAATTGACCAAACAGGATATTGCTTATGAAAAACTGCGGAAGGACATTTTGAGCCGCAAACTAAAACCCCAGGAACTGCTCATTGAAAGCAAACTCTGCGAGGAGCTGGGCATCAGCCGCACCCCTGTGCGGGGGGCCCTGCAGCGGCTGTGCTACGAGGGGCTGATTGACTACATCCCGGATAAGGGAATGTTTGTCTCTCAGTTGCGATTTACGGACATTTTGGAGATTTCTGAGGTGAGAATCCCCACAGAATGTTTTGCCGTTCGCCTGGCCACCCAGCGGATGAGCGATGAAGAAATCTCAGAATTGGGTCAGTGTTTGGCCCAGCACAGGAAGGCCTGGGAGGACAATAAGCCGGAGGAGGCATTTGCCCAGGACGACCGGTTCCACAAGCTCATTGCCGCCGGCTCCAAAAATACCCGCCTGCAGCACATCTGTGAAGACCTCATTGATCAGAGCGCCCGGGGCACTTATCTCACCGTCCACGATTCCGACCGCATCCATGTGGCCGTCACCATGCATACCGCCACCTACGAAGCCATACAAAAACGGGATCCGGAAGCCGCCGCAGAAAAACATCAGGCCCATCTGCTCAGCTGGGTGGAGTATACCAAAAACGAACAGATTAATAACTTTTACATATTCAAATAAGCCGAAAATCCAAGTATTTCAAAAAGTGGATGGAAACCCCTTCACTTTTTTGGCTTAAATGTGCATTGCAAAACTTTTCCCTATTGTATACTATATATATACATTATAAATACTGAAAATCCCAGAGAATATGTTTTCTGGCACCTGCCTATACCACACCATGCATAGAACCATCAGGGAGGATTGAAACCTGTTTCGTAACCGTACAACCAAATAGTATGTAGAGGAGGTACCAAAATGCTCTATGAGATGCTCAGCCCCGAAACTCGCAACGCCATCGTATTCTCCCCCGTGCCCCCACCCACAGATCCCCGGGCCAACTATCCCGGCTTCCAGCCGGAAAAGCGGGTCATCCCCGCCGGCTTCCAGAAGACGCCCGGGGCCATGGCTGCGCCCTGTGACATTCTGTTTGAGCGGGATGTCCCTTTGAAGCTGCGGGACGGCACCCAGATCTATGTGGACATCTTCCGGCCGGTCACAGAGGAGAAGATCCCCGTGATCTTAAACTCCACCATCTTCGGCAAGGCCGGCTCCTATATGAATCTGGGGCGGGTACCCAATAACGCCTGGGTCCAGCCGGAGTGGGTCTCCGGCTTCCAGAGTTTTGAGGCGGCGGAGCCCTTTTTCTGGTGCGGCGCCGGCTATGCGGTGGTCAACATCGACATGCGCGGCATCGGCATGTCCCAGGGGGACAGCTGCTACTTCGGCTCCCAGGACGCCACAGACAACTACGACATCATTGAGCACTTCGGCACTGCGGACTGGTCCAACGGCCGGGTATCCATGGCTGGCAACTCCTGGCTGGCCATCACCCAGTGGTATGTGGCCGCCATGAACCCGCCCCACCTCACCTGTATCGCCCCCTGGGAGGGTCACGGGAACATGTACGAGGACGAGTACATGCGGGGCGGTATTCCCAACTATGCCGCCGCCCGGGTAAACCTCTCCTACGGCATGAACAAGATGGAAGATCTGGGGGCCAACATGCGGAAATTCCCCCTGATGAACGAGTATTGGGAGGACAAATACGCCAAGTTTGAGCAGATCACCTGCCCCGCCTATGTGGTGGCCAGCTACACCAGCAACCTCCACACCCACGGCACCTTTGAAGGCTTCCGGAAGATCTCCTCTAAGGAGAAATGGCTGCGGGTCCACAACACCCAGGAGTGGCCGGACCTGTATAACCCCAAGTATGCCAACGACTTGAAAAAGTTCTTCGACCACTATATGAAGGACATAGACAACGGCTGGGAGAACACGCCCCGGGTGCGGGTCTCCATTTTGGATCCCGGCCATGGGCAGGGCATCACCGACCGGCCGGAGGCGGACTTCCCCATTCCCAACCAGCCTTTAAAAAAGCTGTATCTAGACGCCTCTGACGGCAGCTTAAAGGACGCCCCCGTCAAAGCGCACGCCACCTTCGCCTACGAGGGGAACCCGAAAAACGTCTCCTACTTTGAACACGACTACCACGCCACCATGGTAAACCGGGTGGAGGACCCGGACGAGGTCTCCTATGCCCAGTTTACTGTGGACATTGAAGAGGAGACGGAGATTTTGGGCTACATCAAGGCCAAACTCTGGATGGAAGTGGACGGCCATGACGACATGGACGTGTATGTCCGCCTGGCCAAGCTGGACGCCCAGGGCAACGTGCTCTACCACGATGCGGTGATCTCCAAGTTCACCGGGCCCGGCGGCATCCTCCGGGCCTCCCACCGGGAGCTGGATCCGGAACGGTCCACCATTTGCGAGCCCTATCACCCCCACAAAACCCTGTCTTATCTGTCCCCCGGGGAGGTCGTGCCCCTGGAGATCGGCATCTGGCCCGTTGGCCAGGTCTTTCACAAGGGGGAGAAGCTGCGCCTCTATGTGGCGGGCTACAACCACCTGGGCGAACGGGGCAGCTACCGGGAAACCACCAACTTCAACCGTGGCCGCCACATTATCCACACCGGCGGCAAGTACGACTCCCATTTGATTTTGCCGATTACCAAAAAAGATTAAAATAAAATAAGATGCAAGGAAGGAGCGCCAAATTATGTACGAGATGCTGAGCAAATCCACCCGAGACACCATTGTGTTCTCCCCCGTGCCCCCACCTACAGACCCACGGGCGAACTACCCCGGCTTCTACCCCTCCTCCACTGTGCTGCCCAAGGGCCACAAAAAGGCAGAGGGCTACATGGCCCTGCCCTGCGACATCCTGTTTGAGCGGGATGTGCCGGTGATCCTCCGGGACGGCACCCGGATCTATGTGGACATCTTCCGGCCGGTCACGGAGGAAAAGGTCCCCGTGCTGATCAACTCCACCATCTTCGGCAAATACGGCTCCTATGTGACCTTGGACGAGATGCCCAACCGGGCCGGCGTACCCAAGGAGTGGAACTCCGGGTATCAGACCTGGGAGGGGGCCGACCCTGGCTATTGGTGTGGCGCCGGTTACGCCGTGGTGAACGTAGATATGCGGGGCATCGGCATGTCCGAGGGGGACAGCTGCTACTTCGGCTCCCAGGACGCCACAGACAACTACGACATCATTGAGCACTTCGGCACTGCGGACTGGTCCAACGGCCGGGTATCCATGGCTGGCAACTCCTGGCTGGCCATCACCCAGTGGTATGTGGCCGCCATGAACCCGCCCCACCTCACCTGTATCGCCCCCTGGGAGGGTCACGGGAACATGTACGAGGACGAGTACATGCGGGGCGGTATTCCCAACTATGCCGCCGCCCGGGTAAACCTCTCCTACGGCATGAACAAGATGGAAGATCTGGGGGCCAACATGCGGAAATTCCCCCTGATGAACGAGTATTGGGAGGACAAATACGCCAAATTCGAGCAGATCACCTGCCCCGCCTATGTGGTGGCCAGCTATACCAGCTCCCTCCACACCCATGGCACCATTGAGGGCTTCCGGAAGATCTCCTCTACGGACAAATGGCTGCGGATCCACAACACCCAGGAGTGGCCGGACTTCTACAATCCCAAATACGCCGACGACGAGCGGAAATTCTTCGACTACTACATGAAGGATATCCCCAACGACTGGCAGGACACCCCCCGGGTACGCATTGCCACCCTTGACCCCGGCCATGAAGACAAGATCGACCGGCCGGAAGAGGATTTCCCCCTGCCCCGGCAGCAGCTGAAAAAGCTGTATCTAGACGCCTCCGACGGCAGTCTGAAAACAGAACCGGTGGCGGAGAGCGAGATCCGCTATGCCGGCAACCCCAAAAACAAGACCACTTTCCAGGGCGGCCCCAAGGGCGCCGGCGTGGTCACCACCAACGACGATCCCAATGAGGTCTCTTTGGCCTCCTTCACCGTCCAGTTTGATGAGGACACGGAGATCACCGGCTATATGAAGGCCAAACTCTGGGTGGAGGTAGACGGCCACAACGATATGGACGTGTATGTCCGGGTGCTCAGTCTGGATGCGGAGGACAACATTCTATACCACAACGCCATTCTCTACAAATACTCCGGCCCCAACGGCATGCTTCGAGCCTCCCACCGGGAGCTGGATCCGGAAAAGTCCACCATCTGCGAGCCCTATCACCCCCACAAGACTCTGTCTTATCTGTCCCCTGGGGAAATTGTCCCCATTGAGATCGGCATCTGGCCCACCAGCCTGCTGTTCCACAAAGGGGAGAAGCTGCGCCTCATCGTGGCGGGCTACGACTATCTGGGCCTGGAGGGCCACTACCGCCCGGTAGAGGTCTTCAACAAGGGGACCCATATTCTCCACACCGGCGGGGATTACGACTCCCATCTGATCATCCCCGTCATCCCTGCAAAATAGCCCCGCCTATCCCGGTACATACGAAAAGCCAAGGCCCTGTGTCTAGCATAGACACAGGGCCTTGGTTTTTCTTTTGCTTTTATACGCCGGAATAGGCGGAAAAGCCGCCATCCACAGGCAAGACGACGCCTGTAACAAACCCGGACGCTTGGTCGGACACCAAGTACAGCAGAGCGCCGATTAGTTCTTCCGGCTCCCCAAACCTGCCCATAGGTGTGGCAGCCAGGATTTTTTCCGTGCGCTTTGTCGGCGTACCGTCTTCGTTCCACAGCAGCGCTGCATTCTGCTGCGTGGAGAAGAAACCGGGGGCAATGGCATTCACCCGCACCCCCACTTTGCTGAAATAAACGGCCAGCCATTGGGTAAAATTGCTGATGGCCGCTTTCGCCCCGGAGTAGGCGGGGATCTTGGTCAGGGGCCGGTAGGCATTCATGGAGGAGATATTGATAATATTCCCCCCGTCCTTTGTCATCTGTTTGGCAAAGGCCTGGGTGGGGATCAGCGTACCGATGAAGTTTAAATGGAATACAAACTCCACCCCCGCTTTATCCAGGTCGAAAAAGCTTTTCACCTGGCCATCTAAATCCTCGGCCTCAAAAAACTCCTTGTCTGTCGTGGCTTTGGGGTTATTGCCGCCGGCGCCGTTGACCAGAATGCCGCAGACTCCTAGGTCCTGGGCGACCTGGTCGGCAACCTGGTCCATTTTTTCTCGGTCCAGCACATCCGCCTGATAGGCCTTCGCCGTGCCGCCGGCCGCTATAATCTCCTCCGCCACTTTTTGGGCAGCGGCGGCATTCAAATCCAGCAGGGCCACTTTGGCCCCGCAGGCCGCCAACGCCTTGGAAAACTCGCTGCACAACACGCCGCCGGCGCCAGTAACCACAGCAGTCTTTCCCTTGAGATCAATTTGAAAAGGCAGTTGCATCTCTCTTTACTCCTTAAAATCTGGATTTGTCTACCCACAGCCCCAGGGCCGGGTTGCTGATGTAGTAGACCACTTCCCCATCCGGCAAGATGTTTATGCCATCCTGCAGGGCTTGGGGGTTGTACTTCTCTGCCGCCGCCTGGTAGGGCATGTATTGATAGCACACAGACTCCACCTCTGCCCGGGAAAGTTTTTCTGTACAGTAGGTGATGGAAAACCGGCCGTCGGAACTCCCGTGAATCAAATGGGCCGCCACCGAGAGGTTCGCCTGCAGGTCCGCCTGGGTCTGGCACAGGCGGATCACCTGCTCCCGGCCGCAATAGCCGTACTTGCGGATCAGCCGGTCATTTTCCCCGTCCTCCCCAAACTTGTCAATGCCCGGGGCCAGGATGAGCAGCGACCCGCCGTCCCGGATGGCCATCCGGGTGCGATACACCGCTTTGTTCCCCAGCCAGGTACTCTTAAACTCTTTGGGATCTAGGTACACCACCACTTTTTCAAAGGGTTCATCCACAAAGGTCAGATTTTTCTCCTGGGCCAGGGCCACCGCCTTTTCAAAGGCGTCCCGCTTGCTGCCCACAAAGAGTCCGTGGGTCTGTATTTGCCCGCCGGGCGCCGTGGTGACCGTCATAATATAGCACAGGGGCAGATCCTTTAAATACTGTTCCGCCGCATAGTCAAACACCTTCCGTACGGGGGAGAAATCCTTGCCCATGATGCGTTCCATGCCGTAAAAGGCGCCCAGCATATGGGAGGCATTGATCATGCTGCTGCCGCCGCAGCCCACAAAAATATTTTTGGCGTGGTTGGCCATGCCCACAACCTCGTGGGGCACCACCTGGCCAATGGACAAAATCAGGTCGTAGGAGGCATCTAGAATGCGGCGGTTCACTTCCACATCTATGGCCTCGTCCATTAGCCCTTCGGAAACCTGGCTGACAAACCAGCCCGGCACCTCCCCCAGCTTGACCACATCTTCCCGCCAATTGTGCACCAAAAAGTTTTGATAGGGGATATCCCCGTACATATCGGCGCACTCCTCCCGGCTCATGGGCACATGGGTGCCTAAAGCGGGCATCAGCTCCACTTGGCAGTCTTGCAGCTTGTGGTAGATGGTGTTGGCAATAAGCCCGGCATTGGAATGGTACCGGGTGTAATCCGGCACCAGGAGCAAAACCCTTGCCCCTGTCCCGCAGTATTCCGAAACCGCATCTTCTATCGCTTGGGCCACCTCTTGCTGGGAGAGCCCTTGTGGCCCAGATGCATACAAAGCAAACTCTTTCATAATCCCCTCTATGCGTTGTAGGCGCTGGAGGCCGTATCGCCGCCCTCGCCTGTCCAGTTGGTGTGGAAAAACTCCCCTCTGGGGCGGTCCACCCGCTCATAGGTATGGGCGCCAAAATAGTCCCGCTGGGCCTGGAGCAGATTGGCAGGCAGCTTTTCCGCCCGGTAGCCATCGTAATAGCTGAGCGCCGCCGCCATAGCCGGCACGGGAATACCGCTGATGGCCGCTGCGGCACACACCCGCCGCCATCCCGCCTGGGCCTTGGTCAGCTGCGCCTGGAAATAGTCATCCAACATCAAATTTGTGAGCTCGGGGTTTTTGTCAAAGGCAGTTTTGATGTCCTTTAAAAACACGCTGCGGATGATGCAGCCACCCCGCCACATGAGGACAATATCCCCATAGTGCAGGCCCCAGTTGTGGGCCTCCCCCACGGCCCGCATCAGGGAATACCCTTGGGCATAGGAGACGATTTTAGAGGCAAAGAGGGCGTATTTCAAATCCTCTAGGAACTGCTGCCGGTCCGTTTGGGCCATTTTGGCCGGGCCGCTGAGGATTTTGCTGGCCGCCACCCGCTCCTCTTTCATGGCCGACAGGCACCGGCTGTACACGGCCTCGGAGATTAAGGTCAACGGCACACCGGCATCCAAGGCCGCTATGGCCGTCCATTTCCCGGTCCCCTTCTGTCCGGCTGTATCCAAAATAGAATCTATCATAGGCCGGCCGGCTTCGTCCTTATACGCCAGGATATTGCTGGTGATTTCAATCAGGTAGCTGTCCAGCTCCTGGTGATTCCACCGGTCAAAGACCTGGTGCATCTCGTCCGTGGAAAGGCCCAGCAGGTCCCGCATCAGCTGATATGCCTCGCAGATCAGCTGCATATCGCCGTACTCAATGCCGTTATGCACCATCTTTACAAAATGGCCGGCGCCGCCGCTGCCCACCCACTGGCAGCAGGGAATGCCCCCTTCCACCTGGGCGCATATCTTCTGAAAAATCGGCGCCACGTAGGCCCAGGCCGCCGGGGAGCCGCCGGGCATCATGGAGGGTCCTTTCAAGGCGCCCTCTTCCCCGCCGGAGACCCCGGTCCCCACATACAGCAGCCCTTTGCTCTCCACATATTTGGTCCGCCGCTCTGTGTCCGGGAAATGGGAGTTGCCCCCGTCAATGATGATGTCCCCTGGGGATAGCAACGGTGTCCTATTGCTCTTAAACTACCAGGACAGCCAGAAACAACAGATAAAAGAGCAGTTGCAAAGGCTGCGTCTGGATCTGTTAAACGCCCTGGCGCCTTTCGGTTACGAGGATATCTTGGTCTGTATCGGCAACGAGATCGGGGACCTGTCCAATCTGTCCGACTCCATTTACAATGCGCAGCGTGTGATTGCCATGAAATATAACACCAGTCAAAAGATCCTCTCCTATGCAGATTTTGCAAACCTCTCCATTCCAATCGCCCAGGTGGCAGGTTTGGAAATCAACGCCCTTCTCTCCGCCATTCGGGAACAGAACTACTCCATCATTGCAAATATTTACACCAATATCCTCACCAAACTCCATAAACACCCCTCCTATTCGCCCTTGCTGGTCTATGATTTCATCGCCTATTTGTTCACCGAAATCGAAAACATCAAACGACAGGAGCATGCAGAAATTTCTAAGGATGTGCAAGCGCAAATCGCCTCTTGGTACCACATCTTTTTAAGCTGTTCCACCGAAGACCAATTTACCGGCGAAATATTGGAGCTCATCCAGCGGATTACCCGCAAATTTGCTGAGGCCAATGTGGTTGACTCCCTTCCGGCCGTACGCCATGCCAAGGAGTATATCGCCCAACACTATATGGACGAGGACCTCTCCCTGAACACGTTATCGGAGAAAGTCGGGCTGAGCGCCTCCTATTTCAGCACGGTTTTCAAAAATGAAACCGGTATGAATTTTTCCGACTTTATTACCTCGGTCCGCATCACCCAGGCGAAAAAACTTTTGACGGAAACCAATCTATCCGTGGCGATCATTGCCGAATCCATCGGTTACCGGGATCAAAAGTATTTTAGCAAGCTCTTTAAAAAAGTGACCAATTTAAAGCCCTCCGATTACAGGAAACTGTACTCTTAGGCGCTGCACCTAGGCATCTAATAGATAAAAAGCCCCAGGGATATCCCTGGGGCTTTTGCTTTGCCTGTCAGGCCGGCCTCTCTACAAGGACGGGCAGGCGATCTCCACCATTTTTTCGATCATCCGGTGCAGCAGCTGGGCCTGTTCCGTATCCGCCGCCCTGTAGTAAACTTCCTTCCCCTCCCGTCGGCTGACAATGAGCCCGCTGCTCTTCAGCTGGCGCAGATGGTGGGACACCGCCGGGCTGCTCATCCCCATAAAGGCGGCCAGGTTGATGACGCATTCCTCACAGTGGCACAGCAGCCAGAAGATGCGGATGCGGCTGCCGTCGCACAGCTGA
This sequence comes from uncultured Oscillospiraceae bacterium, assembly GCA_964642465.1. Lineage (GTDB taxonomy): Bacteria > Bacillota > Clostridia > Oscillospirales > Oscillospiraceae > CAZXRD01. The sequence goes on along the minus strand of CAZXRD010000023.1, from coordinate 5,396 downwards.
CGGAACAGATCCGCCACCGCCTGGAAATCTTCCACCCTGGGCATGTGCTCCAATTCTTTTTCTATGGCCTGCCCGTGGTCATGGGGCAGATGCATGTCTCCCATGGTATTTCTCCCTTCTCCCAGGGGTCTTTCCTACTTTCTATCCGTATTTTATCCAGACGAGGCGCAAAAGTCAACCGCCCCGGCCACAGGGCCCAAACGGGTACTCGACTATCCCAATCGGACAATTCGCAAAAAAGCTATTGACTTCATAGACTATAGAGTATATAGTATAGACGAAAACAATTAAACAATGTTTTAATTCTTTAATCTATATCTTCGAAAGGAGCGATTCCCCATGAAGAAATCCTATAAAATTGATGTGGACTGCGCCAACTGCGCCAATAAGATGGAGCAGGCCGCCCAAAAGACCCCCGGCGTGAAGGACGCCGTGGTAAACTTTATGACCCTCAAGATGAACGTGGAATTTGAGGAGGGGCAGGACCCCAAATCCGTGATGCAGCAGGTCTACAAAAACTGCAAGCGGGTGGAGGACGACTGCGAGATCTATCTATAAGCCCCTCTTTTTGGCACGGTAAGGAGGGAAAATCATGAACAAAAAGCAGAAAAAGATGCTCTTGCGCATCCTTTTGGCCGCCGCTATGCTGGTGGCCCTGCTGTTTATCCCGGTAGAGGGGTGGCTGCGCCTGGTGCTGTACCTCATCCCCTACCTGGTCATCGGCTATGACATCCTCATCAAGGCGGCCAAGGGCATCTGTCACCGCCAGATTTTTGACGAGAACTTTCTCATGGCCATCGCCACCATCGGCGCCATCGCCCTGGCTTTGTACGAGGGCAGCGGGGACTACACAGAGGCCATCGCCGTGATGCTGTTTTATCAGGTGGGCGAGTGGTTCCAGAGCTACGCCGTGGGCAAAAGCCGCCGGAACATCAGCGACCTGATGGACATCCGCCCGGACTACGCCAATATAGAGGTGGACGGCCGGCTGGAGCAGGTGGACCCGGACGAAGTGGCCATCGGCAGCCTCATTGTTGTCCAGCCGGGGGAAAAGGTCCCCATTGACGGCGTGGTGGTGGAGGGGGATTCCACCTTGAACACCGCCGCCCTCACCGGGGAGAGCCTGCCCCGGGAAGCCCGGGTTGGCGACACCGTCATCAGCGGCTGCATCAATATGACCGGCCTTTTAAAGATCCGCACCACCAAGGAATTCGGGGAGTCCACCGTATCCAAGATTTTAGATCTGGTGGAAAACGCCAGCTCCCGGAAGTCTAAGTCGGAGGACTTCATCTCCAAGTTCGCCCGGATCTACACCCCGGCGGTATGCGGCAGCGCTTTGCTTTTGGCCGTGGTACCGCCCCTGATCCAGATTCTGGGTATGGACCTCGCCGGCGCCTGGGACATCTGGGTCTACCGGGCCCTCACCTTCTTAGTGGCCAGCTGTCCCTGCGCCCTGGTTATTAGCATCCCCCTCAGCTTCTTTGCCGGCATCGGCGGGGCCAGCAAGGCCGGCGTGCTGGTGCAGGGCTCCAAATACCTGGAGACCCTGTCCCAGACCAAGATTGTGGCCTTTGACAAGACCGGCACCCTGACCCAGGGGGTCTTTGAAGTAAACGGCATCCACCACAGTGAACTGGAAAATGAGAAGCTGGTGGAATACGCCGCCCTGGCGGAGAGCGCCTCCAGCCATCCCATTAGCAAGAGTCTGCAGCGGGCCTATGGCAAAGCCATCGACCGCAGCCGGGTGACGGACATCCAGGAGATCAGCGGGGGTGGTGTCACCGCCAAAGTGGATGGGGTGGACGTGTCCGCCGGCAACGACAAGCTGATGGACCGGCTGGGCATCCCCTATATTCCCTGCCGCAGCATGGGCACCATCATCCACATCGCCATCGGCGGCAAATACGCCGGACACATCGTGATCTCCGATGTGGAAAAGCCCCAGGCCAAGGCCGCTATCCAGGCCCTAAAGGCCGCCGGCGTGCAAAAAACCGTCATGCTCACAGGGGACGCCAAAAAAGTGGCGGACCAGGTGGCTGCTGACCTGGGCGTGGACCAGGTCTACAGCGAGCTGCTCCCCGCCGACAAGGTGGAGAAAGTGGAGGAGCTGCTCCAAGCCAAACCGGTCAAGGCCAAGCTGGCCTTTGTGGGGGACGGCATCAATGACGCCCCGGTACTCTCCCGGGCAGACATTGGCATCGCCATGGGGGCCATGGGCTCCGACGCCGCCATTGAGGCGGCGGATGTGGTGCTCATGGACGACGACCCCATGAAAATTGCCAAGGCCATCCGCATTTCCCGGAAGTGCCTCTCCATCGTGTACCAAAATATCGTCTTTGCCATTGGCATCAAGCTCCTCTGCCTGGTCCTGGTGGCCCTGGGTATCGCCAACATGTGGCTGGCCATCTTCGCCGATGTGGGCGTGATGATCCTGGCGGTCTTAAACGCCATCCGGGCCCTGTTTGTGAAAAACCTATAAGCCAATCCAAAAAAGAAGCGCCTGGGCAAAAGCCCAGGCGCTTCTTGCTGTCTGTTTTCGGTTTATCCCACAACGCCGCCGGTGGTGGTGCTGTCATAGACCTCTTGGAGCAGCTCCAGCTTCTCTGCATCCGAGGCGCCGGTGTCCCAGCTGGTGAGGGTGAGCCCCCGGGGAATGCCCAGGTGGGTGGCGCTGGCGGTGAGGGCGTCCTCTGCCGCCTCGTAATCCGCCTGGGAGCCAAGGGCCACGCCGTCGGCCCCGTAATAGCTGTAGACCCCGTTTTCACAGGTCAGGCCAAAGAGGGTCTCGGTATATACGCTGCCGTTTCGGACGGCAACCCGATAGGTGGTCTCCGCATAATTGTCCGCACCGGCCCGCACCAGGTCATAGCCCACGTAGAAGAGGCTGCCGTCGGCATTGTCCTGATAGAGGGCAATGGAATCCCAACCGCCCTCTGTGGCCCAATCGTCTGCAATCTGGATCAGCCGGTCGCCCACCGCCTGGTACACATAGGTATAGGTATACCGGCCGGTGCCCATCAGGCCGGACTGGATTACAAACTCCGGGATGTTGTCCAGGTCCAGGTCCATGCAGTAAATCTCACAGCTGTCGTACTGGAGGAAATCGGCCACAACCGGCGCCCACATGGACTCATTATCCAGCAGGAGCTGGGCCATGTCCGGCTCCCCCTGGGTGCCGCTGGCCAAAGCGTCCTGGAAGCGGACAAAAATCGCCGCCGCCTGGCACCGGGGCAGATCCTGATCCGGGGCAAAGACCCCGTTTTCATCCCCCTGGAAAATGCCGCTGGCCGCCAGGGCCTGGATCTCATCCGCCGCCCAGTCTGCAATCTGATCGGCATCTGCAAAATCCGTCACAGCGTCCTCCACCGGCTCCAGGGTGATATATTTCGCCTCTAAGTACCGGCCCAAAATTGCCGCCGCCTCTTGCCGGGTCACCGGCCGGTCCGGGCCAAAGGTGCCGTCCGGATACCCCTGGACCAGGCCCAGCTCCACAGCCCAGGCCACATAGGGGCCATACCAGGAGCCTGCTGGGATGTCGCTAAAGGGTAGCTCTATGTCCGCATCCGAGGCGTCCACCCCCGCCATGCGGCCCAGGATGGTGACCAGCATATACCGGGACAGCTCCACATCCGGACCAAACTCCGTAGTGGTGATGCCGTTCATCAGGCCCCGGTCATAGGCGGCCTGCACCTCGTCGTAGTACCAGATCCCCTCGGGTACATCGGTGTAGGGCATGTCCGCAGCCCCAGCCGGCAGGCAAAAGCACGCCACCGCCAAGCAGAGGACAAGCGCCGCAGATACTATGCGTTTCATCGCAAAAACCTCCTTTTTGCTCGTGTCCAAATTTCCGGGCGGCCCTGCCCAAGGCGTCCCCCAGGCACCCCTTGCCGCCCAAATCTGCAGGGCCATTGTACCACAAAG
>CAZXRD010000023.1:0-1375 GCA_964642465.1 uncultured Oscillospiraceae bacterium | reverse complement strand
GCGTCCCCCAGGCACCCCTTGCCGCCCAAATCTGCAGGGCCATTGTACCACAAAGCGCCGCCTCTTGCAATCCGGGGGAAAATGTTGTATGCTATTGTCCCTGCCCGTGCAGGCACTTCCAGATACCGGTGCGACAGTTCGAGACCATCCTGTCGTTAAACAAAACTAGGGACAACTGTAGGACACAAAAACAAAATTCGGTTGTTGTGTACATCATTTGGAGGTGAACGAAAATATGGATAAGGATCATTTTACCCCTGTGCAAAAGCTGACCATTTCCGCTATGATTATGGCCCTTTACGTGGTGGTAATGCTGCTCACCCAAAGCTTTGCCTTTGGCGCCTATCAGATCCGCATCGCCACGTCGCTATATGCCCTGTCCTTCCTGTTTCCGTTCCTGGTTTTGCCCCTTGGTCTCGCAAACTGTCTATCCAATCTCATCGGCGGCCTGGGCCTGCTGGATATTTTCGGCGGGCTCATCATCGGTATTCTCACCGCCGGTGCGGTTGCACTGATTCGCCGGAAAGGCTGGAGCCGGTACTGGGCGGCCCTGCCGGTGCTGCTGATCCCGGGCCTGGGGGTGGCCACCTGGCTGTCTTATCTGCTGAACATCCCCTATCCGGCCATGGCCCTCAGCCTGTGTATTGGGCAGGCCTTGCCCGCTGTCTGCGGCGTGGCCCTGATTGAGATTTTGGACCGGGTCCTCTTCCGCCGGGGCAAAGCGGCGGTACAGAAAGGCGGTGACGGCAAATGAGCGGCCGGAGCAAAGACGAGCTGGCCGGGGTCACTCACCTGGGCAGCCAGGGAACCCGCTATCCCACAGATTACGACCCCAGCGTGCTGGAGACCTTTGTGAACAAGCACCCGGACCACGACTATTTCGTGAAGTTCAACTGTCCGGAGTTCACCAGCCTCTGTCCCATGACAGGACAGCCGGATTTCGCCACCCTCTATATCTCCTACGTGCCAGCGGAGCGGATGGTGGAGAGCAAATCTTTAAAACTCTATCTCTACAGTTTTCGCAACCACGGCGACTTTCATGAGGATTGCGTCAACATCATTATGGAGGACCTGATCCGCCTAATGGACCCCAAATATATAGAGGTCTGGGGCAAATTCACGCCCCGGGGCGGCATCTCCATCGACCCCTACTGCAACTACGGCCGGCCGGGCACCCGTTGGGAACAGGTGGCCTGGGAGCGGCTGGCCCACCACGACCTGTATCCGGAGAAAGTGGATAACCGCTAAAAAGAAAGCGCCCTGCAGGCGGCCCTGGCCCCTTGCCGGGCGCTTTTTCTATTGCTTTTTCCCATTAAAGCGGTGAAAAAGCTGGACGGAGCCCAGACCCCTATGGTATAATTGCATTTATAATTGG
>CAZXRD010000022.1:0-21412 GCA_964642465.1 uncultured Oscillospiraceae bacterium | reverse complement strand
GGGGCCAAAGACGGCCTTCGGACCCTGCTGCGCATCCTGCCCAACCTGGTGGGGCTGCTCTCCGCCATCTATATGTTCCGGGCCTCCGGCGCACTGGACGCCCTGGCGGGCCTGGCCGCCCCGGTTTTGGCGGCCTTGGGCATCCCCGGGGAGACCCTGCCGCTGATGCTGATCCGCCCCTTAAGCGGCAGCGGCACCCTGGCTGTGGGCAGCGAGCTCATCGCCCAACACGGGGCGGACAGCCTCATCGGCCGCACGGCGGCGGTGATGCTGGGCTCCACCGAGACCACCTTTTACACCATCGCCGTATATTTTGGCGCCGCCGGGGTGAAAAAGACCCGGTACGCCGTGCCGGCAGCCCTGGTGGCGGATATGGTGGGCTTTCTCCTGGCGGCCTATTTCACCCGCCTGTTCTGGGGCTGATGCCGCAAAAAAGGGAGGGCCATGCCCTCCCTTTTTCTCTTGTGGGATTACATTTTTTCCGGCGCTGTGACCCCGATGAGCCCCAGGCCGTTTGCCAGGACGGACCGGGTCAGGTCCGCCAGCTTCAGCCGGGCGTCCAGCACAGGCTGTTCCATGCCCCGGATGCGGTTGGCCCCGTAGAACCGGTGGAACCGGGAGGCCAGCTCAATCAGGTACCGGTTGATCCGGGAGGGGTCGTAGTCCCGGGCGGCCAGGCGGATCTCCTCCGGGAACTGGCTCAGCTGTTTGATGAGCTCCCGGTCGTAGTCCGTATCCAGGCGGCTGCTGTCAATGGCCGACATGGGCTGCACGGTGTGTCCGTCCTCCCCGAGGGATGCGATGATGCTGCAGATCCGGGCGTGGGCGTACTGCACATAGTACACCGGGTTCTCGCTGTCCTCCCGCACCGCCAGGCCCAGGTCAAACTCCAAATGGGCGTCCGGCCGGGCGTTGAAGAAGAAGCGGCAGGCGTCCACCGAGATCTCATCCAACAGATCCCGCAACGTCAGGGCCTTGCCCGTGCGCTTGGAGACCTTGACCACCTCCCCGTCCCGGGTCAGGCGGACCATCTGCATGATGAGGAAGTCCAGTTTCCGCCCCTCCAGCCCCAGGGCCGGGGCCTTCATGGTGGCGGCAAAACGGATGGCGTGGCCGTGGTGGTCGGCGCCCCACACGTCGATCACCCGGTCAAAGCCCCGCTCCACGAATTTGTTCCGGTGGTAGGCCACATCCACCGCATAGTAGGTGTAAAAGCCGTTGGCCCGGCGCAGGACTTCGTCCTTGTCGGCGCCGAAGTCCGTGTTCCGCAGCCAAAGGGCCCCGTCTTTTTCATAGGTATAGCCGGCGTCTACCAGCAGCTGCACCGTATCCGCCACGTAGCCGCTCTCATGGAGGCTGCTCTCCAAGAACCACTGGTCAAAGTGGATGCGGTAGCGCTCCAAGTCCTCTTTCATCCGCTGGATGTTGTAGGGCAGGCCAAAGGCCACCATGGCCGCCCGCCGCTCTTCGCTGGGCATGGAGAGGTACTTGTCCCCCTCCTTTTCATAGATCAGCCGGGCCAGCTCCCGGATGTCCTCCCCGTGGTAGCCGTCCTCCGGAAATTCTACGGCATCCTCCCCCTGGATCAGCTGGATGTACCGGGCCTCCAGGGACTTGCCGAACAGGTCCACCTGGTTGCCGGCGTCATTCACATAGAACTCCCGCCACACGTTATAGCCCGCCCGCTGGAGCACGGAGGCCAGTGCGTCGCCCAAGACGCCGCCCCGGGCGTTGCCGATGGTCATGGGCCCCGTGGGGTTGGCGGACACAAACTCCACCATCACCCGCTCCCCATGGCCCATATCCACTTGGCCATAGTCGGGGCCGGCCGCCTCAATCCCCGCCAAGACGGCCTCGTACCACTTGGGGGACAGGCGGAAGTTTAAAAAGCCGGCGCCGGCGATCTCCACCGAGGCAAAGAAACTGCCCGCCAGGTCCATCTCCGCCGCCAACGCCTCTGCGATCTTGCGGGGGGGCATGTGCATCCCCTTGGCCGCAGCCATGGCGTAGCCGCAGGCGTAGTCCCCGTGGGCCGTGTCCTTGGGGATCTCCAGGGAGCCCTTCAGCTCCTGGCCGGCAGGCAGGGTGCCCCGCTCCGCCGCCTTGGCATAGGCCGCCTTTACCAAGCTGTCAATTTCCTGTTTGGCCTGTTCAATTAAATTTACCAATACCCTCACCCTTACACTTCTTTGATGCTGATGTCAAACGAGTTCCGGCTCACCGGAATGCTGTCCATATCCAAGGTATAGGCGATATGGATATCGCCCCCCGACTCCCCCAGGGAGACCTGGAGCTGCCGGGTGTCCACGCCCATGGTGGCGGCGCCGTAGGGGGTCTCATACAAAAACACATGCTTCCGCCCCGGCTGGAACACCATTTGGCTGCGCACATTTCCGGCCCGGGTCATGGTGACCACCCCCGGCCGGATTTGAAACGTGGTGGTCGTCCCCTCTAATCCGGTGAGGGCACTCTCTTCATATTGGAACACCGTTTCCCCCTGGGAAAAATTGTAGCTGCCGCCGGTCACCAGCTCCACAGCATCCGTCTCTCCCCCGTCGGGCCGGTTCTTGCCTTTGATGGAAATGAGCACATCTTTCATGAATTTCATCCTTCTTGGGGTTTTTCTCTCGCCACTACATCCTGGGTATTATACAGGATACGGCGGCCCTTGTCAAAAACTGTCCAGACTGATCTCCTCCACTGCCTGGCCCACATCCCGGCCCAGAAACAGGGAGGCCAAATGGCTGAACTCTGTGTCGTCGCTGACATAAAAGCGGACGCTGCCCCGCTGCCCCGCCGGGGCCTCCAGATCCCCCGCCGCCAGGGTCTTTACCAGGGCCTTTGCCGCCTCCGCCCCGGTGTCCACCAGGGCCACCTGGGGGCCCAGGATCTCCCCGATCAGGTCCTGGAGCAAGGGGTAGTGGGTACAGCCTAAGATCATGGTGTCGATCCCCGTCCCGTCAAAATAGGCCAGGTACTCCCGGGCTACCGTCTCAATCACCACGTCCCCCTTCTGGGTGCGCCCGTTTTCCACCAGGGGCACAAACAGGGGACAGGCCTTGGCAAAGACCTGGGCCTTGGGGTCGATGGCCCGGATGGTCTTTTCGTAGGCACCGCTGCGGATAGAGGCCTGGGTAGCGATGACACCAATGCGCCCAGAGGCGCTCTGTTGCACCGCCTGGGCCGCCGCCGGCGCCAGGACCCCCAGCACCGGGATATCGCTCTCCGCCGCCACCTGGTCCAATACCGTGGTGCTCACGGTGCCGCAGGCGGCCACGATGGCCTTGATGTCAAAACTCCGGAGGAAGGCGATGTCCTGCCGGGCATATTTTAAAAGGGTGTTCCGGGAGCGGCCGCCGTAGGGCACCCGGCCGGTGTCTCCAAAATAGATGATGTCCTCCCGGGGCAGTATCTCCATCAGCTTGGCCACGGTGGTGAGCCCGCCCAGCCCGGAATCAAAGACGCCGATGGGCCTTGTGTCCATCCATATTCCTCCTCGCTACGCTTTGGATCCTCTGCCCCCGCAAAGCGGGGGCCTATTTATAATATGTCATGCCCGGCCATAAAACAAGTCCATTTTCCCTTTTTGATGAAAATACCGGAAATCCTATGGAATTTTTCCGGTGCCTGGGGTATAATACTCTCCAGAAGGCCCACCTCTGCGGCCGTCCCGGCAGGATGCCGAAAATTATGCCCCGCCGGGGACACTTTGGATAAGGCTTTGCAATATACTATATTGTAGAGCAGAGCTTTGGGAGGTTTGCCATGCATATTGAGCTTACCAAAAAGGAATTCCGCCGGCTTTTGGACATGGTGTACATTGGCAATTGGGTCCTGAATTCCACCCGAGGGGATGACCGCATCCCGGACTACGACCATGTGGAGTCCAAGATCTTTGCCCAGTGCCTGAAATACGGCATGCCTGCCCTGATGCAGATCAGCGGCGGCGAGCTGCTCCCCTCCCGTGCCTTTATGGACGGGGGCATTCACGAGGCCATCATGGATTATGAGGACACGGTGTTCTTTGAGATCCTGGCAGAGGAACTGGCCCGGCGGGACATGGACTTTGCCCCGATCGGCCCGGACAACTACCGGGAGCTGGCTGTGCGGATTGACGAGTATATTACGGAATTTGAACAAAACGGGATCGACAACATATCCCTGGACAAATAAAAAACCAGGCCTGGAAGCGTTGGCTTCCAGGCCTGATTCGTTCTTTTGGTTTACACCGCTTGCAGCAGGAGCAAAATAAGGCCGTACACCACGCTGGCGGCGATGCCGAACACCAGCACCGGCCCGGCGATGACAAACATCTTGGCGCTCATACCGGTGACAAACCCCTCGCTTTTAAACTCCAGGGCCGGGGAGACAATGGAGTTGGCAAAGCCGGTGATGGGCACCAGGGTGCCCGCCCCGGCAAAGCGGGCGATGTTGTCGTAGATGCCCAGCCCCGTGAGCAGGGCGCCCAGAAACACCAGGGTGATGGATGTGGCGGTGGCCGCATCCGTCTGGCTGAGGGACAGGCTCTTGTACAAATTTAAAAGCGCCTGCCCGCCTGTGCAGATGGCACCCCCGGAGACAAAGGCCTTGACCAGGTCCAGCCCTATGGGGGAGTTGGGCGATTTCTTTTTGATGTATGCGGCGTAAGCTTCGTTGGTCATTTTCATAGGCAGCGCCCTCCTTTGCCCATAGTTTGCCCCGGGCGAAAGAGATCTATGTACACCGGCCAAAAACCGCAAGGGCGTTTTGCTTGGCGCAACCCTTTGCAAAAAAAAGACACGGATCAGATCCGTGTCTTTTTTTATTCGTGTTTACACCAGCTCAATCACAGACATCTCTGCGGCATCGCCCCGGCGGGGGCCAATGCGGGTGATGCGGGTGTAGCCGCCATTGCGGGACTCATATTTCGGCGCAATCTCGGAGAACACCTTGGTCACCACATCTTCCCGGGTGATGAAGGCCAAAGCCTGCCGGCGGGAAGCTAAGGTGTTGGTCTTGCCCAGGGTGATCATTTTCTCTGCCAGGGGGGCAACCTCCTTGGCTCTGGTCACCGTGGTCTCCATGCGGCCCTTGTCCAGAAAGTCGGTGACCTGCTGTCTCAGCATGGCCATCCGCTGGTCGGTTGTCTTACCGAGTTTCCGTGTTCCGGGCATCTATATCCCCTCCTAATTATTGTTGTTATCCGAGCTGGCTAGGGACAGGCCCATCATGGCCAGCTTGTGGATGACCTCTTCCAGGGATTTGCGGCCAAGGTTCCGCACCTTGATCATCTCCTCCTCGGTTTTGCCGATCAGGTCTTCCACGGTATTGATGTTGGCACGCTTCAAGCAGTTGAAGCTGCGGACAGAGAGGTCTAGCTCCTCAATGGTCATCTCCAGCACCCGGTCCCGCTGGGACTCGGCCTTTTCCACCACGGTGGATTTGCTGCCGATGGTCTCGGAGAGGTCCGTGAAGAGGGTGAAGTGGTCGCACAGGATCTTGGCGCCCAGGGACAGGGCATCTCTGGCGCTGATGGTCTTGTCCGTCCAGACCTCAATGGTGAGTTTATCAAAGTCCGTCATGTTCCCCACCCGGGTGTTCTCTACGGTGTAATTCACCTTCAGCACCGGGGTGTACAGGGAGTCGATGGGGATGACCCCGATGACCGCCTGCTGGGGCTTGTTCTTTTCGGCGGAGACGTAGCCCCGGCCGTGGCTGAGCGTCAACTCCATGCTCAGGGTGGCGCCCTCCCCCAGGGTGGCTATGTGCAGCTCCGGATTCAGGATCTCCACCTCGCCGTCGGTCTTGATGTCGCCGGCGGTGACTTCCCCTTCTCCAGAGGCTTCAATGTAGACCGTCTTGGTGCCCTGGCTGTGGAGCCGGGCGATGATCCCCTTGACGTTCAGGACGATTTCCGTCACATCTTCCTTCACGCCGGGTATCGTAGAAAACTCATGCTGGACGCCGGCGATCTTCACGGTGGTCACCGCCGTGCCTGGAAGGGAGGACAGCAGGATCCGGCGCAGAGAGTTCCCCAAGGTAGTGCCATAACCGCGCTCCAGCGGCTCGACTACGTATTTGCCGTAGGAGTCGTCTCCCGGGGTTTCGATGCATTCAATGCGCGGCTTTTCTATTTCTACCATAAAATATACCCTCCTTTGTTGTGAGACGCAGGCTGGGTTGGCTGCGTCTGCAGATTTGTTCAGCTTACCAATTTGAGGGTCAGTGTGTGACTACTTGGAGTACAACTCGACGATCAGGCGCTCTTCGATGGGCAGGTCGATGTCCTCGCGGGCGGGCATCTTGACCACAGTACCCTTCAGCTCGTTCTTGTCCTTCTCCAGCCACTGGGGCGGGGTAACCACGATGGCGTCCTCGCCGGTGAGGCGCTTAAACTGCACCGAGCTGCGGCTCTTTTCCTTGACCTCGATCACATCCCCTACCTTCACCAGGTAAGAGGGGATATTTACCCGTTTGCCGTTTACGGTGAAATGCCCGTGGTTTACGGCCTGGCGGGCCTCCCGACGAGTCATGGAGAAGCCCAGCCGGTACACCACGTTGTCCAGACGGCGCTCAATGGTGGTGAGCAGGACTTCGCCCGTCTTACCCTGAGACTTGGCCGCCTTTTCATAGTACATGCGGAACTGTTTTTCCATAATGCCGTAGACGAACTTGACCTTCTGCTTCTCGTTCATCTGCATGGCATACTCGCTCTGCTTCCGGCGCATCTGCCCCTTGGGGTTGCGGGTCGTCTGCTTTTTGGCGTATCCCATGACAGTGGGAGAAATATTGAGCGCTTTGCAGCGCTTTGCAATGGGCTGCATATTCTTTGCCATTTTCTTTTCTCCTCCTATCTATTAGACACGACGTCTCTTGGGCGGCCGGCACCCGTTGTGGGGGATCGGCGTAACGTCTTTGATCATGGTCACTTCCAGGCCGGCGGACTGCAGTGCCCGGATGGCCGCCTCACGGCCGGAGCCGGGGCCCTTCACGAACACTTCCACGGTCTTGAGGCCATGCTCCATAGCCGCCCGAGCGGCGGTCTCCGCTGCCGTCTGGGCAGCAAAGGGGGTGGATTTCCGGGAGCCCCGGAAGCCCATTCCGCCGGAGGACGCCCAGGAAATGGCGTTCCCATTTACGTCGGTGATGGTCACCATTGTGTTGTTGAAAGAGGAGCGGATATGCACCGCACCCTTTTCAATGTTCTTCCGCTCACGACGGCGGGTTCTGGTCTTTTTGGTCTTTGGTGCTGCCATTGTGCATTCCCTCCTTTACTTCTTCTTGTTAGCGATGGTACGCTTGGGCCCCTTGCGGGTCCGGGCATTGGTCTTGCTGCGCTGGCCCCGGACAGGCAAACCACGGCGGTGGCGAACACCCCGGTAGCAGCCGATCTCGGTGAGGCGCTTGATGTCCAGCGCCACGGTGCGGCGCAGGTCACCCTCTACTGTGTAGTTCTTGTCAATGCACTCACGGAGACGGGCTTCTTCTTCCTCCGTGATATCTTTTACCCGGGTGTCCGGGTTGATGCCGGTTTCCTGCAGGATCTTCTTTGCACTGGTGTTACCGATGCCGTAGATATAGGTGAGAGCGATCTCAATACGCTTCTCTCTCGGCAGGTCGATACCGGAAATACGTGCCATATTTGATGATCATTCCTTTCGTCTTTACTTCGCTCAACGCACGGCGGTGCGTACTACCCTTGCCGCTGTTTGTGCTTGGGATTCTCGCAGATTACCATAACTTTGCCCTTGCGCTTGATGATCTTGCACTTTTCGCACATGGGCTTTACGGACGGTCTTACTTTCATTTTGCAACCTCCATCTTATTTGCTTCTCCAGGTGATCCGCCCACGGGTCAGGTCATAGGGTGACATCTGCACCGTAACTTTGTCCCCAGGCAGGATCCGGATAAAATTCATCCGAAGTTTGCCGGAAATATGGGCCAGGATCGTGTGCCCGTTGCCAATGTCCACCTGGAACATGGAGTTGGGCAGCGACTCTTTCACAACGCCTTCCAGCTCGATTACATCGTCTTTTGACAAGCTCTATTCCCCTCCCTGAACCGAAGTTTTCTGCGCTGCATATTTGGCCAGCGCCTGTCGGATTTCCCGGTTTGTCACCGGCGCCCCGGCCAGTAGCCGGCTGCCGGTCTCCAGGCCCCCTTGGGCCTCCAACCGGATATGCTTGGTTTTTTTCCGCTTGGGCTTTTCCAGTTTCCGAATCTTTCCGTCTGCCAGAAGGGCAAACCCGTCTGCCGTCTCTAGGACGAAAAACAGCCGCCCTTTGTCCCGCCCAGCCATGGAGCGCACAACATCCGCTTTCTGCACGTCCATGTTATACCCCTTCGGCCGGGGTGAGGATCTCCGGCTCGCCGGCGGTGATGAGCACAGTGTTCTCGTAATGGGCGGACAGGCTCCCGTCCGCCGTTTTCACCGTCCAGTGATCTTTCATCACACGGATTGCATATCCGCCGATGTTTACCATGGGCTCTATGGCCAGGGTCATGCCCCGGACCAGCCGGGGGCCATGGCCTTGCCGGCCGTAGTTGGGGACCTCCGGTTCCTCGTGGAGGTCTGCCCCCACACCATGGCCCACATAGTCCCGGACAACGGAAAACCCGTTTGCCTCCACATAGGCCTGGACGGCGTGGGAGATGTCGGACACCCGGTTGCCCTCCCGGGCAAATTGCAGGCCCTCAAAAAAGCTCTGCCGGGTGACGTCGATGAGACGCAGGGCCTCCGCCCCTGCTTTGCCGCAGGGGAATGTGGCGGCGCAGTCGCCGTGATAGCCGCCGATGTATGCGCCCACGTCCACAGAGACGATGTCTCCATCCTGCAGCACCCGGTCCCCCGGGATGCCGTGGATGACCTCGTCGTTTACCGAAATGCAGGCGCTGCCTGGGTACCCGTTGTAGTTGAGAAACGACGGGACAGCACCCTGTTTGGTTATATAATCGTGAACTGCTTTGTCAATTTGTCGGGTTGTTACGCCGGGGGTCACCATTGCCCCTGCCAAGGCACGGGCCGCCGCAGTAATTTTTCCCGCCCGGCGCATGAGCTCAATTTCGCAATTGGATTTTACAACAATCATAGATGGATTCCCAACGCCTCCGCTACCAGTTTCGTGGTGTCCCGCAGGTCCTCCTGACCTTCCACCCGGCGGAGCAGGCCCCGCTCCTCATAGAAGCGGATGATGGGCTCCGTCTCCTGGTGGTAGACCCGGAGGCGCTCCTTTACGGTTTCCGGGGCATCGTCTTTCCGAATGGTGAGTGTAGCCCCACAGCGGTCACACACCCCGGCCTGTTTGGGCGGGTTGGCGGTGACATGGTAGGACTCCCCGCAATCGGGGCAGGTGCGCCGGCCGGTCATGCGGTGTTCGATCTCCCCATCGCTTACGTCGATGAGCAGGGCCGCATCCAGCTGAACGCCTTTTGCTTCCAAGCCCTCTGCCTGGGGGATGGTCCTGGGCACACCGTCCAGGATATAGCCCGCCTGGCAGTCGGCCTGGCTGAGCCGCTCCTCGACGATGTCCAAGATGACATCGTCGGGAAGCAGGTCGCCTTTTTCTACAATGTCCTTGGCCATCCGGCCAAGGGGGGTATCCGCCTTCATAGCGGCACGGATCATGTTTCCTGTGGAGATGGAGGGAATCTGCAGCTTTTCGCTAATCCACTCCGCTTGTGTGCCTTTTCCGGCGCCGGGGGCGCCTAGCAGAACCAGCTTCATGCTGTGCCTCTCTTTCTTACTCCAGGAAGCCTTTGTAGTGGCGCATGAGCAGCCGGGACTCCAGCTCCCGCATGGTCTCTAGGGCAACGCCCACTACAATGATGATAGATGTGCCGCCCAAGGCAATGCCGGACATCTCCGTAGCGCTGCTGAAGATCAGCGGCACCACAGCCACGATGCCCAGGTAGATGGCGCCGAACAGGGTGATCTTGCTCAGCACCTTCCGAATGAACTCGGACGTGGGCTTGCCGGCCCGGAACCCGGGGATAAATCCACCGTTTTTCCGCAGGTTGTTGGACACCTCAATGGGGTTGAACTGGATCGTGGCATAGAAGTAGCTAAATGCCAGGATCAGCAGGAAGTAAATCACCATATACAACACCGAAGAGGGGTCAATGGCCCGCAGGAACCCATACCAGAAGGTCCCCTCCGCCGGGGCGGGGAAGAACGCTGCGATGGTGGCCGGCAGGGATGCGATACAGGAGGCGAAGATGATGGGCATAACGCCGGACATGTTCACCTTCATGGGGATGTGGGTGCTCTGACCGCCATAGATCTTGCGGCCCACCACACGTTTGGAATACTGCACGGGGATGCGCCGTTCGGCGTTGGTCACAAAGACGATCAGCACAATAATGAGCAGAGCGCCGATGATGGTCAGCGCCAGGACCCACCAGGCCAGGGTGCCGTTCATGATGTTGGACACCATGGTGATGACAGAGCTGGGGAACCGGGACACAATACCCACGAACAGGATGATGGAAATACCGTTGCCGATACCGAACTCGGTGATCTGCTCACCCAACCACATCAGCAGGGATGCGCCAGCGGTGAAGGTGGCGATAATCACCAGGGCCGGCCACACGCCGGTCACGGCCAACATGTCGTTGGTGCTGATCATGATGTAGTAGGCAAAGCCCTGGAGCAGGCCGATGCCCACCGTGGTATACCGGGTGATGCGCTCGATTTTCCGTTTGCCTTCCTCGCCGCCTTCCTTCTGCAGCCGTTCCAGAGCCGGAATGGCGATACACAGCAGGTTGATGATAATGGAGGCGTTGATATAAGGCTGAATAGATAGGGCAAAGATGGTGGCGCTGGAAAATGCGCCGCCGGAGATCGTGTTATAAAGACCCAACACCGTGTTTTGCAGGCTTGCAAAATACTCCTGGAGCAGCGTCGTATCCACGTAAGGTACGGGGACCGAGTTGCCAATGCGGTAGATCAGGATGATCAGCAAAGTGAAGATAATCCGCTTCCGCAGCTCCTCGATTTTCCACGCATTCCGGATCGTTTTAAACACTTAGATCACCTCTGCCTTTCCACCTGCCGCTTCAATCTTTTCTTTGGCGGAAGCGGAAAAGCTCTTGGCCTGGACGGTGAGTTTCTTGGTGAGCTCCCCATTGCCCAGGATCTTCACGCCGTACTGGCACTTGGACAGAACACCGGCGTCCAAAAGGGCCTGGGCGTCTACCACTGCGCCGTTGTCAAAGCGCTCCAGGGCGGAAACGTTCACCGCCTCCAAAGGCTTGGCAAAGATGTTGTTAAAGCCACGCTTGGGGATCCGGCGGGCAAGGGGCATCTGGCCGCCCTCAAATCCTACCCGGACACCGCCGCCGCTGCGGGCCTTCTGGCCCTTGTGGCCTCTGCCGGCGGTCTTGCCGTTGCCCGTGCCGGGGCCGCGGCCCTTGCGCTTGCCCACATGGGTGGAACCAGGCGCCGGAGAAAGTTCGTGTAAGTTCATTCCCTGCACCTCCTTACTTTTCCTCAGAAACCTGGAGCAGATAGCCGATCTGGGCGATCTTGCCCCGGGTCTGGGCATTGTCGGGCTGTACAGTCTCGCTGCCGATCTTCCGCAGCCCCAAAGAATTGGCAGTGGCAATATGCTTATCCAGTCTGCCGTTTAAGCTTTTGACCAGCTTGATTCTCAGATTCGCCATTGCACACGCCTCCTAACCTAGAATTTCTTCCACAGCCTTGCCCCGGATCTTGGCCACCTGCTCGGCGTCCCGCAGGGACTGCAGGCCGGCCATGGTGGCGGCCACTACGTTCTGGGGGTTGTTGCTGCGCAGGCACTTGGTCCGGATGTCCTGGATGCCCGCCGCTTCCACCACAGCACGCACGGCGCCGCCGGCGATTACGCCGGTACCGGGGGCTGCCGGTTTCATGAGCACCCGGCCGGCACCAAAAGTGCCGATGGTCTCATGGGGAATGGTGGTGCCGGACAGGGTGATGGTGACGATGTGCTTCTTGGCGTCCTCAATGCCCTTGCGGATCGCCTCGGAGACCTCGCCAGCCTTGCCCAGGCCGTAGCCGACCCGGCCCTTGCCGTCGCCAATGACGCAGAGAGCGGAGAATTTCATGATCCGGCCGCCCTTTACGGTCTTGGAGACCCGGTTGATGGAAACAACCTTTTCGGTGAATTCAGACTGGGCTTCTTCCCGTCTGTCTCTGTTGTTGTTATAAGCCATGTTGTTTCCTCCTCCCCTTAAAACTGGAGCCCGCCCTCACGGGCGCCCTCTGCAAGTTCCTTCACACGCCCGTGGTAGATGTATCCTCCCCGGTCAAAGACCACGGTCTCGATACCCTTTGCCTTGGCGCGCTCGGCAACCAGTTTCCCGACTTTCCGGGCGGCTTCGCAGTTGCTGCCGGGCCCTTCAAAGTCCTTCTCGATGGAGGAGGCGGACACCAAGGTGGTGCCGGCCACATCGTCGATAATCTGTGCGTAGATGTGTTTCTCGCTCCGGAACACGTTGAGACGGGGCGTCTCGGGCGTGCCGGAGATTTTTGCTCTTACCCGCTTGTGGCGCTTGATGCGCTGGGCGTTGGTATTCGGTCTTTTAATCATTTAGGCACACCTCCTTTTATCTTGCACCGGTCTTGCCTTCTTTGCGGCGAATGACCTCATCTGCGTACTTGATGCCCTTGCCCTTATAGGGCTCCGGAGGCCGTCTCTTGCGGACGTCCGCCGCAAACTGGCCCACCAGCTGCTTGTCGATCCCGTGGATGACAATCTTATTGGCGCTGGGCACTTCAATGGTGATCCCGTCGATCTCCTCCACCGTGACCTGGTGGGAGAAGCCCAGGTTCATCACCAGCTTGTTGCCTTCCTTAGCGGCACGGTAACCCACGCCGTTGACCTCCAGCTCTTTCTGGTAGCCCTGGGACACGCCCTGGACCATGTTGGCGATCAGGCTCCGGGTCAAACCGTGGAGGGAGCGATGCTCCTTGTCGTCTGTGGGGCGGCTGACGGTGACAACGCCGCCGTCAACGGCGATCTGCATGTCCGGATGCATGGTCTGGGTCAGGCTGCCCTTGGGGCCCTTGACGGTGACCACGTTGCCCTCGGCAACCTGGACCTCAACGCCTGCCGGAATGGTAATGGGTGCTCTTCCTATTCTAGACATATCCTCTTCCCCCTTACCATACAAATGCCAGGACTTCGCCGCCGACGTGGGCCTTTCTGGCTTCCTTGTCGGTCATGACGCCCTTGGATGTGGAAATGATGGCAATGCCAAGGCCACGGAGCACCTGGGGCAGCTCGTCGGCGCCGGCATAGACCCGCAGGCCCGGCTTAGACACCCGGCGGAGGCCGGAGATGACCTTTTCCTTGCCTGTGTTGTACTTCAGGGTCACCCGGATCACGCCCTGGGCGTTATCGTCGATGACCTGGAAATTTTTAATGTAGCCCTCGTCCAGCAAGATCTCAGCGATGCGCTTTTTCATCTTGGAGGCGGGGATGTCCACCGTGTCATGCTTGGCGGAGTTGGCGTTGCGGATCCGCGTGAGCATATCGGCAATGGGATCTGTAATCTGCATGAATGTTCCTCCTTATTAGAGTTACCGCCGGAGCGGTTTAGGCGGCGAGGTTCCACGCCAATGGCCGGGGACGCCGGAAATTGGACGGGGCCTTTCGCCATCCTTGGCTGATGCTGCGGTTTACCAGGACGCCTTCTTCACGCCGGGGATCTGGCCCTTATAAGCCAGCTCCCGGAAGCAGATACGGCAAACGCCGTAGTCCCGGAGATAAGCGTGGGGCCGGCCGCAGATCTTGCAGCGGTTGTAGTGCCGGGTAGAGAACTTGGGCTCCCGCTGCTGTTTTAAAATCATAGATTTTTTCGCCATTCCATCTTCCTCCTATGCCTGCATAAAGGGCACGCCCATCAGGGTGAGCAGCTCTCTGGCCTCTTCATCGGTCTCTGCGGTGGTGCAGATGACAATATCCATGCCCCGGATCTTCTCGATCTTGTCGTAGTCGATCTCCGGGAAGATGAGCTGCTCTTTGATGCCCACGGCGTAGTTGCCGCGGCCGTCAAAGGAGTTGGGGTTCACGCCCCGGAAGTCACGGACACGGGGCAGGGCCACGTTCAGGAAGCGGTCCAAAAACTCCCACATCTTGTCGTGACGGAGGGTGACCTTCACGCCTACGGCCATGCCCTCACGGAGTTTGAAGTTTGCCACGGATTTCCGGGCATGGGTGACAACGGCGTGCTGGCCGGAGATATCGGAGATGTCTTTCACCACGGCGTCAATGGCCTTGGCGTTGTCCCGTGCGTCGCCGCAGCCCACGTTGATGACCACTTTCTCGATCTTGGGGATCTGCATCACGCTCTTATACTGGAACTTGCTCATCAGGGCGGGGGCGACTTCGTCTTTGTACTTGGTTTTCAGTCTCGGTGCCATATCTTAAGTCCCTCCTCCCTTAAATCTCTGCGCCGCACTTTTTGCAGACCCGGACTTTTTTGTTGTCCACGATCTTGTGCGCCTCGCGGGTGGGTTTGTCGCACTTGGGGCAGACCCGCATCACTTTGCAGGCGTAGATGGGGCTCTCTTTCTTGATGATGCCGCCCTCGTCCCCCTGCTTGCGGGGCTTGGTGTGCCGGTTGATCACGGCGATACCTTCTACGATCACTTTGCCGCCCTTGGGGTCCACGGAGAGCACTTTGCCCCGCTTGCCCTTGTCCTTGCCGGACAGGACGATTACCGTATCGTCTCTTTTAATATTCATCTTCCATACCCTCCTATATTACTTCCGGAGCGAGGGACAGGATCTTCATGTAGTCCTTGTCGCGCAGTTCCCGGGCGACTGGCCCAAAGATACGGGTGCCTCTCGGGTTCTTGTCGTCCCGGATCAGGACGGCGGCGTTCTCGTCAAAGCGGACATAGGTGCCGTCCGCCCGGCGTACGCCTTTGGCGGAGCGGACGATAACCGCTTTCACCACCTCGCCTTTTTTCACAGTGCCGCCGGGGGCCGCTTTCCGCACGGAGGCGACGATTACATCGCCGATGTTGCCGTACTTCCGCTTGCTGCCGCCCAGGACACGGATGCATTTGATCTCTTTGGCGCCGGTATTGTCGGCGACCTTCAAATAAGATTCCTGTTGGATCATTGGTCAGCCTCCTTACTTAGCCTTCTCGATGATTTCTACCAAACGCCATCTCTTATCCTTGGACAGGGGACGGGTCTCCATCACACGGACGGTGTCGCCGATGCCGCAGACATTGTCTGCATCGTGGGCCTTGAGCTTGTAGGTCCGTTTGATGATCTTCTTGTACAGGGGATGGGCCACACGGTCCGCCACCGCTACCACGATCGTCTTGTCCATCTTGTCGGAAACCACTTTGCCAACCCTTGTCTTTCTGGAAGCTTTTCTCATTTCGCTCATTTCGATTTACCTCCTAACCCTCGAGTTGTTTTTCGCACATTATGGTTTTGACTCGGGCAATATCCCGTTTCACGGCGGATATTTTAACAGGGTTATCCAGCTGGTTGGTGGCGTGCTGCATCCGGAGATAGAACAGATCCTTCTTCAGCTCCGCCAGCTTGGCCTCCAGCTCAGTGGCGTTCATTTCACGTACCTCGTTTGCCTTCATCTTATTCACCACCTGTCTCGCTCTCGCTCTCGCGCTTTACAAACTTGGTCTTAACAGGCAGCTTGTGGCTGGCCAGACGGAGGGCCTCCCGGGCGGTCTCTTCCGGGACGCCGGCGATCTCAAACATCACTCTGCCGGGCTTTACCACCGCTACCCAGTACTCGGGAGAACCTTTACCGGAACCCATACGGGTCTCGGCGGGCTTCTCCGTCACGGGCTTGTCGGGGAAAATCTTAATCCACACCTTACCGCCACGGCGGGTGTACCGGGTCATGGCGATACGGGCGGCTTCAATCTGGTTGCTCTTGATCCAGCCGGGCTCCACAGCCTGGAGACCGTACTCCCCGTAGGAGACGGTGTTGCCCCGGGTGGCCTTGCCTTTCATGCGGCCTCTCTGGACTCTGCGGTATTTTACTCTCTTAGGCAGCAGCATTATTTGTTGCCTCCTTCCCTAGGGGTTCCCTGACCGGGGTTCCGGTTGTAGCCGCCCTGGCCGCCCTGCCGGTTCTGGTAGGGGCGCTGGCCAAAGGGGCGGTTCCCGCCAGAGCGGGGGCCTCTCCGGTCGTTGTTCCGGCGCTCTCTGGGGGGCCGGCTGGTATCCATGGTGCGGGGGGTGGTCCGCAGGGTCTGATTCAGAATCTCGCCCTTGTAGATCCAAACCTTCACACCAATCTTGCCGTAGGTGGTATTGGCCTCGGCAAAGCCGTACTCGATGTCCGCCCGCAGGGTCTGCAGGGGGATGGTCCCCTCGTGGTAGCTCTCGCTCCGGGCGATCTCAGCGCCGCCCAGGCGGCCGGAGGAGGTGACCTTGATGCCCTTGACGCCCAGGCGCATGGCCCGGCTCATGGCGTTTTTCATGGCACGGCGGAAGCCGATGCGCTTCTCCAACTGGGCGGCGATGTTCTCGGCCACCAGCTGGGCATTGGTATCGGGGGTCTTGACCTCTACAATGGAGAGGACCACAGGCTTCCCGATCATTTTTTCTACAGACAGGCGGATCCGCTCGATCTCCGTGCCGCCCTTGCCGATGACCACACCGGGCCGGGAGCAGTGGAGATAGATGCGCACCTTGGCGCTGTCCCGCTCGATCTCGATTTTGGGAACGCCGGCGGAGTAGAGGGTGTTCTTCAGATATTTCCGGATCTTGTAATCCTCTACAATCAGGTCGCCCACTTTATCGTCACGGGCGTACCAGCGGGAATCCCAGTCTTTAATGACACCCACGCGCAGGCCGTGGGGATTTACTTTCTGTCCCATACTCTACCTCCTCGCCTATTCCTTTTCTTTCACAACAATGGTGACATGGGATGTGCGCTTGTTGATCCGGTAGGCCCGGCCCTGGGCCCGGGGCATGATCCGCTTCAGGATGGGGCCGGCGTTGGCGTAGGTCTCGGATACCACAAGGTTGTCAGGGTCCATGTTGTGGTTGTTTTCCGCATTGGAAACGGCGCTCTTTAAGAGCTTTAACATAGGCTCGGATGCGGCCTTGGGGGTCTGCATCAGCAGAGCGGCGGCCGTCTTGGTGTCTTTGCCGCGGATGAGATCGCAGACGATCTTCACCTTACGGGGCGATATGCGGACATACTTTAGTTCAGCTCTTGCTTCCATTATGCATATCCTCCTTACTTGCCGGTCTTGCTGCCGGCGTGGCCCCGGAACGTGCGGGTGGGGGCAAATTCGCCAAGCTTATGGCCTACCATGTCCTCGGTGATGTACACCGGCACATGTCTCCGGCCGTCATGGACGGCAATGGTGTGTCCCACAAAGGACGGGAAAATGGTGCTGGCGCGGCTCCAGGTCTTCAGGACCTTCTTCTCGCCGCTCTGGTTCATCTCGTCAACCCGCTTCAGCAGCTCCGGCGCTGCGAAGGGGCCTTTTTTAATACTTCTACTCATGTCTCAGTTGCCTCCTTCGCTTACTTAGAGTTGCGGCGCTTGACAATGAATTTATCCGTGGGGTTCTTGGTCTTCCGGGTCTTGTAACCCAGGGTGGGTTTGCCCCAAGGGGTCACAGGGCCGGGACGGCCGATGGGGCTCTTGCCCTCGCCGCCGCCGTGGGGGTGGTCAACCGGGTTCATGACAGAGCCGCGGACGGTGGGCCGCCAACCCATGTGGCGTTTCCGGCCGGCCTTGCCGATGGAGATGTTGCCGTGGTCAATGTTGCCCACCTGGCCGATGCTGGCCATGCAGTTCATACGGATATAGCGGTACTCGCCGGAGGGGAGACGGACCTGGGCCAGGTCGCCCTCCTTGGCCATCAGCTGGGCCGCCACACCGGCGGACCGGACCAGCTGGGCGCCCTTGCCGGGGTACAGCTCGATGTTGTGGATAAAGGTACCCACGGGGATGCTGGAGATGGGCAGGGCGTTGCCGGGCTTAATATCCGCCGAAGCGGAGGACAGCACGGTGTCGCCCACGTTCAGGCCCACAGGGGCCAGGATGTAGCGCCGCTCCCCGTCGGTGTACTCCACCAGGGCGATGTTGGCGCTGCGGTTGGGGTCGTACTCCAGGCGGAGCACGGTGGCGGGCATATCCATCTTGTTGCGCTTGAAGTCGATGATGCGGTATTTCCGCCGGTTGCCGCCGCCCTGATGGCGGACGGTGATGCGGCCATAGCTGTTGCGGCCGGCGTGCTTTTTCAGCACTTCCGTCAGGGATTTTTCCGGCTTGGCCTTCTTATCGACTCCGTCGAAGCCGGAGACGGTCATATGTCTTCTCGACGGAGTGGTAGGTTTATAAGTTTTAATGGACATTTCTCATTTCCTCCTTATACCATTCCCTCGAAGAATTCGATGGTCTTAGAGTCCGGCGTCAGCTTTACCACGGCCTTTTTCCAGGCGGCGGTGCGGCCCATGGGGTAACGGCCGGTGCGCTTTTGCTTTCCCTGCATGTTCACGGTGTTCACCTTGGCGACCTTTACGCCGAAGATCTCTTCCACCGCATTTTTGATCTCAATCTTCCCGGCATCGGGGGCCACTTCAAAGACATACTTTTTGATGTCGATGGCTTCCATAGACTGCTCGGTAATGATGGGACGTAAAATGATGTCGTATGCGGACTTCATTATGCGTACACCTCCTCAATCTTGGCCAGGGCCGCCTTGTCCACCACGAACTTCTTGCAGTTCAGGACATCATAGGGGCTCAGGATGGTGGCCAGGGTGGTCTTCACACCGGGGATGTTCCGGGCGCTCTTCACAACGGTCTCCCGGACTTCCGGCGTGACCACAAGGGCCTTGCCCTCTACCTGGACGGCGTCTAAGAACTTTTTGAAGGCGCTGGTCTTGATCTCGCTCAGCTGCAGATCGTCGATCACCACGATCTCGCCGGCGGCGGCCTTCTGGGAGAGGGCGCTCTTCAGGGCCAGGCGTTTGACTTTCTTATTCAGGCGATAGCTGTAATCCCGGGGCTTGGGGGCAAACACGATGCCGCCGTGGGTCCACTGGGGAGCCCGGGTGCTGCCCTGACGGGCACGGCCGGTGCCCTTCTGCCGGTAGGGCTTGATGCCGCCGCCGGAGACCTCTGCACGGGTGAGGGCGCTCTGGGTGCCCTGCCGGCGGTTGGCCAGGTGGTTCTTCACAACGGTGTGGAGCACCACAGCATTGGGCTCGATGCCAAAAATAGCTTCGGAGAGTTCGACTTCGCCGGTAACCTCGCCAGCCATGTTGTATACTTTAACTGTAGGCATTTAACTCTCTCCTTTCTTAGCCTCTGGCGGATTTCTTCTGGGGGTTGGTGCTCACGGTGACCACCGAGTTTTTCACCCGGTTGTTCTTCACCGTGTTCTTCACATAGACGATACCGCCCTTGGGGCCAGGGATGGCGCCCCGGACCACGATCATGTTCAGTTCCGGGTCAACCTTCACCACGTCCAGGTTCTGGACGGTGACCTGCTCGGCGCCCATGTGGCCGGCGCCGATCTTGCCGGGGAAGATTTTGGACGGGTCCGTACCGGAGCCCATGGAACCGGCGTGCCGGTGGACAGGACCGCCGCCGTGGCTGGTGGGGGTCCGCTGGGCGCCCCAGCGCTTGATAACGCCGGCGTAGCCTTTGCCCTTGGAGATGCCGGTGACGTCTACATAGTCGCCCTCAGCAAAGACATCCGCCTTGACCTCGTCGCCCACGTTCAGCCCGTCGCAATCCTCCAGGCGGAACTCTTTCAGGTGTTTCTTCAGGGGAACGCCGGCCTTTTCCAAATGGCCACGCTCCGGCTTGGTGAGCTTCCGCTCGATCTGGTCGGAGAAGCCCAGCTGTACGGCGTTGTAGCCGTCTTTTTCCACAGTCTTCTTCTGCACCACGACGCAGGGGCCAGCTTCAATGACCGTGACGGGGATGACCCGGCCGGCCTCATCGAAGATCTGCGTCATGCCGACTTTTCTGCCGATGATTGCCTTCTTCATGTGGTATGTCCTCCTTTAAGGTTATTGGTTGAGCCAAAGGCCCAACTTGACCCGCCCGCCCCGCAAGATGACGGGCATTGGGTGAAAACAATATTGGTGCGCTTACAGCTTGATCTCGATCTCCACGCCCGCCGGGATTTCCAGGGCCATCAGGGCCTCTACAGTCTTCTGGGTGGGGCTCAGGATGTCGATGAGCCGCTTGTGGGTGCGGCGCTCAAACTGCTCCCGGCTGTCTTTATATTTGTGTACCGCCCGCAGGATGGTGACGATTTCCTTCTTGGTGGGCAGGGGCACGGGGCCGGAGACCTTCGCCTCGGTGCGCTTGGCGGTCTCTACGATTTTTTCAGCCGCCTGGTCGATGAGCTGGTGGTCATAGGCCTTCAGCCGGATGCGGATCATTTTCTTGGTTGCGGTTGCCATTGAGATTCCTCCTATTTTCGTACGTTTTTTGGGGGCGGCACACAGCCGCCGACATGGTCCGTACGGGTGAA
The DNA here is from genome assembly GCA_964642465.1 of uncultured Oscillospiraceae bacterium. GTDB lineage: Bacteria > Bacillota > Clostridia > Oscillospirales > Oscillospiraceae > CAZXRD01. The sequence goes on along the minus strand of CAZXRD010000022.1, from coordinate 949 downwards.
AGATTTTCTATACGCTTAGCCGTGCGTATCATTCCGGGCCCAAAAATCAAACCGGCAGTTTCCGGCCGGTTCCTCTCTGTTCCCGGCGATATACGCCGTACAGAATCTCTCTCAGCCGCCCGATTTACGGACATACTCCGCAGAAGTGACCGGCGAGGCGCCGCAATCTCCTGCTTCATCGCATTTTGCGCCTGCTTTTCAAGGCGCTTTAGTAGAATATCAAAATGCGGGCAGTATGTCAATATCCTTTCTTGTCTTTTTGTAAAAATTTTTGCCCCTTTTTTCGTGATTTTGCGCAATTGATTTTTTCGTCTGGGGTGACCACAAGATGTGGTAGTCCAGGGCCGCCTTTTCCCCAAGGCGCCCCTTGCAACCGGGAATGGAAAAGGGGTATAATCGGGATACTATATATTATATAAGGTAGGCGGCCGGCACAGGCCGCCTACAAAAGGAAAGCGGGGTATGTGCAATGGCGCACAAACACAGCATCCAAATGGCCGTCTTTGACTGGGCGGGGACCACGGTGGACTACGGCTCCCTGGCCCCCAGCGAAGTGTTCAGCCGGGTCTTTGCCCAGGCGGGCATCACACTCAGCCGCCAGGAGATCGACCGGCCCATGGGCATGGAGAAAAAGGCCCATATCCGCACCCTCCTCTCCGGGGAGGCCGGCAGCGCCCAGTGGCAGGCCCGCTACGGCCGGGCCTGGACAGAGGCGGATGTAAACGACCTGTACGAGACCTTTGAGGGGATCTTATACCAGGTGGTGGCGGACTACAGCGCCCCCATCCCCGGCGTGGTGGATACGGTGGCCAAGCTGCGGGAGCTGGGCCTGAAAATCGGCTCCACCACCGGCTACAACAGCCGGATCATGGAACAGGTCGCCCCCCGGGCGGCGGCCGCCGGCTACAGCCCGGACTGCGTGGTGACGCCGGATGTGGTGGGCAGCGGC
>CAZXRD010000021.1:17750-22036 GCA_964642465.1 uncultured Oscillospiraceae bacterium | reverse complement strand
AGTGTGGACCCCAGCCCCACCACGGGGTTTACTGGGCATGCCTATAACGGGGCCGTACCGGAAAGCCCTCGGGTGGACGACGATTACTTTTCTGACGCTGTCTTTATCGGCGATTCCCGAACCGACGGATTCCGCCTATATAGCGGCTTGACCACAGCGGATATTTTCGCCACCCAGAGTATTTCTGTGGACAATATCTATACCACGCCGGCTGTCCGCACAGCAGATGGGAACGCCTATACCATTATCGAGGCCCTGTCTTGGAAGAGCTATGCAAAGGTATACATAATGCTTGGCATCAATGAGATGGGTTATCCCGTGGATTCCTACTATAATTTGTATAGCAAGCTGGTGGATACGGTAAAATCTATTCAGCCGGACGCCATCATTTACCTCCAGGCAGTCATGCCTGTATCTGCGGAAAAATCCGCCTCCAGCTCGGTGTATAACAACACCAATGTCCAGGCTTTTAATGAGCGGATTGCCCAGATCTGTGAGGAAAAGGGCGTATACACTACATCGATACATATTCCGCTGTGGCCGATGCCGACGGCTGCCTGCCGGCGGACGCCTCTACCGACGGAATACATCTGACCAAACCCTACTGTGAGCAGTGGCTGGAATACCTGCGGACCCACACAGTGGCGGATAACGGCTGATGGGAAAGACAAAAAAGGAGAGAAACGTAATGCGGAAATGGACTTTGGCACTTGTTTTTGTTTTGGTGGTCATGCTGTTTGCCGGCTGCGGTGGCGGCGGCGATGAGAAGGCGGAGATTGAATCTCCCGCCGCTTTGGCTGAGGAGCTTTTGGATCCCAGCGTCTTCGGGGATATTATGACCCAGGTGGATGCCGCAGCGGCCCTGCCCATCTACTTCTTGGAGAATGCTGGTGTGGACAGCCAGTCCTCTGTGTTCTACTTCTCCACCGGGGCAACGGCAGACGAGCTGGCCATCGTGCAGACTACCGATGTGGATGCGGCGGTGAACGCCTTCAACCAGCGGGTAGAGGTGCAGAGCCAGTCTTTTGCCAACTATGTGCCGGAAGAAGTGCCGAAACTGGAGGAGGCCATCGTGGTCTCCAACGACAGCTATGTGGTGCTGTGCGTGGCGGAAAATGTGGAAGCCGCCCAGGAGATCCTAAACAAATACTTCTAAAAGCGCCGAAAAAGGGGGCGGGCATTTCAAATGCCCGCCCCCTTTTTTTACACAATCAGTTTCACAACCTTTATTCATATAAAACGGGTTTAGCGTCTTTAGAAAACATGGAAACAGTTATTCTGGTTAATGCATCTGGCGTTTCCTCCATACCAGAAGAAAGCCAGAGCATAAAAAAATTATATATTCCACCGATGTGATAATATATTCGATATATATTCTTCTTGTCTTCCCATTTGGAGGACAGCCTTTGTTTAAATGTGTTATTTAACACCTCTAAAAGCAGATAGGACAAATTGTTCTGATAAATCATCAGTAACGTGGATTTATGCTTGTAAAATTGATGAAATATCGTGCGTATGTATATCTCAAAAGACTTGTTTTCCATCGTTTCATATTCTGCAAGGTAATCGTTCATGATCTGCTCAAGATAAAATTTTATTATATCCTCTTTGCTGGTAAAATTGCGATAATAGGTAGAACGATTTACGCCTGCTTTTTCTGTGATTTCTGCAATTGTAATCTCAGCATACTTTTTCTTGCCCATGAGCAGTAGAAGACTTTCGGACATGTATGCTTTCATCATTTGCTTGGTCATGTTTTTTCTTCTCATAAAGCAACAGGCACCTCTTTCGTGTTGCAATTAAACCTTAACCTCTTGTGTGGCAGTTCGATTAAAAGTATAATGCGAATGCAACATATGTTGCATTCGCATTATACCTATAGCATTTAAAACTGTCAACTTGAAGGAGAAATACCAGATGAATAGAAAAGAAATGCGTAGAAAAGACCGTGAACTGACGACAGAAGAAGCAATGAGGATACTGAAAAATGGAAAGTTTGGGGTTATGTCCGTCATGGGTGACGATGAATATCCCTATGGCATTCCGCTTCATTATGTGATTATAGGGAATTGTCTTTACTTTCACAGTACGGCTGAAGGCGGGTATAAGACTTCTTGCTTGGAACGCAATCCCAAAATATGCTTTACAGTTATTGAGACAGAGGATGGGATAAAATGTAAAAGCGCCATTTTCTTTGGAACGGCTAGATGTGTTCCAGAAAAGCGGGAAGAAGTTTTGGAGAAAATGATTGAAAAATTCATTCCCAAAATGGCATGGGATAGTGCTAAAAATGGTATTCCCTATGCAAAGGACTCTATTTGTGCATACGAACTCAATATGGAGCATTTAACTGCAAAATACATTGATAAACCAGCGGGAAAGTAAAATGGAACAGCTTTTTTGACCTCTTTTTACAGAGAGGGTTATACATGCTCGAAAGAGCCGGTTGGATCTTGAGATTTTCCCTGAAGCTGTTTCCTTTTGACCCTTTTATCCCTGGGGCGATTTTTCTTTGGGGCTCCAGTTCACAATGTAGATGCCGGCGCAGACCAAAATCAGTGCCGCCAGGCCCGGCAGTGTGAGGAATTCTTCTCCCAGGAAGATGCCGGAAAACAGTGTACCGAATAGGGGGACCAGGAAATTATACACGGATACGGAGCTCACCGGGTTATCCTTCAGAAGCGCCGTCCACAGGCAGACCGCCACGGCGGAGAGGAACGCCATGTAGATCAAAAGGAGGATGCCTGCCGGCTCCACAGCGCCAAAGCTTCCGCCGGTGCAGATGCCGACAGCCAGGAGAATGGCGCCGCCCAGCATCAGCTGCCAGCCGGTGATGGTCATGGTGTCCCGGCCCTGGGTGCATAGCTTGCTGAGCAAACCCCCGGCAGCCATGGCGGCGGCAGAGAGAAGGACAAAGCCCTCCCCCGTGAGGGTCACCGGCTCCTGGCCGAAGCCGCCCCCCAAATTGGCCAGGCAGATGCCCCCTAGGCCCAATATGCAGCCAACGGCTTTCCGCCAAGTGAGCCGGTCGGTTTTCCGGTATAGGATGCCAGCGCAGATCACCATAATGAAACTGCTCATGGCGTTCAAAACGGCCCCCCGTACGCCGGAGGTCCGGGACATGCCGATATAGAAAAACAGGTATTGGAGCACCGTCTGTACCAGCCCCAGGGAAAGGATGCCTTTGGCATCCCCTTTGCGGGGCAGGACAAGCCGCTTTTGCCGCAGGGCGTGAAAAGCGGTAACCAGTACCCCTGCCAGGAAAAAGCGCAGCCCGGCAAACAGCAGCTGGGAGCTGACGGCGGTGGAGGGGATGGCAAACAGCTGATAGCCCACCTTGACCGCCGGGTAGGCGCTGCCCCAGAGCAGTGTGCAGATCAAAACCCCCAAAAGCCGGTTCCGTGGCCGGCTCCAAAATGCAGATGCCTGTTGGTCTGTCAAAAAAAGCCCTCCTCATCCAAACTGCCTCCATTATAGCCTCCGGTGGAAAAAAGCGCAAGGGACGCAAGAAATGCCCGGGAGGGCTGCGACCATGAGACGAACTTTTCCGTCTTATAGGGTAGAAGGAAGGGGGCATTTCTATGGGGAAAAAGATGATCAGGCGCCTCGGGCGGGGGCTGGTTTTGTGTATACTCCTGGCCCTGCTGCCGGCCTGTGCGAGCGGGGAAGTAAGCTGGAATGAACAGACCCAGTACACCCATGTGCTTCTGGCTATAGATGAGACGGACCTCCGCCAGTATGTGGGAACCGTAGATTATGTATTTGTAGGCCGTGTGCTGGAAGCGGATGTGGCTGTTACCCTGGAGGATGACAAGAGCCAGTATACCATCCAGGTGGAACAGAACCTAAAAGGGGCACTTGTCCCAGAGGTCACTTGCAGCAAGCACGGCGGAATCTTGCCGGATGGCACCCGGGTGCTGTACGCCTCGGACCGAGTGCAGGATACGGGCCTGCCGGAGGTGGGGAAACGGTACCTGTTTATGGCCTATGCCCAGTCGGACGGGAGCTTGCTTTTATCGGAGCTCTATGGCAGCGTAGAGGCCACAGCAGAAAACATTGCCCTCTGGCAGGGATACGTGGCAGACCAGATCCCCTATGACCGGCAGCGGTTTGTGTCTAAATATGATGCTACGGCATAAAAAGAAGCGGGACCACGGAGTAGGTGGTCCCGCTTCTTTGGCTGTACAAGTAGATTAGGCCTCCGGCTGCAGGGGGCCGTAGAAGTAAGAGGCGGTGGCGCCGCTGTCGATGAGGAAATCCGCCCCAGTGATAAAAGCGCCCTTTTC
>CAZXRD010000021.1:0-17650 GCA_964642465.1 uncultured Oscillospiraceae bacterium | reverse complement strand
GCGCCCTTTTCCCCCCATTTGACCGCCTGGGCCATAACCCGCTTTTCGTTGCAGCGCTTGGCCAGCTGATAGGCGTGCAGGGTGTCCCGGATATGCTCCGGCTGCAGGAGCGGGAGCTGGAGCAGTTCCTCCGTAGGTGTGCAGGCCAGCTGCCGGTCCTCCTCCGGTGTCAGGGCGGGCATCCGGTGGCCGGACTGACTGGAGATGGTGACGCCTACGCCACCTGGGGCAATGACCTGTCCCACTTCCTCCAATAAAACGGCGGTGCCGTACAGGTCCACTTTTAAAATAGCCTCGATGGGCGCCTGGCTGGGGGAGACCCCGGCAGCGTTTACCAGCATAGTGATGGGCCCGTAGCTCTGCCCCCGGGCGATCAGGGCCTGGATATCCGCCCGCACAGAGAGGTCCATGGCCATAGGCTCGGCGTCAAAGCTGGCCTGGTTTAAAATCTGGGCAATCGCCTGGGCATTTTCCAACTTTTTATCGCCGATCAAAATCTTTTTTCCGGCACCCAGCCGCCGGGCGATGGCCATGCCGATCTGTCCGGCGCCGGTTAAAAGCATAACAGGTTTCATCGTATTCCGTTCCTTTCTTATGTCTTTATTGTGCAAAGGCGGCGGCGCAGTCTTTCAGCCACTGGGTGACGGGGATCTGCTGGGGGCAGGCCCGCTCACATTGGCCGCAGCCGATACAGGCGTCGGCCCCGGCCCCATCTCCCACCGCCTGGGCATAGGCCTGGCGACCGCCCTCTAGCTGGCCCCAGACCAGCTGCTGATTCCGGGCGGCAAAGATTTCTGGGATGGGGATCTGCATGGGACAGCCGGCTGTGCAATAGTGACAGGCTGTACAGGGGATAGCCTTTACACCGTGGAAGGCCTCCTGCGCCTTGCGGATTACCGCCTGTTCTGCATCGTTTAGCGGCCTGAAGTCCCGCATGTAGGAGAGGTTGTCCTCCATCTGCGCCACGTTGGACATGCCGGAGAGCACGGTGATGATCCCCTCTAGGGAAGCGGCGTAGCGGATGGCCCAGGAGGCAAAGGAGGCCTGGGGGTCCGCCTGGCGGAAGATCGCCTGGACAGCCTTAGGCGGGCTGGCCAGGGCGCCGCCCTTGACCGGTTCCATGACGACAATGGATTTGCCGTGTTTCCGGGCCACCTCATAATTGGCCCGGGCGGTGACGCTGGGGTTTTCCCAGTCGGCATAGTTCAGTTGCAGCTGGACAAAGTCCGCCTCCGGGTGAGCGGTGAGCAGCTGGTCCAGCAGCTCTGGCCCGGCGTGGAAGGAAAAGCCCCAGTGGCGGATAAGGCCTTTTGCCTTTTGCTCAGCCACAAAGTCCCACAGATGGTATTTGTCATAGCTCTTGTAGTTTCCCGCCTGGAGGGCGTGGAGCAGGTAGTAGTCGAAATACCCGGCGCCGGTGCGCTCCAGACTGGTGTAAAACTGCTGTTTGGCGCTTTTCTCGTCGTGGGCCCCCATCCAGGCGCACAGCTTGGTGGCCAGGGTGAAGCGATCCCGGGGATAGCGGTCCACCAGGGCGGCCTTGGCGGCCCGCTCTGAGTCGCCGCCGTCATAGACATAGGCGGTGTCAAAATAGGTGAGGCCGGCGGCCAAAAATTTATCCACCATTTTCTTCACCTGTTCCACATCAATTTTGCCGCTGGGCAGCTTAGGCAGCCGCATGAGGCCAAAGCCCAGTTTGGGAGTAGATGCGCCAAAATATTGCTCCATTTTCCATCCTCCTATCTCGTTTGTTCCAAGTGTCCCGGGCCTTCTCCCCGGTTATTTTGCCTATGAAAATGGTCTTACCGGCCGACCATGCGCAGCTGGGCCGCAGAATAGCGCTGTCCGTATACCTGGGTGTTGTCTAAGATCTCCTGGAGTGCCTGCCAATCCCCCTGGGACAGCTGGACATAGGCGGCGCTCATATTCTCCCGCAACCGGTCCTCCGTCTTGGTGCCGGGAATGGGGATAATCCAGGGCTTTTGATGGAGCAGCCAGGCCAGGGCCACCTGGGCCGGGGCCAGAGCCCGCTGGGCGGCAAAGGTCCGGATGGCCTCTGCCAGGGCCTGGTTTTTGGCCAGGTTCTCCGGGTCATTGAACCGGGGAATAACGTGGCGTATATCGTTTTGCGCAAAGGTTTGACTCCGGGTGATTGTCCCGGTGAGGAACCCCTTGCCCAAAGGGCTGAAGGGGACCAGGCTGATACCCAATTCTTCCAGTGTGGGGATTAGCGCCTGCTCCGGCTCCCGAAACCAGAGGGAGTATTCACTTTGCACCGCTGTTACAGGGCAGACCTTGTGGGCCCGGCGGACGGTTTCTACCCCTGGCTCGGAAAGGCCCCAGGTAAGCACTTTGCCCGCCTGGATCAGGCCCTGTATGGTGCCGGCCACATCCTCGATGGGCACTTCCGGATCAACCCGGTGCTGGTAGTAGAGGTCGATGTGGTCGGTGCGTAACCGCCGAAGGGAACCCTCTACTGCCTGCCGGATGCGCTCCGGCCGGCTGTCAAGACCCAGGCATTTGCCGTCCTGAATATCCCAGCCAAACTTGGTGGTGATGACGACCTGGTCCCGTACCGGCTCTAAAGCCTCTCCCACCAGTTCTTCGTTGGCATAGATGCCGTAAAGCTCCGAGGTGTCAAAAAAGTTTTCCCCCATCTCAACCGCTCTGCGTAAGAAGGCGATGGCGGTCTTCTTCTCCGGAAAAGGGGGATAGCTTTGGCTGAGGCCCATACAGCCCAAGCCGATGGGGAAAACCTGCAGCTGGGATGCGCCCAACGTTCTGTGTTCCATGATAGACTCCTTTCTGCGGGCTGTGCATTGGAAAGAGGCTGCACGAGCCGCCTGATATTGCATCTCTTACGTTTCTTACTTTATTTTAACCGGCCTTTTTCCGGCCTGCAATTTTTGTTTGCGGCCGTTTGGATAAGGAAAGCTAATAAGAAACACACCGCAACCTCTTGTTGCGGTGTGTATGCCGGTTAAGCTTTTGTTTGGATCAGTTGCCGCAGCGTATGGGCAAACTCTTGGATCAAAGGGGTGCTGTGGTCCTGGGGCCAAAACAGACAGTAGTTTCGGGTGAGCTGCATCTCCCCCCGAAACAGGGGCAGCCGGCAGAGCGAGGTGCCTGTGGGCGGCAAACTGCCGATGGCCTCAATAGGGAGAATGCCCCGGTTGCCCACGGCCATGAGCCGGCCCTCCTCCAGGCTCTCGGCGAAGAGATAGTGGCCGCCCAGACCCAAGGTATCCCGGTAATAGGCCTCTTCTACCTCTTGCTGCTCTTTGGAGGAAATCAAAATACAGGTGCAACTTTGCAACTGGCTGATCTGCAGCTTGTCCAACTGGCTAAGGGGGTTGCGGGTGGATAGCTCCACATAGCACTTGCATTGCAGAAGCTGAAAATTCACATAGGCGTCAGAAAACGCCCGGCGCTGGTCGCTGAGGATGACGTCTACCTCGCCCGAGCGGAGCATATCGTATAGCTCCTCGTGGGTACCGCCGAGAATATCCATGGAGATCTCCGGATGAGAAGCGGAGAACGTGGCCACAGCTTGATAGAGTTCCTGCCCGCCATAGCAGCGCAGATAGCCAAGGCGCAGCCGGGTTGTACCGGCGCCGCCGATGCGCACGGTTTCCCGTTGTAGGGCATCCACTTCTGCCAGGAGGGACTTGCTGTGTTGGTAAAAGTATTCCCCCGCCGGTGTGAGGGAAAAGTGCCGGTTGCTGCGGATGAGCAACTGTACCTGCAGTTCCCGCTCCAAAGCCTGGATCTGTTGGGAGATTGCCGATTGGGAGATATAGCAATGCTCGGCGGCCTCGGTAAAACTGTTATAGTCTACAACCGCCACAAAATATTTCATCTGTCTCAGCAGCACCGGAGCACCTCCTGTTCTTTTGTTTATTTTATCAGAATGTGTTCAAAAAGAAAATAACCGGTCGCCCTGCTCATAGCACACGGGCGCCTGGGCGCCGCAGGGACGCCCAGGCTATACAGGGGAGAAAAAAGAGAGGGATCGTTATTTTTGCGTGTCCACAGGAGGGACCATCTCTACATATTTTTGTAGCATCTCCGGGGTGCTGATGTAGTAACGCTGCTGTTTGTCCAAAGCGGCGATCTGCTCCATCTCCTGGGGCGTCAGGGCAAAGTCAAAGAGCGCAAAGTTGTCCCGGATATGATCTGGGTTTTTGGAGCCGGGGATAACGATATTGCCGCATTGGATGTGCCAGCGCAAGATGACCTGGGCGCTGGATTTGCCGTATTTCTGCCCCAGCTGGGCAAACAAGGGCTCCTCTATTAAGGTCCTGTCCCCATGGCCCAGCGGGTACCAGGCCTGGGCGTAGATCTGTTCCTTTTTCAAAAAGGCTTTCAGCTGTTTTTCCTGGGAGTAGGGGTGGATCTCTGTCTGCAGGACAGCGGGCCACACCTGGCAGATGTTCAAGATCTCCTGGATCTGGGCCTGATTGAAATTGGACAGGCCGATGGCCCTTACCTTGCCCGCCTGATAGGCCCGCTCCATCTGCTGGTAGCCGGCAATGTAGTTGCCGGCGGGCTGGTGGATCAGCAGCAGGTCGATGTAGTCTGTGTCCAGGCGCTCCAGGGTTTTCTCCACAGCGTCCGGCTGCTCATAAAAGCTGGGCCAGAGCTTGGTCTCTAAAAAGATTTCCTCCCGCTTCAGGCCGGACTTTTTCATAGCCCGCCCCACGGCCTTTTCATTCATATAGGCGTTGGCGGTGTCAATGAGACGGTAGCCGCAGGCCAGGGCGCTGCAGACAGATGCCTCTGCTTCGTCCGGGGTGAGCAGGAAGGTGCCAATGCCCGCCATAGGCATCTGAACGCCGTTGTATAAAGCCGCATATTCCATGATGATACCTCCTTCTAGTTTTACCGGTCTACCGGTTTTTGGTCTCTTTCACAGATGTCCCGCCAAATACCGGGGACATCTCCATATGTGCCAGGGCCTGGTCGATGGTCTGCAGTTCTGCCGGGCTGAGCCGTATATCTGCAGCGCCGGCGTTTTCCGCCATTCGCTCTGGTTTTCTGCTGCCGGGAATGGGGACGATCCAGGGCCGCTTATTCAACATCCAGGCCAGGGAGATCTGGGCTGGTGTGGCGCCTTTTGCGCTGGCCAGACGGCGCAGCAGCTCCAGCAGGCCCCGGTTTTGTTCCTGTGCGGCCTCTGTAAACTGGGGCATGCCAGCCCGGTAATCGTACTGGGGATCAAACTTTGCCCCTTTGCCATAGCGGCCGGTGAGAAACCCATTGGCCATGGGGGAGAAAGCTACAAAGCCGATGCCCAGTTCTTCCAGGACAAGGAACAGGGGCTCGTACTGCCGAGCCATCATAGAGTAACGGTTTTGTACCGCCGTTACCGGGCAGACGGCGTGGGCCCGGCGCAGATAGTCCTCGTTGGCCTCGGAAATGCCCCAGTGGGTGATCTTGCCGGCTTGAATTAGGTCTGCCATGACCTGGGCCACCACTTCCGGGGGGATTTTGGGGTCGATACGGTGCTGAAAATACAGGTCGATGTGGTCCGTGCCCAGCCGCCGGAGGGAACCGTCCACAGAGGCCCGTATGACCTCCGGCCGGGCGTCGGGGATCAGGGGGTAGGGAAATTGTCCGCTTTCCAGGTCAAAGCGCAGACCAAACTTGGTGGCAATGACCACCTGGTTCCGGCAGCCGGCTAAGGCCTTACCCACTATCTGCTCGTTGGCGTGGGGGTCATCCGGTGTGCCGTAAACTTCTGCCGTGTCAAAAAAACGGTAGCCAAGGTCCACAGCCTGGCGCAGCCGCCGGACAGCCTCCGCTTCCTCTGTAGGCGCACCATAGGCGTGGGAAAAGCCCATACAACCCAGGCCCACGGCGGAGACCTGCAAGTCCTGGCCCAAAGTCCGCATTTGCATCCTTTTCATCTCCTTGTGCGTTTATTGTAGCCCACAGACGGGGAAAACAGAAGTCTCCCTTCGTTAGGCAGTAGAAACCGAAGGGTTATCACCGCCAAGGGATCCGGGGTAGATCAGCTGCTTGCAAAGACCTGGCTCAGCCACTGGTCATAGCTGGGGATCCACCCGCCCTGGGCGCCGAAACCGTGGGGCATACCCGGCAGCTCCAGCTGTGTCACGGAGACCCCTGCGGTCTCCGCCGCATCGGCGTTGGCCAAAAACTGGTTGTAAAAGGGATCCCGGGGGCCGTAACAGTAGAACGTGGGGGGCAGCGCTCCGCTGCGCAACAATTCCACATCCGTGGTGCCCACGCTGAGCCGGCCATAGAAGGCGTAGATCATACCGCAGGCGGCGGCGTCAGCGGAGACGGCGTCCAGGGCATCCGGTTGGTAGTCCGGGTCCAGAGCCGTGCCGTTCACCAGGCCGTCAAAATGTAAAAGCATTTCTCCCGCTAGAATACCTCCAGCGGAAAAGCCCATAACGGCGATGTCTGCCGGGTCAATGCCATAGTCTGCTGCGTGGGCCCGGACAAAACGCACCGCCCGGGCCAGATCCAGGGCCCCCTCCTGCTGGGTGTAGGGGCGCAGGCGGTAGTCCACGACGAAACACTGGTAGCCCAGCTGGCTCAACGCCTGGGCCACGTCGATGCCCTCCGCCTGGTCGCTGCGGAACTGAAAGGCGCCGCCGGGGCATATAAGCACAGCGCCTTTGACCGCTGTGCCCGCAGGCACAGGAAAGCTGGTGATATATGGGCGAAAATCCGGGTCGTCAAAATAGGCCCCGTTGTTTGTGGTGTATATGGTTGTAGCCGGGGCGTTGCCCTCCTCCCAGAGATAGAGGACCTGTTGGGTGTCCGGTGTCACCGTGGCGGTGAGGACGGTGTTGCCATCGCCGCTCTCCGGGACAAAATCCGTTTGATGCAGGCCCAGGCCCTGGGCCCACTGGGTGATGGACGAAGCCTGGGTGTCCCGGGTGAACAGCAGGGCGCTGTCCCCTAACAGGGCGCCGGGCTGGAGCTGGGAAATGGCGTCAAAAATTGCTCCGGCGTCATTTCCCTGGCCGGAGACGAAGGGGTAGATGGTCCGGGCGCCAAAGTCGTTTTCCGACAAAAAGGCCGACACCGCCGCCGGCAAGCTGCTGTTGTCGGCGGAAAAGCCCAGCAGCAGGTATTCGTAGGTCTGAAAATCCTCTTGGGGATTGGATGCGATATTCCATAGATCGCCGTCCAAAACGCCCTGCAATAGGGTTGCTGCAGTCTCTACGGCGTCGTCCTGGTCCGATGGGGCATAGGCGATCAGAATGTGGGAACCGGAGGGCTGGGGTGTGTCGCTGGGCTCCAGGCTGGGGGAGGGGCTGGCGCTTGCCTGGGGCGCCTGTGTCTGGGGCCTGCCGCAGGCAGCCAGGCCTAGGGCGAGTGCCAAAATCAGCAATATAGCCATACTTTGTCTCATGAGCAACCGCCTTCTTCTCTTTGATAAAATGCATTGGGCGTACCGGCCCGAGTGGGCTTTTCTATTGGTATTGTAAGCCCATTGCCGGGCAAGCGGAAGTATCCATAAGTTTTGCAATCTTTACCTTTCCGTTATAACAAAAAAGGCCAGCGGAAGTAGTCCGCTGGCCAAAGGGACTGTATAGGATTTAGTTTTTTGTGAATTCCGCCTTTTGGATGGGGGATAACTCCGACGGCGTTGGAGGTAAAAGGTCCAGGATCTGCTGCAGGAGCATACTCTGGTTAAAGACGGAATACAGGACAGACACCCGATATTCCACCAGGGGGTCTGGAATAGGGACAATGTGGAAAAACGGGGCATTCATGGCCCGCAGCATGGCGTGAAGCTGCCCTTCCGGGGCAAAGGACATGCCTGAGCCAGCCGTCACATAGTTTAGGGCGGAGTCTACATTTTCAATGGAGATGTAGCGGGGATGAAAGTGGTATTTTGCTAAGGCGCTAATGACCACACCATGCCAATAGGATCGCTCGCCAGTGAGATAAAAGGTGGAGGCGTTGGCCGCACGGAAAAATTCAGGGGAGCCAAAGGGAAAGTCCCAGTCATTGGGGACGGCTAGGGCCAGCCGGCCCCGGTAAAAGCAGCGTTCCCCTATATTGGTGGAGAGCTCCATATCGCTGACGGAGAAGGCAACGGCAAAATCCGCCGACCCCTCGGAGAGCAGGCGGGGAATATTGGAAGAGACAGCGGGAACACATTCGATGGTAAAAGAGGGGTCGAAATTGCGGAGGGTATCCAGAAAGTCATAGGCCCCGCCAAATGCCAGGGAGAATATCCCGTCTTCCAGGCAGACGGTCATGGTCTGGCTGGTAAAACCCAGGGAGTCTGTGGCGACGACGGACTGCACCATATTCTCCAGCTCCCGGAGCAGATGCAGGGCACGGCGGTACAGATCCCGGCCGGCAGCCGTCAGCTGGATAAACCGGGTATTCCGATCAAATAGGACAACGCCCAGCTCCTCCTCTAATTTAGAGATTTGCTGGCTGAGAGCTGGTTGGGTGATATAGAGCTTCTTTGCAGCCTTACTGAAACTGGAGGACTCAGCGACCGCAATGAAATAACGCAGCTGCTTGGTTTCAATCAAGGAAAGCACCTCCCCCCTTGGGTTCAAAACAGGCCTGTGTGTACAGCATGAGGAATGTTGCGCTTTGAGAAAGTAAAGTTAAATTTTAAATATATTTCTAGAATATAGTATACCATAATTCGCCCCCTATACGAAAGCGAAATTTTTATTACATTTTTTAAGCGGTGTATTTCACCAAATATCTCTGCAGCCATTTGGTGCGTATATATGGTAAAAATTGTTTATCCAGAAAATTCTGCGACAAAAATATTGGAAAAACAGCGGTGCTATATAATTATTTCTAATATCAGCGCTAAATTTAGCTATAAAAGCTTTGTGTAATCCTGCAAAAAAGAGATGGAAGTTCTATAGAAAATGATCAAAAAAACGAAGTGCCCCTATAATTTTTACAAACTTATTAATAAAGTTTATAAATTAAATAAGGTTTTGTTAATTGACAGGGCCAAACAACATGTTACAATATAGATATGAATTAAGGGAAAGTATATATGAAATTTGTGCAAGTTTGCACAGAAATGATACGGAAAGGATGGATATAGATGGCGGAAAAAATGCCCTTGTGTCCGGAAGAACGGGCACTCAGCTACTGCAAATACTTTGACATGCCCATGGAAGAGCCGGATCCCCGGTCCATGCAGATCTGGAACGCCGGACCTGTGCCCGAGGAGACAGTGCTGCGGATCGAAAACATCAATGATCTTTTTAAGCCCGGCTACCTCCCCTGTGAGCAAGGCTACTGTGTGTTGTCTGACGGCACCGGATTTGTAGCCAACTATGTGCGCATGGAAGGCGTAACGGCCGAGATGGTAGACTGGTGGTTTACCTGGCACTTCATCAAGCCCCCCAGTGTTCCGGAAGGCAACGGCAACCTGCGTTACAAGATCTGGAACCCCTATGAGCACTGGGACACCGGCCCCATCAGCGAGGAGGACCGTGCCCGTCGTTGTGATCCCAACGTATACTATACGCTGCGGAAAGAGGACGCTGTGGATTTCCTGGAGGAGAGCATTCGTGTCGGCGGCCCCCGGTTCTATATGGAGCCCCATCCCATTACCCATTTGGAGGATCTGGGTGCGGATCACGACATTGTGACGGCTCCCAACTTTGGTACCTTCTGCTCGGCGACGACTCTGCAGGAAGGCTGCCCGCCCATGGTGGTGGTGCACTATTACCGGCCTGTGCCCGGCGGCATGGAGCTGCGCTCCCGCTACTGGACCGGCTACAAAGTAGAAAATCACAAACTGGTGAAGGATGTATCCATCCCCACCAAGTTGGAAGATGTGCGCAACAACTGCATGCACAACATGCGGGAGTATCCTCATCTGGGCCGTTTCCTGCCCAAGCTCTTTGCAGAAGAGGGCTGGAAACCTGTTGACGCCTATTAAGATTAGGCAAGCTCGAATTTTCACATAGGCACGGATACGAAGGAGTGAGGATATAAGCATATGGCACAGACGGAAAACGATGTCCTGCTTCAAATGACGGATGTCACAAAAACCTTCCCCGGTGTAGTGGCCCTGGACAAGATGTGCCTCACCGTGCGGCGGGGCACGGTCCACGCCCTGATGGGAGAAAACGGCGCCGGGAAATCCACCCTGATGAAGATTCTCAGTGGGTTGTACAAACGGGATAGTGGCGAGATTATCTTTGATGGCGAGCCGTTTAACCCCTCCAATATCCAGGAAGTGCTCCAGCGGGGCATCTCCATGATCTATCAGGAGCTAAACCCGGTGGAGGCTATGACGGTGGCAGAAAACATTTTCTGCGGCCGTGAGCAGCGAAAGGCCAAGGGCCTTTACCTGGATAAGCGGAAAATGAACCGCCAAGCCAAGGAATTGCTGGATGCGCTGGATATCAAGGCCATTGACCCGAAAGATAAGGTGCAGTTCCTCAGCGTAGCCCAGAAACAGCTGTTGGAAATGGCAAAGGCCTTTTCCAACAACTCGAAACTGATTATTTTGGACGAACCCACCTCCGCTTTGACAGAGGAGGAATGTGCCCATCTGTTCCGGATTGTGAACCAGATGAAGGCTCAGGGAACTAGCTTCATCTATATTACCCATAAGATGGATGAAATCTTTGTCATTTCCGACGAGGTCACCATCATGCGGGACGGTCAGTACGTGGACACCAAGCTGAGCAGCGAGGTGACCAAAAACGATTTGGTCCGGATGATGGTAGGCCGGGAACTCACCAATGTGTATCCCAAGCGGGAAGTGGCCAAGGGTGACGTCCTGCTGGAGGTCTCTAACCTCACTTGCCCAGGCGTCATCAACGATGTGAGTTTCACCGTCCGCCGGGGCGAGATTCTGGGCGTGGCGGGCCTGATGGGCGCCGGCCGCTCGGAGACCATGGAGACCCTGTTTGGTCTGCGCCATAAGAGCGCCGGTATCATCCGGATTGACGGCAAAGAGGTCTCTATCAACAGGCCCCAGGACGCCATTCGCAACAAGATCGCCTTCCTGACGGAGGACCGACGGGGCAAGGGCTGTTTCTTGGGTCTGCCCATGTATGACAATACCCTGCAGCTGGTATGGAAGCGGACCCGCACCCCCTTTGGCCTGTCGAAGAAAAAGGGGAAGAAACTGGTCCAAGGCCAGATCGACCGTTTTTCCATTCGCTCGGCTGGACAGAAACAGCCGGTGGGCGAGCTCAGCGGCGGCAACCAACAAAAGGTGCTTTTGGCCCGATCTATGCTGAGTCAGCCGGAGATTTTCATTATGGACGAACCCACCAAAGGTATCGACGTGGGTACCAAATATGAGATCTATTTGGATATGATCCGGCTGGCGGAAGAGGGAAAGGCCATTATTATGATTTCTTCCGAAATGCCGGAAATCTTGGGAATGAGTGACCGCATCCTAATAATGCACGAGGGCTCCGTGGCCGGGATTTTCGACCGAGAAGAGGCTACCCAGGAGATCATCTTGAATTACGCCGCCGGCTTGTCTGGCGATATGGCTGTTTGATCCCACTGAGGAGGAATTGAGAGACATGGGAACAAAAGTTGAAGCAAAGAAGAGCAAAGACCAAGTTTTAAAACGGCTGATGCGGGATGACCGGACCAGCCCGATCCTGTTGCTGATTCTGGCAGTGGCCATCCTGTGCATTGTTGCACCGGAGACATTTATGCGGGGCACCAATATTCGGAACGTGGTTCGATATGCTTCGTTCTACATCATCGTCGGCGTAGGCACCATGATCGTATTCATGGCCGGCGAGATGGATATGTCCACCGGCTCTGTCATGGGTATGGGTGGCATCATCTGCGCTTACATGGCCAAGGCGGGGATGAACGTCTGGCTGATTGTCCTGGTGGCCATTGCTGTGGGCATCGTCTGCGGCGCCGTCAACGGCATTTTTGTAGGGTACTGGGGCCTGCCCGCCTTCGTGGCTACCTTAGGTATGCAAAAGGCTCTGCGCGGTCTCATTACGGTTATTACCCAGGGCTATGCCGTCAACAACATGAGCGATGAGTTCCTCTGGCTGGGCGGCGGTTCCCTCTTCGGCATCCCCGTCCCCATTTACATCTGCGTGATTATATGCGTCATATCCTGGTACTTGATCAATAAGACGGTGTTGGGCCGGCACATGGTTGCCACCGGTAACAACCGGCAGGCGGCGGTTGTAGCCGGTATCAACATCAAACGGACCAAGTGCCTGGCTTACATCTACAGCGGCATCCTGGCCTCCATCACCGGTATGGTTCTGACGGCCCGGCTCCAGTCCGGCCAGACCTCTTGTGGTGATGGGTTCGAGTTGGATGCCATCGCCGGCGCCATCATCGGCGGCGCCAGCCTGGGCGGCGGTGGCGGTTCCGTTGCCGGTACGATTTGCGGTATTCTCTTTATCTATGTGGTGAAAAACGGTATGCAGCTGTTGTCTGTCAGCACATACTGGCAGAACACTGTCCAGGGGATGATCCTGGTTTTGGCCGTACTCATTGATATGATCCGTAAGAAGATCAACTCTAAATAAGCGTATTTCCTGGATACGGACTGCAATCATATTATGCTTTTTATGCATTCAAAACATGGAAAAAAATATTTAATATTTATGGAGGATGCTATGAAAAAATTATTTGCGCTTTTGCTGTGCCTGGTGCTGTGCGTCGGCCTGATGGCCGGCTGCAGCAGTGGCGACGATGAGAATGATGCAACCAGCCCCTCTGGTGATGTCGAAACCGATACCACCGATGATACCACCAGTCCCTCCTCCGACGAGACATATAAGGTCGGTATTGTAACTTACTATGTCAACTCCAGCTTTGAGTCCTCCTTCAACCAGGCCGCCATCCGGACCTGCGAAGAGCTGGGCCTGGAGTACGAGAGCTTTGACGCAAACCAGGATATGACCGCCTATCAGGCGTGCTTTGAAAACGCCATCAGCTCCGGCTGCGACGCCATCGTCTGTGTACCGTCTGATCCCTCTGCTATGGGTCCGCAGTGTGAGATCTGCGAAGAGAATGACGTATACCTAGTCGTTATGGGCGGTGCCCCCGATGGGTGGTACAGTTCCGTTGTTACTGTTGAGAACGCTGACAAGGGCCGCATCAAGGCCGAACTGATTGTGGAAAACTGCGGTGAGGGGGCCAAGGTCCTGATGCTCCTGGCTAACCTGCAGCAGGAAGGCCTGGTGGAGATGAACGATGCTGCTAAGGAAGTTTTTGATGCCAACAACATCGAGGTCGTTGCTGAGGAGAACCCCGAAGCCGATATGTCTCAGGCTATGTCCATCATGGAAAACTGGCTGTCCATGGGTCTGGAGTTTGACGCTATTTGGTGCGCCACCGACACAGTGGCTAACGGCGCTATCTCCGCTCTGGAGCAGGCAGGCTATAACTTCGACGATGTGTACATCGTGTCCGAGGACGGCGATGAGCTGGGGCTGAACCTGATTAAGGAAGGCAAGCTGGACGCCACCCTGTCCCTGAACGGCAACATGTACGGCACCGCTACTGTGGAGCTGGCTTATCAGTGGCTCATCGGCGAGACCCCTGAGAAGGACGTCGCTGTGGACATCGAAGTGGTTACCGCAGAGAACGTGGATGAATACATTGCCGAGCTACCCTAGGTTAGCTAAATAGCTAGTACGATTCTTATTGCAGTCAAAGGATATTAAAACAATTAAAACATATTAGCGAAGTCTTCATGTAATTGGAATCGCAGTCCGATCCGCATAAAAATTTGTCCCTCCGCCTTGCGGCGGAGGGACAAATTTGTTAGAATATAGAAAATGCGGCGACGCACTGGGATTTTCCCATATATGCATGATCGAAAAATAACAGGAAGAGAAGGTGAACCACACATATGGACAAAAAGCCCTTATTCACCCAAGTGGAACAAGTGAGCATGGTGGTACGCAACGCTGTGGAGAGCGCTAAGTTCCTCTGTGACACCTATGGTGTCGGCCCTTGGACCTGTGTGCAGTTCGGGGACGCCGGGGATGGCAACGACAACTGGATTCCCATTGAAAATGTGGTTTTGGACGGAGAGGAGATCGGTACCTACTCCATCGATTGCTGCGTCTGCGATTTGCCCAGCGGCATCCAGCTGGAGCTGATCTCCCCCAA
This sequence comes from uncultured Oscillospiraceae bacterium, assembly GCA_964642465.1. Taxonomy (GTDB): domain Bacteria; phylum Bacillota; class Clostridia; order Oscillospirales; family Oscillospiraceae; genus CAZXRD01. Next base: position 3,547 of record CAZXRD010000021.1, on the reverse strand, counting down.
AAAGGGGGACAGCGTTTTTGCCCGTTTCCTTGCGGAAAATGGCCCCGGCATCCAGCACATCTCCATAAACAACGGGGATTATGAGGAGACCCTGGCCCGGATGGCTGCCGCCGGATACCGGCCCGGCCAGGTCGCCACAGTGGACACGACGGAGACCTGCGCCTTTATCAACCACAAGGATGTGGTGGGCTGCTACCTGGAGATTCACAAGCGGCCGGAGGACTTCCAGTTCCCAGATGTAAAACCCATGTTCATACCTGGCCCCGGCCGGGAAGATAAGCCCAAGACGCCGCCCCTCTTTACGGATATTGACCAGATTGGCATCGTGGTGGAGGATGTGGAGCATGCCATCCGGGTGATGAACGACCAGTACGGCATCGGCCCCTGGATTTTGCTGGACTTCGGCGACTGCGGCCGGGGCGACCACGTGAAGACGGAGAACGTGGTCATGGACGGCAAGCCCATTGGCACCTTTGCCACCCGGGCGGCCATCTGCGATGCGCTGAACATCCAGCTGGAGATCATGGAGCCGGTGAGTAAACAGGGCGTCCACTATGAGACCTTAAAGAACTACGGCTCCTCGGCCCAACACCTGTCCCTGGTGCAGGCGCAGCCCTATGAGGAGGTCAAAGCCCGGATGGATGCTGCCGGCTATACCAAGGGTCAGGTGGCCACCATCGACACCACCGAGACCTGTCTATATGCCGACCATATGGACATCCTGGGCTGCTACCTGGAGGTCCACAAGCGGCCGGAGGTCTTTGTGCCGCCTCAGGTGCAGTTCGAGACCTATCCCCCCAACCTGGATATTAAGCTGTAAAAGTTCAATAGAAAAAAGGCCCCGGAGCGCCACAGCGCCCCGGGGCCTTTTTGTATGCAATCAGGTTAGCAGGGGCCGATCTCGTCCTCATCTGCGTAAGGAGCAGGTGGAACAGGCAGGGGCGAGGGCATACTGTCCAAGCTGTACTCCCAGTGGTAGGAGCAGCCCCGGCCAGTGGGTTTGCCATAGGGAGTGGCGCAGCGCTCCACCGCCCACAACTCGTTGATGTCCGGCCGCTGGGCAGAGAAGGTCACCCAGTCTTGGCCAAAGGGACAGCGGAACACATCATAAATATGCAGGTGCCAGATCCGCCAACCTTCCGGCCGGCGGAGGAAGTCCACGGCCATCTTCTGCCAGACCCAGTCAGCCTGGTAGCGCTTGCCGTCGGCCGTGCGGCTGGTGAGGTGGATGCCGGAGACCTTCCGATCCGGGCGGCCAATGTCGCTGTAGGACAGCTCCCCGCCGTCCCCCTCGGCGCCAATGGACAGCCACAGGCCCTTGGCAGACTGCCCGTCCGCCGCCACCTCCAGGGCCTGGGTGGTGAGGGTGTACACCGCCAGCTTGCCCGGATGGTCCTTGGTCGAGCCAAAGCCCATGGCGGAGTCGTAATAGGTGCGCATCCCAGCGTCGGGGAAGGCGCCGCTGCGCCCCTCATAGACGCCGTAGAAACGATCCTCTATGGTGATCCCGCAGGAATCCTCCGCCCAGAGGTCTAAAATGGCCCCAGCGTCCCGGAGGGTGTAGTAGTGCTGATAGCGGGCCATCAGGTTTTCAATCTCCCCTCTGGCCTCCAGCCGGTCCAACCGAAGCAACAGTTCTTGTTCTGTCATAATCTTAGCCCTCCTCCCGCATGAATTTTACACAGCTGCAGCAGGGAATGGGGAAGCCGGCCCTGCGGCTGATTAATGTGTGGTTTGCATAGTCCGCTTCAAACAGCTCCAAAACGTCGGAAAACTGCAGCCCGACCAGCACATAGCGTCCGTCCGGGGTAAAGGCAAAGTCCCGGGGGAATATCCCTTGCAGGGGCACATGCCCCGTAAACGTGAGTAGCCCTGTCTCTGGGTCGACGGCAAAGGCTGCCAGGTTGTTCAGCTCCGGCGCCCGGTTGGCGACTAAGAGCAGTGTTCCATCGGGGGAGAGCTTGATGCCCGCCGTCTCCGCATGGCCGGACCAGCCTGGGCGAGTGGTGGAGATGCACTGCAGTTGCCGCAAGGGTTCGGCCCCGTCCGGGTCGTAGGCCAGGACAAAGACCTCCCCGCCGGCCTCTGTAGAGACGTAGACCCTCTGTCCGTCCGGGGAGAAGGCGGCCTGCCGGGGCCGGCCCCGTACCGGCAGCTCAAAGGCTGTCTCCCAGCCATCCTCTGTGCGCCGGTGGAGAAAGACCCGGTCCAGCCCCACGTTGGTGGAGAGAATAAACCGGCCGTCCGGCGTCTCATAGACGCTGTGGACGGAGGGCCAGTGGTAGCCGGGGCGCACCGGCTGTTGGATCACTTGGCAGTTTTCACCCAGAGAGCCGTCCGGCAAAATATCTGTAACCGAGACGCAGCCGGACATATAGCTGCAGGTGAGCAGGTGCCGGCCGGCCTGGTCCGTGGAACAGAAGCAGGGCATCTGCCCGCCCACATTCCGGGCGTTTAAGAGGGACAGCTGCCCCTCCGGCCCAATGTGGTAGGCGGCGGCTCCGCCGGTGGGCTTGCCCTGGAAATAGGTGATCTCATAGGCGGCGTAAAGTGTCTTTTGATCGGGGGAAATCCAGATATAATCCCCGTTTTTAGCGGGACAACTGCTCTCAATCCGCATATCCAAGTTGTCTTTGCGGATGGTAAGCTGGTAAATGCCCTGGCTGCCCCGCATGGAGTTGGTGCCTATATAGGTGTGATAAAATCTTGCGTCCATGTCCATCTCCTTTCTAGCAGGGCAAAAGCTCTTGGACCATTAATTCACAGTAAAACAAACGGGTGCAGCCGTCGGCCACTTTCCCTACCCGGGTGATGCCGTCCAAAGTGACCACGGCATGGACCCGGGGCTCCCCGTTGATGATCAGTCCCTGGACTGAGGCCAACTGCAAGACGCAGTCGCTCCAGTTCTGGCTGGGGGCGTGGGAATACTCCAGGACAAAACGGTCAAACCCACCGAGGCCGGCGGTGATGACGGCGGTGGTAATGTGCTCTTTCTCCGCCAGATCCCGCAGGGCCTGGTTGATATCTTCTCCGTAGCCCAGCTCCATGTCATAACGGCGGCCGGGTTTCATCTCTGTACAGCGCATATTAGACCTCCTCCGGCAGCAGCTCGGAAAATACCAGTTGAAAGTCTGTTAGACAGATACAGCCCTCGTGGAAATGCACGGTCCAGCACTCTTTGTCATTGCCGATTACCCCGTGAAGGTGGCAGCGGCCTTTTTCGATAAAGCCCTGGACGCCGGACAAGGTCATAGGCGTATGCTCCCATTGGAGGAGATAGTCCTTATATTTTCCGTTTTCATCTTTGGCGGCAAAGTGGGAGACGCAGCAGTCTAAGTCTCCGATGCCGCAGAGAAAAACGGCGTTTTGTACATGGTTTTCTGCCACAGCTGCTTCCACAGCTAAGAGAATGTCCTCGCCGGCAGAAACTTCTACCAAGAATGTTTTTCCATAACGGACCGCATGATACTGACTCATTGCTAGGGCCACTCCTTTCATGATCCTATGCCGAAATTTAGGCAAAATGGGGATTTTATTGCGCTATTTT
>CAZXRD010000020.1:0-22412 GCA_964642465.1 uncultured Oscillospiraceae bacterium | reverse complement strand
TTTCGTCTTTTACACCATTCAAGGGTTTCATTGTGGGGAACAAGATCACATCCCGGATGGTGGCGCTGTCCGACAGGAGCATCACCAGACGGTCAATGCCCATGCCGCAGCCGCCGGTGGGCGGCATGCCGTACTCCAGGGCATTGATAAAGTCCTCGTCCATCATGCCCGCTTCTTCGTCGCCGGCTGCACGCAGGTCCATCTGGCGCTGGAAGCGCTCCTTTTGATCAATGGGGTCGTTTAGCTCGGAGAAGGCGTTGGCCAGCTCCCGCCGGGTGACAAAGAGCTCAAACCGCTCGGTCAGCCGGGGATCCCGCACGCTGCGCTTGGCCAGCGGCGAAACTTCCACCGGGTAATCCAGGATAAAGGTGGGCTGTACCAGTTTGTCCTCCACTTTCTCCTCAAAGCAGGCATCCAGCAGGGTGCCCCAGGTCTCGTTCCCTTTGACCTCGATGCCAATGGATTCGGCGGCGATACGGGCCTCCTCATCGGTCTTAATGACGTTGAAGTCCAGGCCAGTATACTGCTTCACCGCCTCAATCATGGTAAGGCGGGCAAAAGGCGGCGTCAGGTCAATGGCCTCTCCCTGGTAACTGATCTGCAGGGTGCCCAAAATATCCTGGGCGGCCTTGACGATCATCCCCTCTGTCCGGTCCATCATATCGTGGTAATCGGCATAGGCCTCATAAAACTCTACAGTTGTAAATTCGGGATTGTGCCGGGTGTCCATCCCTTCATTGCGGAAAATGCGTCCGATCTCATAGACCCGCTCAATGCCGCCCACCACCAGCCGCTTTAGGTGCAGCTCCGTGGCAATACGCATGTACATATCAATGTTCAGGGTATTGTGATGGGTGATAAAGGGCCGGGCGGTGGCGCCGCCGGAGATGGTATTCAGTACCGGCGTTTCCACTTCCATATAATTTAGGTTGTCCAGATACTCCCGCACCGCACGGATGGCCTTGGTGCGGATCTCAAAGGTCCGGCGGACCTCCGGATTCACAATCAGGTCCACATAGCGCTGGCGGTACCGGGTCTCCCGGTCGGTGAGGCCGTGGAACTTCTCCGGCAGGGGACGCAGGGACTTAGACAAGAGTTTGATGCTCTTGCAGTGGACGGAGATCTCCCCCCGGCGGGTACGAAACACGAAACCGCCGGCACCAACGATGTCCCCGATATCCATCTTCCGGAAATCCTCGTACATCTCGGCGCCCACATCATCGATCTTCACATAGATCTGGATGCGGCCACGGTCGTCCTGGATATGGGCAAAGGAGGCCTTGCCCATGTCCCGTTTGGACATAATGCGCCCGGCCACCACCACGTCTGTATTCTCCAGGGTATCAAAGTTTTCTAAGATCTCTGTAGAATATTTGGTCCGCTCAAACTTGGTGATGGTATAGGGGTCCCGGTTCTCTTCCTGGAGCTTAGCCAATTTATCCCGCCGAATCTGTAAAATCTCGGACAGCTCCTGTTCCTCTGTGGCGCCTATGTTTCTTGTATCCTCTGCCATATTCTCCGCCTCCCCGCTTTTGTATTCTTTACTTCTGAATGCTCTTTACCTGGAACTGCAAAACGCCCGCAGGCGCCTCTACAGAGACAGTCTCCCCAACTGCATGGCCAAGCAGGCCACGGCCGAAAGGAGAATCGTCAGAGATGCGGCCCCGCATGGGATTGGCCTCCTGGGAACCTACAATTTGATAGGTCTCCTCTTCGCCCGTTTCCACATCGATCACGGTGACCTTGTCTCCCAGGCCAACCTTGCCGCTCTCATTGCTCTTTTCAATGATTTCTGCATTTTCAATCAGGTTCTTAATCTCGGCAATTTTGGAGTAGAGCTTTCCCTGCTCCGTCTTGGCCTCATCATACTCGCTGTTCTCAGACAGGTCGCCGAAAGAACGGGCCTCTTTGATCTGCTCGGCCACTTCCTTCTCCCGGACTGTCTGTAAATAGTGCAGCTCCTCCTGCAGCTCCTGGAGGCGCTCTTTGCTCATTTTATATCTTGCTGCGTCCGCCATGATTGTTACCGCTCCTCTTCCTTTATTGTTGTATAAAATGGGCTATCTAGCCCAATCATAGGTATAATCATCCATCTTGCATATACCATGCTATTATAGTGGTTCCCCCTTTTCCCGTCAAGCTATCTCCAAGGATTGGGGGGAAAACTGCCGCTAAGCCAGCAGCTCTAGCGCCGCCTGGACCTGGGGATCCTCCTCCAGGCTCAGCTGCCCATAATACAGCAGGGAAAATTCCTCGTCTGTCATATCTACTTCCACATCCGGGGCAATGCCTCCCACCTCCGACAAGCTGACGCCGTTGGGGGTAAAGTACTCCCGGGTGGAAATATGGATGGCGCTGCCGTCGCTCAGGCGGTACGTGCTCTGGGATCTCCCCTTGCCGGTGGTATGGCTGCCCACAATCTCCGCCCAGTCATACTCCTCTAGGGCAGCGGCAAAAAATTCTGCGGCGCTGTAGGTGTTCTCGTTCACCAGCACCACCATGGGGATTTCCAGGCAATCGGCATCTGACCGGGTCACCGTCTCGTTGCCCGCCTTATCCTGGGAGATGAAAATATCCCCCTCCGGCAGCAGGTAGTCCAGCAGATCCTGCAGCTCGCTAAGCTTGCCGCCAGGGTTATTCCGCACATCAACCATCAAACTCTGGGCCCCCTGGCCCTGCAATGCCTCGATTGCGGCAATCACTTCATCTGCCGAACCAATTTCAAAATTGGACAGGCTGATATACCCCACATCCCCTTCCAGCAGTTCATAGGACACAGGGTTTACATAAATCGCTCTTGGGGTGATCTCTACAGATTCCTCCGTACCATCCGCCCTACGGATGTCCAGTTGGATCGCCGTCTCGCCACCAGAAGGGATCGCAGCGGTCGCCTCTTCATAGCTCAGGTCGGTAATATCCTGGCCATTCACGCCCACAATTACATCGCCCGCTTCCAGACCTGCATCTGCCGCCGGGGAGTCTGCATACACACCGGCGATCAAAAGCCCGCCTCCTTCATTGGCAGTGATGGTAATGCCCATACCTGTGTACTGGTTGTTGGAGTTATCCAAATAGCTTTGATAATCCTCCGCCGTCATGTAATAGGACCACCGATCCCCCAATGCGGCGATCAAGGCGTCCATGGACTGGTCCACGGCGTCCTCCAAATCCAGGTCGCCTACGTAGTTATCTTCTATGCGGGCGAGGGCCTCCCTATACTTCCAGGACAAGGAAAAACTTTCGCCGCCAAACACGCCCATGAACACAAGGCAAGTAACAATTACTGCCACCACCGCAAATAACAGGCCGCCCAAGATGGCCCAATGCAAGGAAACTTTTTTCTTCATAGCGCCGCCTTTCTAACATAGTGAAGGAAATAGCCACCGAAATATGGCTATTTCCTCCTGCTTGCAGTATTTCTCTTTTCCCCGGCTGTTATGCGCTGGGGGACACTGTGTAGTTGCTGAAATAGTTTAAAGGATCCACCCGGGTACCGTTCACCGTCACTTCAAAATGCAGATGCGGGCCGGTGGACATACCTGTGCTGCCCACAGCTCCGATTACCTGTCCCTGGGTCACCACATCTCCAGCCGATACAAAGCGCTGGCTCATATGGGCGTACAGCGTGGTGGTGCCGTTGCCATGGCTAATCACTACATAGTTGCCATAGGAGGAACTATAGGTAGAAGTCAAAACCGTACCGCTGTCCGCTGCCAAAACATCGGTCCCGTAGCTGGCGCCAATATCCACACCATTATGGCTGCGGTAATAGTGCAAAATGGGGTGATACCGAGTCCCAAACAAGGAGGTAATGTATGTACTGCTGGGAGATGGCCAGATAAATGTTCCAGTGGCCACAATGCCGCCGCTTTGCTGTTCCTCCATGATCCGGTCCAGCTCTTCCTGCTTCTCGGCAATCTCCGCATCAATGGCAGCCACCTCAGCGTCATAAGCTGCATAGGCAGCCTCCAGCTCCTCAATATTGCTCTCAATCTGGGCAATCAGGGCAGAGGCCTCTTCCACCTGCCGCTCCAACTCAGCCATCGCCTGTTCCTGCTGAACACGCATCTCCTCCTGCTCTGTCTGAGCGGATTCCAGGTCTGTGCGGGCAGCTTCCACCGCAGCCTCGGCGGCTTCCAGCTGATCAATTACGGCTTGGTCAGAGCTGATGATCTCATCAATAAAGTCAATCCGGGTCAGAAGGTCTGAGAAGCTCTCCGCTTCTAAAATAACCGCCAAGTAGGAGACTGTGCCATTTTCCTCCATTGCACGGATCCGGGTCTTCATCTGTTCAGTCGTCTCTTCCCGTTCCTGGATGGTGGCTTCCAGCTCCTCGGTCTTTTCAACAATGAGCTGGTCATAGACCGCAATCTGTGCGTCAATATTATCAATCTCCGCCTGGGTCAGATCAATCTGCTCATCCAGTATGGTCTTCTGCGCCATGGCTTCGGCCTGTTCATATTCTAAAGAACCGATTTGGCTTTCCAGCTCCTGTTGCTGCTGCTCTAGGGCGTCCGCTTCCTCCTGCAGCGCATCAATTTCAGATTGCGTCACAGCAGATGCCTGCATAGCGTTGATGACGGAGATCAAGATCGGGATCACCATGAGTAGGGCCAGGGCCGCTGCAACAATGGAAACGACCAATCTTCTTTTCTTCATTGCTTTCATGCCTACCTCCTTGCTAGAAAACCACTAAACTTTCAAGTAGTTCTTGATGGCAGTCAAGCTGCCGCCAATACCTACGACAAATCCAACCACACCAAAGACGATCGCCAATGGCAGGGCCATAACCCCAAAGGGGATTACATCCATAATAGAGCTCATAATGGTAGAGGCCGCCAGTCGGGTGGCAAACAGAGAGTAGAGTCCCCACTCCAACAGAAACGCCACCACGGCGCCAAAGACGCCTAAGATCATGCCCTCTACAACAAACGGCCAGCGTATAAAGCTGTTTGTTGCGCCCACCATCTTCATAATGGCGATCTCATCCCGCCGGTCAAAGGTGGCCAATTTAATCGTATTCGACATGATGAACAGCGAGATAACAAATAAGATGAGCACCAAGACCAAGGACACAATGCTGATTACATTTCGGACGGTAATCAAGGCTTGGGCCACTTCCTCTTGGGCATTCACATCAGCAATACCCGCTATGTTCTCCAGTGACACCTTGACCAAGCTGGTATCTGCGGCATCATCTACATGGACAATATACCGGTGGCGGAACGTGGTCTCATCCAAGCCTTCAAAAAGGGCCTCATCATAGTCCGCCATGAAATCCTCCATGGCCTGGGCCCGGGTGACAAACTCCACGCTGGCCACATGCTCTACAGACTCCAGGGATGGCTGCAGAGCCCGGGCCTGCTCTTCTGTTAAACTTTCATCTACAAAAGCGAGAATTTGGGTCTCATCTTCCAGCTGAGCTACCATACCATTGATATTCAGTGCCAAAAGGGCGAAGGTCCCCATAATCAAGAGGCAAGCTACAATGATACACACCGATGCAAAAGACATAAAGCCATGGGTGAAAATACTGCTAAAACCCTCTCGAATAAAGTAGCCAAATCGATTAGTTCTCTTCTTCTTCATAGTTGTAGTACCCATCCATTCCATCGCTGATTAGCCGGCCATTATCAATGGCAATTACGCGCTTGGAAAAGCGGTTGACCAGCTCTTTTTCGTGGGTCACAACCAGAACCGTTGTCCCCAATTCATTGATTTTTTCCAGCAGCATCATGATTTCCAAGCTCCGGGCCGGATCCAGATTCCCCGTGGGCTCGTCCGCTACAATCATCTGCGGGTTATTCACCAATGCCCGGGCCACCGCCACCCGCTGCTGCTCACCGCCGGACAGCTCAGACGGCTTGCGCCGCATACGGGCATCCAGGCCGACCAGATCCAGTACATAGGGTACACGGCTGCGGATTTCTTTATTAGAAGCACCTGTGGCCCGCATGGCAAAGGCCACATTTTCATACACGGTTTTCTTATCAATCAGCCGGAAATCCTGGAACACAACGCCCAAAGTGCGCCGCATATAGGGCATTTTCGAGGGCTTTGTTGTATTCAAATCGTAGCCGTTGACAAACACGGTACCCTCTGTGGGGTGGATTTCACCGGTAATGAGTTTTAACAGTGTGGATTTCCCCGACCCAGATGGGCCGACCAAAAAGGCAAACTCTCCGTCATCAATACGCAGGTTAATGCCTTTTAATGCTTTTGTGCCGTTTTCATAGGACTTGAAAACGTCCACCATACGAACCATTTTGCTAGATCCTTCCTCTCTTGTGGGCTTGCGGGGGACTTAGTACTGCCCCTCATGAGAATGGAGGTATTTCTTTACCATCAGAGCCACCTTAAATACGATGGCATGGTCAAACTCCCGGAGATCCAGACCTGTGAGCTTTTTAATCTTTTCCAGCCGGTAAACCAGGGTGTTCCGGTGGACAAACAGCTTCCGGGACGTCTCCGAGACGTTTAGGTTGTTTTCAAAGAACTTATTAATGGTATACAGGGTCTCCTGATCCAAAGCGTCAATGGGGTTTTTCTTAAACACTTCGCTGAGGAACATCTCGCACAAAGTGGTGGGAAGCTGATAAATCAGCCGCCCGATGCCCAAGTTTTCATAGTTGATGATGCTCTTCGCCGTGTCAAAAACCTTACCCACTTCAATGGCGATCTGGGCCTCTTTGTATTTATCCGCCAGCTCCCGCAGGTAGTTGGAAATGCTGCCAATACCGATCACGGTCTTGATGCCCAGCTCATTTTTCAGCGCCTCTTGCACTTCAATGGCCAGCTTGTTGCAGACTTCAATATCCGCACCCACAGAGAGCTCCTTAATCAGGGCGATATCCGTTGCACTGATGCTGAGGACAAAGTCCTTCTGCTTGTCCGGGAACATCTTCTGTACCACTTCCAGGGCATCCACATCAGAGCCGTCGATCTGCCGGATCAGGAAAACGGCTCTGGGCACATCTGCGGTAAAGCAGAGCTCCTTGGCCCGGACATAGATATCCCCGGGCAGAATATTATCCGAGATAATATTCTTCATAAAGGTGGCCTTATCATACTTCTCCTCGTAGTATGCCTTGGCCTCACAAAACGCCACGCCAGCCATGATGCAGCCGCATTTGGCCAGTTCGTCTTCCCCTTCAACAAACACGGCATAATCGATCTGCCCATTGAGGCTGGAAAGTGCCTTATACGTGTTCCCCTGGTGGACTAGAACTTGCTCTGCAGAGGCTTCCACAATCTCCGCAGCACCAGGTAATTTCGACCCAATAATAGAAAGCTCACTGCTGGCAACCACTGTCCCCTCAGCGTTGACCACGCCAACGGTCCTGTCAGTAGCCTCTTTCATTTGCACAATTACGCCCTGAAATACTCTGCTGGACATATTCGGACAGCCCCCTCATTTTCCATATCATATTCGTGACTTTGCACACATGTATATAATATACTTTTTCCAGACTTATTTCAACTCTTTTTTGATATTTTCTCTTCATTAATAATTTTTCAAGAGACATTGTAATCTTTTGTATATTTTTAAGAGGTAGAAAACCGCTATTTTTACTACTTTTACACGTTTTTTGACTAGAAATCCTTTGTTGTCGGATTGTTGTCAATTTGTAAACAGGATATAAATTTTTTATCCGGCTTCTTGTGCGGATTGCCCGTATTTGGCAATTCCCCGATTTTCAAAAGGCATACCCCGTCCAACAAATGCATAGGATGAAGCATGAGCCGGTCCCTGTTTGCCTACATATAGCCGCAACCCATCGGGGCAAAGGGCCCATCTAAATCCTTTCTACGAGGTGAGCGCCATGTTCGTATTCACTGCAAAATTCAACAAAAGGAAAGCCGTGGCCATTGTCCTGGTATTAGCTGTTATTTTGGCCGCTATTGTACTCATCGCAGGTTTTGTAAAAAATGGCGACTCTGCGCCAGATACAGCAGATGGGCACACGGTGGCCGATCTCTCCAGAAGCGTCCGCTCCCCGGAAGATATTGTCACTTACTTAAATGCCCTGGGCTGGTTAGTGGCAGAAGATCCTTTAGAACAACAGGAAATCGTTATTCCCCGGGAATTTACAGGCGTCTATGCGGACTATGCACAGCTACAGACAGAACAGGGCTTTACCCTGGAAGATTATTATGGCATGGAGGCCATCCGGTATACCTATCAGGTACTGAATTATCCCACGGGAGAAAGCAATGTGGTGGCAGACGTTGTGGTCTGCGGTGGGGAGATTATTGCCGGAGATATACAATGCATAGCCTCCAACGGCTTTATGCATGGGCTAGACTTTCCCGCTGATGTATAAAAAGAAAGAGCCGGAAAACCCAACTGGGTTTTCCGGCTCTCTTATATTTGTAAGCTTTCGTATCTCTATAAATTAGAGAACCTGGGTAACAACACCGGAGCCAACGGTACGGCCGCCCTCACGGATAGCGAAGCGGAGGCCTTCCTCAATGGCGATGGGGGTGATCAGCTTAACATCCATCTCCACGTTGTCGCCAGGCATGCACATCTCGGTGCCCTCGGGCAGGGTGATCACGCCGGTAACGTCGGTGGTGCGGAAATAGAACTGGGGCCGGTAGTTGTTGAAGAAGGGGGTGTGACGGCCGCCCTCTTCCTTGGTCAGGACGTAAACCTGGCCGTGGAACTCGGTGAGGGGCTTGATGCTGCCGGGTTTGGCCAGCACCTGGCCGCGCTGCACTTCGTTCTTAGCAATACCACGGAGCAGGGTGCCCACGTTGTCGCCAGCCTCAGCGTAATCCAGGGTCTTGTGGAACATCTCGGTGCCGGTAACAACGGTCTTCTTGGAAGCCTCGGCCAGACCAACGATCTCCACCTCGTCGCCAACCTTCACTCTGCCGCGCTCCACACGACCGGTGGTAACGGTGCCACGGCCAGTGATGGTGAAGACGTCCTCAACAGGCATCAGGAAGGGCATGTCGGACTTACGGTCGGGGGTGGGGATATAGGTATCAACCACATCCATCAGATCCCGGATGCAAGCGTACTCAGGCGCATTGGGATCGGTGGACTCGGAAGAAAGTGCATTCAGAGCGCTGCCCTTGATGATCGGAATATCATCGCCGGGGAACTCATAGGTGGAGAGCAGCTCACGAACTTCCATCTCAACCAGCTCGATCAGCTCTTCGTCGTCCACCTGGTCGACCTTGTTCAGGAACACAACGATGGCAGGCACGCCTACCTGACGGGCCAGCAGGATGTGCTCACGAGTCTGGGCCATGGGGCCGTCAGAAGCAGCGATAACCAGGATAGCGCCGTCCATCTGGGCAGCACCGGTGATCATGTTCTTAATATAGTCGGCATGGCCCGGGCAGTCCACGTGGGCATAGTGACGAGCGTCCGTCTCATACTCCACGTGTGCGGTGTTAATGGTGATACCACGTTCTCTCTCTTCGGGGGCCTTATCGATCTGATCATAAGCCTCGAACTGGGCCTGGCCCTTCAGGGCGAGGTACTTGGTGATTGCAGCGGTCAATGTGGTCTTACCATGGTCAACGTGACCAATGGTGCCGATGTTTACGTGCGGCTTGGTTCTTTCAAACTTCTGCTTAGCCATGAAAGTAAATCCTCCTTATTCAAACATTTCTTGTGTTTAAAATTTCATTTCATCAGACGGGGACATTGTACAGCATTTCCGTCCCATTTGCAACTATAATTTAGCCCTTGTGGCCCCGAGCCTTGATAATTTCTTCCTGAATAGACTTGGGGATCTCCACATAGTGGCTGGGCTCCATGCTGTAATTGCCGCGGCCCTGGGTCTTCGACCTCAGGTCTGTGGCATAGCCGAACATCTCGGACAGGGGCACGTTGCTCTCGATCTGAGCCGTGCCGTTCCGGGTGTCCATACCGGCGATCTGGCCCCGGCGGGCATTCAGATCTCCAATAACGTCGCCCATGTACTCCTCAGGCACGGTGACCACCACACGCATGATGGGCTCCAGCAACGTGGGGGAAGCCTTCTGGCAGGCCTCTTTAAACGCCATGGAACCGGCAATCTTAAAGGCCATTTCAGAGGAGTCCACCTCGTGATAGGAACCATCAAACAGGGTGACTTTTACGTCTACCACCGGATATCCGGCCAGGACGCCGGATTCCATAGCCCCCTGGATACCCTGGTCAACTGCCGGGATATATTCCTTGGGGATGGCGCCGCCCACGATCTTGTTAATGAACTCATAACCCTTGCCGGACTCATTGGGCTCCACAGTGATCTTAACGTGACCATACTGGCCCTTACCGCCGGACTGCCGGGCGTATTTGTGATCCACTGTGGCGGATTTCCGGATGGTTTCCTTATAGGAGACCTGGGGCTTGCCCACATTGGCCTCTACCTTGAATTCCCGCAGCAGACGGTCCACAATGATCTCCAAATGCAGCTCGCCCATACCGGCGATAATGGTCTGCCCGGTCTCGTCGTCCGTATAGCTCTTAAAGGTGGGGTCTTCCTCAGCCAGCTTGGCCAAAGCGATGCCCATCTTCTCCTGGCCGGCCTTGGTCTTGGGCTCGATGGCCACACGAATAACCGGTTCCGGGAACTCCATGGACTCTAAGATAATGGGGTTCTTTTCATCGCAGAGGGTATCACCGGTGGTGGTGTTTTTCAGACCCACGGCGGCGGCGATGTCGCCGGAGTACACCACATCGATGTCTTCTCTATGGTTGGCATGCATCTGCAGAATACGGCCCAGCCGCTCCCGCTGCCCCTTGGTGGAGTTGAGCACCGTGGCGCCAGCCTCTACCGTACCGGAATAGACACGGAAGAAACTCAAGCGGCCCACATAGGGGTCGGTCATAATCTTAAAGGCCAGTGCAGAGAAGGGTGCGCTGTCGTCAGCCGGCCGGCTGTCCTCTTCCTCCGTCTTGTGGTTAATGCCCGTGATGGCCGGGATGTCCAGAGGGGACGGCATGTAGTCGACGATAGCGTCCAGCAGCTTCTGCACGCCCTTGTTCCGGTAAGATGTGCCGCAGGTTACCGGGACAAGCTTGTTTTCAATGGTGCCCTTCCGCAGGGCCTTGCGGATCATATCGGTGGGAACCTCTTCCCCTTCCAGGTACATCATCATGATGTCGTCGTCCAGATCGGACACGGCATCCATCAATTTCTCCCGGTACTTGGCGGCAAGTTCCTTCATGTCCTCGGGGATCTCTTCCACACGCATGTCCTTGCCCAACTCGTCATAATAGACGTCGGCGTTCATTTCCACCAGGTCTACAATGCCTTTAAAATCGGCTTCCCGACCGATGGGCAGCTGGATCGGCACAGCATTACACTTCAGCCGGTCATGAACCATATCCAGCACGTTGTAGAAGTCAGCACCCATAATGTCCATCTTGTTGACATAGATCATACGGGGCACATGATAATGGTCTGCCTGACGCCACACGGTCTCCGACTGGGGCTCCACGCCGCCCTTGGCGCACATGACGGTCACGCTGCCGTCCAACACACGCAGGGAGCGCTCCACCTCAACAGTGAAGTCCACGTGGCCCGGGGTATCGATGATGTTGATGCGATGATCCCGCCAGAAACAGGTGGTAGCAGCAGACGTAATGGTGATACCACGCTCCTGCTCCTGCTCCATCCAGTCCATCGTTGCGGCGCCTTCATGGACCTCACCAATCTTATAGGTGCGGCCTGTGTAGAACAGGATACGCTCCGTCGTGGTGGTCTTGCCGGCGTCGATATGGGCCATGATGCCGATATTTCTCGTTCTTTCCAGGGGATATTGCCTTGGCATATTTCTCTTTCTCCTAACTGCTTCCTAGGTCGATTTCCTTTCACCCGCCGGCATAAAACCGGCAGTCAAAACCGGCCTGCCAAATTACCAGCGATAATGGGCAAACGCCTTGTTGGACTCTGCCATCTTGTGGGTATCCTCACGCCGTTTTACAGCGGAACCCGTGTTGTTGCATGCGTCCATCAACTCGCCTGCCAACCGCTCTTTCATGGTCTTCTCGCCACGAGCCCGGGAGTAGTTCGTCAGCCAGCGCAGACCCAGGGTCTGCCGCCGCTCCGGACGGACCTCGATAGGCACCTGGTAAGTAGCACCGCCTACACGGCGGGCCTTGACCTCCAGCGAGGGCATGATGTTGTCAAGCGCCTCTGTAAAGACTTCCAGTGGATCCCGGCCGGTCTTTTCCTTAATGATGTCAAAGGCACCGTAGACGACTTTCTGGGCCACGCCCTTCTTACCGTCCAACATGATGCTGTTGATCAGTTTGGTAACCAGCACAGAGTTGTATACGGGATCTGGCAAAATTTCTCTCTTGGGTACGCCACCTCTTCTAGGCACTGTACTTCCCTCCTTCATAATATGATTTCATAGGTACTCGAGGGCTAAATAGCCTCCGTAAATGCCTGTCTAAGATGCCGCACACACATCACATAAATATATAATGTATATGAAACGTTTTAGACAAGGCACGAGCCTTGCGCAAAAACGCAATTCTCAATTTTGGGTGGCCTTATTTCTTGGGCCGTTTCGCACCGTACTTGCTGCGTCCCTGCTTCCGGTTGGCGACACCTTGGGTATCCAACGTGCCCCGGATGATGTGGTAACGAACACCAGGCAGGTCCTTTACACGGCCGCCGCGGATCATAACCACGGAGTGCTCCTGCAAATTGTGACCGATGCCAGGGATGTAAGCGGTTACCTCATAGCCATTGGTAAGACGCACACGGGCGATCTTCCGGAGTGCAGAGTTCGGCTTTTTGGGGGTCGAAGTACGAACAGCTGTGCAGACGCCTCTCTTCTGAGGAGAGCTCAGGTTCGTCTCCTTGTTCTTCAAGGTGTTAAACCCCTTCTGCATAGCAGGAGAAGTGGACTTATAGGTGACCGTTTCTCTGCCCTTCCTGACCAACTGATTAAATGTAGGCATTTTCTTCCTCCTTTCTCAATTTTTCTATTTTTAACGAAAAGGGCATGATCTATTCCCTTTCCGAAAAAAATCCCTTGTACCTGCCACCGCTACTTAAGCAAGACAGCAACAGCGGCACCGACTTCAATGCCGCACGCCTGTCCCAGCTCCGCCATGGTGGCCACTCCATAGAGCTCTACTTGGTGTTCTTCACAGAGCCTGGAAATTTGATCCTGCAGCCGGATATCCGCATCCTCCGCCATAAAAGCGGCAGCGGCTCGGCCCTCTTGAATAGCCTTTTGGGACTGCTTCAGCCCCACAAGCTTGGGTTCTGTTTTCAGCCTGCTGAGCAAAACCATAACCTCCCATGGTTTCTCTCGGCGCACGAATCCCACGCAGAGAGAAATTTTAGCATAAATTTCGGCTTTCGTCAACCGTTTTCTCGGATTCCATATGGACAGGTACCGGCGGGCGCTTTAAGCGTCCGCCGGTATGGCTACACACTTCTTACAAGGCGTTGCCGGCGTTGGCCAGAACAGATAGATCTACCCCATCGTCCTCCTCTTCCGGTTTGGTCTCTACTACTTCTTCAAAATCCCTGTACATGGACAGGCCAGAGCCCGCCGGAATCAGTTTACCGATGATGACGTTCTCCTTCAGGCCAACCAGGTGGTCCACCTTGCCCTTGATCGCAGCATCGGTCAGCACTTTGGTCGTCTCCTGGAAGGAGGCAGCGGAGAGGAAGCTCTCCGTAGCCAAGGACGCTTTGGTGATCCCCATGAGGAGGCGGGTGCATGTGGCAAGCCGCAGGCCCTCTTCCCCAGCGTCAATCCGGGCCTGGATCCGGGCATTGGCATTGCGGAACTCTGTCAGATCCACGGTGGCACCAGAGAGCAGCGTGGTATCGCCGGCATCCTCTACCCGGACCTTCTTCATCATCTGGCGAATAATGACCTCAATGTGCTTATCATTGATGTCCACGCCTTGCTGCATATAGACCTTTTGTACCTCGTCAATCAGGTAGTTCTGCACCGCCGTGATGCCCCGGACACGCAGCACGTCATGGGGATTCAGCGCACCGTCCGTGATTTCAGCGCCCTTTTCAATCATATCCCCATCTGCAAAGTGGATATTGGAGGACTTAGGCAACTGGTAAACTTTGATCTCCCCATCGTCCGGATTTGTGATGGTAAAGGCACACATATTGTTTTTCTTCAGGTCCTCAATGGTAACCCGACCGCTGATCTCTGCCAGCTGAGCCATTTTCTTGGGCTTGCGGGCCTCAAACAGCTCCTCAACACGGGGCAAACCTTGCGTGATATCGTCACCTGCAACGCCGCCGGTGTGGAAGGTACGCATGGTGAGCTGGGTACCAGGCTCGCCAATGGACTGGGCGGCGATAACGCCCACCGCCTCACCGGCGTTCACAGGTTCGCCCGTTGCCAGGTTCAGGCCATAGCACTTGGCGCAGACGCCGCTGTGGGCTTCGCAGCCTAAGACCGTGCGAATCATAACTTCGTGGATACCATGGGCTTCCAGCACGGCCGCATCTGGATCCATCAACATATGGTCATGGTCGAACAGCACCTCGCCAGTGGCGGGATCCACAATGTCCTCCAAGGGGTAACGGCCGTGGATGGCTTCGGCAAAGGTCTTGATAACCTGGCCTTTTTCCAACACTTCCTTGGTCAAGAATCCCTCGTGGGTACCGCAGTCCTCTTCCCGAATGATCACATCCTGGCTCACATCTACCAGACGACGGGTCAGGTAACCGGAGTCTGCAGTACGCAGAGCGGTATCGGCCAGGCCCTTCCGGGCGCCCCGGCTGGAGATGAAGTACTCCAGGACGGAGAGGCCCTCCCGGAAGTTCGCTTTAATGGGGATTTCGATGGTTTTACCGGAGGTGTTGGCCATCAGGCCCCGCATACCGGCCAGCTGCCGGATCTGGTTCATACTGCCACGGGCGCCGGAGTTGGCCATCATATAGATGGGGTTGAACTCATCCAGCGCATTCTGCAAAGCATCCGTTACATCTTTGGTGGTCTGCTCCCACTCGGCCACAACCAAGCGGTACCGCTCGTCGTTGGTGATGAAGCCCCGCTTGTACTGCCGCTCAATATCCAGGACCTTCTTCTCTGTGGCCTGAATCAAGGTCTTCTTGGCCTCAGGCACAGTCATATCGGAGATGGAAATGGTAATAGAGCCCTGGGTGGAGTATTTGAAGCCCATGGCCTTGATGGCATCTAGCACTTCGGCGCTCTTGGTAAAGCCGTGCTTGGCAATGCATTTGTCTACAATATCGCCCAGCTGCTTTTTCCCGGTGCGGAAGCTAATCTCGTAGTCGAACATGTGCTCCGGATCACTGCGGTCCACAAAGCCCAGATCCTGGGGGATGGGCTCGTTGAAAATGATCCGGCCCACGGTGGTGTCGATGATCTTCCGGCGGACTTCCCCGTCTACTTCCCGCTCCACACGCACCTTAATGGGGGCGTGGATGCCAACGATGTGCTCGTTGTAGGCGTGGAGCGCCTCGCTGGGGGAGGCAAACACTTTCCCGGTGCCCTCTTCTTCCCGTTCAAAGGTCAGGTAATAGGAGCCCAAAATCATGTCCTGGGTGGGCACGGTTACAGGGTGGCCGTCCTGGGGACGGAGCAGGTTGTTGGCAGAAAGCATCAGAATGCGGGCCTCCGCCTGGGCCTCTGCGCTTAGGGGCACGTGGATGGCCATCTGGTCGCCGTCGAAGTCGGCGTTATAGGCGGTACACACCAGGGGGTGCAGCCGCAGGGCCCGGCCCTCTACCAGGATGGGCTCAAAGGCCTGGATGCCCAACCGGTGCAGCGTAGGCGCACGGTTCAACAGCACAGGATGTTCCTTAATCACCACTTCCAGGGCATCCCAGACCTCTGTGCGGCCTTTATCCACCATTTTCTTGGCAGATTTGATGTTATTAGCCACACCGTCCTCCACCAGCTCCTTCATGACAAAGGGACGGAACAGCTCAATGGCCATCTCC
Organism: uncultured Oscillospiraceae bacterium; assembly: GCA_964642465.1. GTDB lineage: Bacteria > Bacillota > Clostridia > Oscillospirales > Oscillospiraceae > CAZXRD01. Next base: position 6,501 of record CAZXRD010000020.1, on the reverse strand, counting down.
TTGGGCACGCCACACTGATAAAGCTTCAGGTCGGGGCCTACTACGATAACACTACGGCCGGAGTAGTCCACCCGTTTGCCCAGCAGGTTCTGACGGAAGCGGCCTTGTTTGCCTTTCAGCATATCGGACAGGGATTTTAAAGCCCGGGAGTTGGCGCCGGTGACAGCCCGGCCCCGGCGGCCGTTGTCAATCAGGGCGTCTACTGCCTCCTGGAGCATGCGCTTTTCATTGCGGACAATGATGTCCGGCGCATTGAGCTGGATCAGCCGTTTTAAGCGGTTGTTCCGGTTGATGACCCGGCGGTACAGGTCATTTAAGTCGGAGGTGGCAAACCGGCCGCCGTCCAGCTGGACCATGGGCCGGATCTCCGGCGGGATCACCGGCAGCACGTCAATGATCATCCACTCCGGCTTGTTGCCGCTCTGGCGGAAGGCCTCCACCACTTCCAGGCGCTTAACAATCTTGGCCTTTTTCTGGCCGCTGGCCTCTTTCAGCTCTGCACGGAGCTGGGCAGACAGGGCCTCGCAGTCGATGTCCTGGAGCAGTTTCTTGATGGCCTCGGCGCCCATGCCGGCGTCAAAGTCGTCCTCATATTTTTCCCGCATATCCCGGTACTCTTTTTCCGTGAGGATCTGGTTTTTCTGCAGGGGGGTAAACCCAGGGTCCGTTACGATATAAGCTGCAAAATACAGCACTTTTTCCAGCACACGGGGGGTGATGTCCAGAATCAGGCCCATGCGGGAAGGGATGCCCTTAAAGTACCAGATATGGCTCACAGGGGCGGTGAGCTCGATATGGCCCATACGCTCCCGGCGGACCTTGGACTTGGTAACCTCCACGCCGCAGCGGTCGCAGATCTTGCCCTTGTAGCGGATTTTCTTATACTTACCGCAGTGGCACTCCCAGTCCTTGGTGGGTCCAAAGATCCGCTCGCAGAACAGGCCGTCCCGCTCCGGCTTTAAGGTGCGGTAATTGATCGTCTCCGGCTTTTTCACCTCGCCGTAGGACCATTCCCGAATCATTTCGGGAGAGGCAATCCCGATTTTGATGGCATCAAAAGGCGTATAACTCATGCTCTATTCCTCCTCGTCCACATCAAAGGCATCGTCCTCGTCATCGTCGTCCATGCCGGCGTCGTCTGCCACCAAGTCGTCGTCATCATCTATGTCGGCGTCCTCAATGCTGTAGCCGCTGAGCTCCATCTCGGAGTCGTCAGCATGATAGACGGCATCGTCGCCCATGCCCGGCTGGAAGTCGTCATCGTCATCATCTTTCAGCTCGATCTCCGCCCCGTCTTTATCCAGGACACGCACATCCAGACACAGGGACTGGAGCTCTTTGACCAGGACCTTGAAGGACTCCGGCACGCCGGGCTGCGGCACATTATTGCCCTTTACAATGGACTCGTAGGTCCGGACACGGCCAGTGACGTCGTCGGATTTTACAGTTAGAATCTCCTGGAGGGTATAGGCGGCGCCGTAAGCTTCCAGCGCCCAAACCTCCATCTCGCCAAAGCGCTGGCCGCCGAACTGGGCCTTGCCGCCCAAGGGCTGCTGGGTGACCAGGGAGTACGGGCCGGTGCTGCGGGCGTGCATCTTATCATCTACCAGGTGGTGGAGTTTTAAGAAGTATACATAGCCAACGGTTACCGGGTTGTCAAAGGGTTCGCCGGTCCGGCCGTCATAGAGAATGCTCTTGCCGTCGCTGCGCAGGCCCGCCTGGGTCAGCAGCTCCCGGATCTCCCCTTCCTTGGCGCCGTTGAAGATGGGGGTGGCCACCTTCCAGCCCAGGGCCTGGGCCGCATAGCCCAAGTGGACCTCCAGCACCTGGCCGATGTTCATACGGGAGGGGACACCCAGGGGGTTGAGCACAATATCCAGCGGCGTGCCGTCGGGCATGTAGGGCATATCTTCCCGGGGCAAAATCCGGGAGACAACGCCCTTGTTGCCGTGACGGCCTGCCATCTTATCGCCCACGGAAATTTTCCGCTTTTGGGCAATGTAACAGCGCACCACCATATTCACGCCGGGAGACAGCTCGTCGCCATTTTCCCGGGTAAAGACTTTGACATCCACCACGATGCCGCTCTCGCCGTGGGGAACTTTCAGGGAGGTGTCCCGCACCTCTCTGGCTTTTTCGCCGAAGATGGCCCGGAGCAAACGCTCCTCAGCTGTGAGGTCTGTCTCCCCCTTGGGGGTGACTTTGCCCACCAGGATATCGCCGGCGTGCACCTCCGCACCTACGGAGATAATGCCCCGCTCGTCCAGGTACTTCAGCGCATCATCGCCAACACCGGGGATGTCCCGGGTAATCTCCTCGGGGCCCAGCTTGGTATCCCGGGCCTCGATCTCGTGCTCCTCAATATGAATAGAGGTGAACACGTCTTCAATGGCCAGGCGCTCGTTGATCAAAATAGCGTCTTCGTAGTTATAACCTTCCCAGGTCATAAAGCCCACCAGGATGTTTTTACCCAGGGAAATCTCCCCTTGGCTGGTGGAGGGGCCGTCCGCCAGGACGGTGTCCTTGGTGACCCGCTCGCCCTTGTCCACGATGGGCCGCTGGTTGGCGCACGTACCCTGGTTGGACCGGGTAAATTTGGAGAGATAATACGTCTTGACCTCGCCATCATCATAGCGGACGGTAACCTGGTCAGCGCTGACCTTGGTGACCTCACCATCCCCCTCGGCGCAGATAACCACTTCCGAGTCGATGGCGCACTTATGCTCAATACCGGTGGCCACGATAGGCGCCTCCGTCACCAGCAGCGGCACAGCCTGGCGCTGCATGTTGGCGCCCATCAGGGCCCGGTTGGCGTCGTCGTTCTCCAGGAAGGGGATCATGGCCGTCGCCACGGAGACCATCATACGGGGGGAGATGTCCACAAAGTCCACCCGTTCCCGGTCGACTTCGATAATCTCTTCCCTGTGGCGGCAGATGATACGGGGATTTATGAGGCAGCCGTTTTCGTCTACCGGCTCTGTGGCCTGGGCCACCACGTACTGATCTTCCATATCGGCAGTGAGGTAATGGACCTCGTCTGTCACCTTGTGGGTCTCCTTGTCCACCTTCCGGAAGGGGGCGATCAGGAAACCATATTCATCCACCCGGGCATAGCTGGCCAGGTAGGAGATCAAACCGATATTGGGACCTTCCGGTGTCTCAATGGGGCACATACGGCCGTAGTGGCTGTAGTGAACGTCCCGCACGTCGAAGTTGGCCCGCTCTCTAGAGAGACCGCCGGGGCCCAGGGCGGACATACGCCGCTTGTGGGTCAGTTCGGCCAGAGGATTGGTCTGGTCCATAAACTGGCTCAGGGGTGAGGAGCCAAAGAACTCCTTAATGGCCGCCGTTACCGGCCGGACATTGATAAGGGACTGAGGGGTGATGATGTCCAGATCCTGGAGCGTCATCCGTTCCCGGATCACCCGCTCCATCCGGGAGAAGCCCACCCGGAACTGGTTCTGGAGCAGCTCGCCCACGCTGCGGACCCGGCGGTTGCCCAGATGGTCAATGTCATCCGGCTCGCCAATGCCGTGGGCCAGGGTGCACAGGTAGTTTACCGAGGCCAAAATATCGTCCACAATAATATGTTTGGGCACCAGGTCGTCCATATGCTCCCGGATGGCATCCTTCAGCTCGTCGCCCTGGTACTCCTCCAAAAGCTTTTTCAATACGATAAAGCGGACCTTGCTCTTTACGCCCAGCTCGGCGGGATCGAAGTCTACAAAACCGGCCATGTCCACCATACCGTTGGAAAACACCTTTACCACATGGGCGTCCAGGCTCTTCACATAGGCCACCAGGACGCCACGGGCATCCAGCTCTTCCGCCCGCTCCCGGGTCAGCACTTCCCCGGCCTCCGCCAGGATTTCGCCGGTCATGGGGTCGGCCACAGGGGCAGCCAGCTCGTGACCGGAGATCCGGCTCCACAGGGCCAGCTTCTTATTGAATTTATAGCGGCCTACATTGGAAATGTCATACCGACGGGGGGCAAAGAACAGGTTGTGCAGCAGTGCCTCTGCACTTTCCACCGTCGGGGGATCGCCGGGCCGCAGACGCCGGTAGATCTCCAGCAGCGCCTCTTCCCGATTTTTCGTGGTGTCCTTATCCAGCGTAACAACGATGCGCTCATCTTCCCCAAAAATCTCCTTAATCAATTCGGGGGTACCGGCGCCAGCCTGGGCCTCCGGCAGGGACACCCAGGAGTAGACCTCCTCTTCCCGGGGGCTGACCACAGCCTTCAGCAACCAGGTCACAGGGAGCTTACGGTTTTTGTCAATACGTACATTGAATACATTGGCCACGTCCGTCTCATACTCCAGCCAGGCGCCCCGATAGGGGATGATGGTGGACGCATAGACAGAAGTGTTGGCCTTGTCTGTCCGCTTTTCAAAATAGACGCCGGGAGACCGGATAATCTGAGAGACGATAACCCGCTCGGCACCGTTGATGACAAAGGTGGCGCCGTTGGTCATCAGGGGGAAATCCCCCATAAAGATCTCCTGCTCTTTAATCTCTTCCGTCTCTTTGTTCCGGAGACGCACCCGCACTTTCAGCGGGGCGGCATAGGTGGTGTCCCGGGCCTTGCACTCTTCTACGGAATATTTGGGCTTTTCGTCCATAGAATAATCAATAAACGTAAGCTCCAAATTCCCGCTGTAGTCGGTGATGGCCGCCACGTCCCGCAGCACTTCTTTCAAACCGGTTTCCAGAAACCACTTATAGGAGTTTTTCTGGATCTCCAACAGATCCGGCATCTCCTGGATTTCTTCCGATTTGGCAAAGCTCTTGCGCAGCGTTTTCCCGTACAATACGTCTTTTACCATACTGAAAAATCCTCTCCTGTCCCTGTGAGATTTCCCGCACGCCTGGAGGCGTTGTTTCTAATTTCACGTACCCTGTTGCTTTTTTCTCCGGCTGTGTTAAAATGGCACTGTAAATCAGATAAAGATGGGATAAGCTTGACTTTGCGTATATAGCAAGTTATTATATCAATGTTACAGCCTTTTTGTCAAGCTTTTCCTACAAAGTTGCGGCAAAGTTTTTGGCTTTGGCCGCTTTTATCTTTTTTAGAGGTATCGTGCTATGGTTTTTTCCATTGTTGTTATGGCCATTCTGGCCGCCCTTTGCCTTTGGATTTTGGTCCGGAAAAAGGTCATCACCGGTTCGAAAGAGATCGTCTTGGCCGCCATTCCCATTCTGCTGCTCTTTGTGATCCGGGGGCTAAACCTGGAATGGCGCACCGGGGACTATAACGACTTTTTGCACCCCTGGGTGGAGTTTTACCGGGAGCACGGCGGCTTAGCCGGCCTGGGGTATCCGTTGGGAAATTATAACCCCCCCTATATGTATTTTCTGGCAATTTTCTCGTATTTCCCCATTGAACCCCTCTACCCCATCAAAATGCTGTCCCTGGCCTTTGAGGTTCTGCTGGCTTACTACGCCATGGGACTGGTCACGGTGTTTACCGCCAACAAGACCAAGCGGCTGGTGGCCTTTCTTTTGACGCTGGCCCTGCCCACCGTCCTGACAAACGGCGTCCTTTGGGGCCAGTGCGACGCCATCTACACCGCTTTTGCCCTGGGCAGCTTATACTTTGCCCTCACCGACCGGCCTATGCGGTCTGTCGTATTTGCCGCTCTGGCCTTTGCCTTCAAGCTCCAGGCGATTTTCCTTCTCCCCATTTTCATGGTGTTGCTGTACACCAACCGGGTAAAGATTTGGCACCTGCTGCTCTTCCCTGCCACCTATATTCTGACCATTCTCCCCGCCGTAATTGCCGGCCGGCCCTTCTGGCAGACCTTGACCCTATATTTCCAAAACTTTGATACCGCCGGCACGGCTTTAAACTACAGCTCCCCTTCGGTCTACGCCTTTGGCGGATCCAGCTGGGCGCAAAATGCCGATACCGCTGCAAAAATCGGCATCATTGCCGCATTTGCTGTGATGGTCCTCATTTGGATTTTCCTCTGCGTCCGGCGGAAACGGGTCAATAACCAGGTGATTTTGACCGCTGCCCTGCTGTTTGTCGTGGTCATCCCCTTCCTGCTGCCCCATATGCATGAGCGGTACTTCTTTATGGCGGATGTTTTGACCATGATCTACGCAGTGCTCAACTGGACTCGCAGCCCCCTTGCCGTGCTCACCTCTTTTGCCTCCCTGCTGGGCTACCACGCCTATTTAGAAGGTTACTATCTTCTGCCCATGTGGTACGGGGCCATTGCGCTTATTGTTGTCATCGTCTGGCTCATGATTGACCTGGTTTTGCAAACCCGCCCTCGCCGACGGGCAGGCTGAGGTTTCGGCACAACGGGAGACGCATTGCACTGTTAAAACCATAGGAGACGAAAGATACGGATTCCCACGCAGGGGTCCCGGGCAAATGCCCGGGACCCCTGCTCGGAATGACAAAGCCTGGTGGAACATACAAGCCGCAGGGAACCACCGCACTACCCCTCTATGTCATTGCGAGGAGGGGCGCAGCCCCGACGTGGCAATCCG
>CAZXRD010000019.1:0-23119 GCA_964642465.1 uncultured Oscillospiraceae bacterium | reverse complement strand
TCGTCTTTTTGAAACTTTTTCTTTTCTATGGGCCTTTTTTGTGCTATCGTAAAAGGAGAGAGAAATTATCCTTGGAGGATTTTGTATGCAGACATTGGACAACCTGGCCCCTGGCCAGTCTGGCATCATCGGCGCCGTAGCCAACGACTCCGGCCCGGTCAAGCGCCGGCTGGTGGACATGGGCCTCACCCCGGGCACCCGGGTAACGGTAAAGAAGATCGCCCCCTTTGGGGACCCCATTGAGGTCACCCTCCGCTGTTACGAGTTGTCCCTCCGCCGGAAAGACGCAGCGCAGATCCAGCTGCTGCCGGAGGGCACCCAGCTGAAGCGGAAGAAAAAGGGGCCCACTGTCTACTCCGCCCCTCGTACCGACGCAGAGACCCAACGGCGGATGCTGGCTGACCACGAACACATGCTGGAGGAACACCCCCTGGCCTATGACGCCACCGCCCACGACAAGCGGGAGATGAAAATCGCCCTGGTGGGCAACCCCAACTCCGGCAAGACCACCTTGTTCAACGCCCTGACCGGCTCCAACCAGTACGTGGGCAACTGGCCCGGCGTCACCGTAGAAAAAAAGGAGGGCAAGGCCCACATCGGGGACCGGGAGATCACCATTGTGGACCTGCCTGGCATCTACTCCCTCTCCCCCTATTCCATGGAGGAGATCGTCTCCCGGGACTTCATCATTGGGGAGGCGCCGGACGCCATCATCAACATCCTGGACGCCACCAATATTGAACGGAATCTGTATCTCACCATCCAGCTGCTGGAACTGGAGCGGCCGGTGGTGGTGGCCTTAAACTTCATGGATGAAGTGGAAAAGCTGGGAGACAAGATCGACGTGGAGCGCCTCTCCCAGGCGCTGGGGGTACCAGTGGTCCCGGTGACTGCCAAGACCGGAGAAAATTTGGACGAACTGCTCCATGTGGCCCATCGGCAGATGCACATCGGCGTCACCGTGGAGCCGGACGACCTATATGACAACTACACCCACCAGATCCACCACCGCATTGACGAGCTGATCCACGACCGGGCCATTGCCAAAAAGCTCCCCGCCCACTGGGCCTCCATCAAGCTTTTAGAGGGGGATTCCATTGTGGAAAAAACCTTGGACCTGGATAAGGAGACCAGCGCCAAGGTGCAGGCCATTGCCGACGAATATGCCGCCTCCAGTCCCATTGGGGACCGGGAGACCCTAATTGCCGACAGTCGCTACGCCTTTATTGAAAAGGTGGTCGCCGCCGCCGTAGTCAAGGGCCACAAGCCCGGGGAACTGTCCCGCAGCGACAAAATCGACCGCTTTGTCACCGGCAAATACACCGCCATCCCCGTCTTTCTCGTGATTATGCTGGTGATGTTCCTCATCACCTTCGGGCCCTTGGGCTCCTTCCTCTCAGACGGGATGGCCTACCTCATTGACGACTGTCTGGCCCCCTGGGTGGGCGGCCTGCTGGAGCGGGCCGGGGCCCAGGCCTGGCTTACCAGCCTGATTACAGACGGCGTGATCTCCGGCGTGGGGGGCGTGCTCACCTTCCTGCCCCAGATCGCCCTGCTGTTCTTCTTCCTCTCCCTGCTGGAGGATTCCGGCTATATGGCCCGGGCCGCTTTTGTCATGGACCGGCTGCTGGGCCACTTCGGCCTATCCGGCAAGGCGTTCATCCCCATGCTCATGGGCTTTGGCTGCACCGTGCCCGCCATCATGGGGCCCGGACCATGGAAAATGAGCAGGACCGGCGCATGACCATCCTGCTGGTGCCCTTTATGAGCTGCTCCGCCAAACTACCGGTGTACGCCCTCATCTCCGCCGCCTTCTTCGGCCCCTACGCCGGGATCGTCATCTTCGGCATGTACATTTTGGGCATGATTATGGCCATCGTCTCCGGCCTGATTTTCAAGCACATCCTGTTTTCCAGCAAGCCGGCGGCCTTTGTCATGGAACTGCCCCCCTATCGGATGCCCTCTTTCCGCAACACCATGCTCCATGTGTGGGAGCGGGTCCGGGGCTTCTTAGTTAGGGCCGGCACCACCATCCTGGTGATGAGCATTCTCCTGTGGTTCCTCCAGTCCTTTGACAGCAGCCTGCACATGGTCACGGACGCTTCCCAGAGCCTGCTGGGCAGCATTGGCAGCTTTATCGCCCCGGTGTTCCGGCCCCTGGGCTTTGGCACTTGGCAGATCGCTGTGGCCCTGCTCACCGGCCTCATCGCCAAAGAGGCTGTGGTCGCCTCCCTCAGCATGTTCTATGGCTTTGCCCTCACCGCCTCTTCATCCGCCGTGGCCATCGCCATGGAGGGGATCACGCCTCTGTCCGCCCTGTCCCTGCTGGTGTTTATCCTGCTGTACGTCCCCTGTATCGCCTCCATCTCCACCATGCGCAAAGAGATGAACAGCACCAAGTGGACCCTGTTTTCCATCGCCTGGCAGATCGTGGTGGCCTATGTCATGGCCTTCCTGGTCTTCCAGATTGGCTCCCTGTTCCTATAGACCCATAAAAAAAGAGAAAACGCCAAAAGCGTTTTCTCTTTTTTTATCAAAGGTTTGCTCAGCCTTGGGTGAAGTGGGGGGCGTATTTGGCCGCCAGAAGCAGGGCCTCTTCCATGCTGATGGCGCTGGCTATGCCCTTGCCCGCCACATCAAAGGCCGTGCCATGGTCCACGGAGGTCCGCAGGATGGGCATGCCCAGGGTGATGGCGATGGTGCGGTCAAAATCCAAGGTCTTGGCGGCGATGTGCCCCTGGTCATGGTACAGGGACAGCACGCTGTTGAACCGGCCGATCTTGGCCAAGTGGAACACGGAATCGGCGCCGATGGGGCCGGTGACGTCATAGCCCTCCGCCTGCATGGCCTTCACTGCCGGCTCCACCTCATTTACCTCGTCCCAGCCGAAAAGGCCGTGCTCGCCGCTGTGGGGGTTGAGTCCCGCCACGGCCATGGTGCCGTCTGCGGCGCCCAGCTGCTTCAAGGCCGCCGTGCACCGGCGGATATAATCCATAATCCGGTCCTTTTTCACCATGGTGCAGGCCTGGGCCAGGGACACATGGCGGGTGAGGAAAAAGATCCGCAGGTTCCGCACCTCAAACATGGTGAGGGGGTCTGCCGTGCCCGTGAGGGAACCGAAGATCTCCGTGTGGCCGATAAAGGGCACATTGGCGGCCCGCAGGGCCTCCTTATTGATCGGGGGTGTGGCCACAGCCTGGACCTTTTTGGCCATGGCCAGTTCCACACTCTTGGCAATGTAGTCGTAGGCGGCCTGGCCGCATCTAGCGGAGATCACGCCAAAGGCATAGTCCCCTTGGATATTGTTTAAATTGATCAGGTTCAGGGTATTGCCGCTGTAGTCCCCCTCCGCCGGGTCCGTAATCTCCCGCACAGCGAGGGAAACGCCGGTGATCTCCAGGGCCTTGTCCACCACGGACCGGTCCCCCACCACCACAACGCCGCAGACGGCGTTCACATCCGGTGAGGCCAGCGCCTTCACCACAATTTCCGGGCCGATACCCGCCGGATCTCCCAGGGGCACGGCAATGATTTGTTTGCTCATAGGTCTACCTCTCTCATCGCAGTTTTCATATATTCAATGCAGGTGACAATCGCTTCCGGGTCCCCTGCCAGACCGCCCTTGGTAATCAGTTTCATCCCGGCAAACTTTCCGGAGCCCAGCTCCGTGCAAGTGGCCAGGGGTACCACCTCGTCTAAAATTCGCAGGCTCTTGACCCCCAGCCGGGTACACACGGCCCCGGTCACGTCGCCGCCGGAGGTATAAAGCCCGGCAAACCGCCGGTCCGCCGCCAAAATGCCGTAGGTGATCTCCGCCAGGGCCCGGGTGATCACATTGGAGAGCTCCTCCTCTGTGCAGCTGTGCTTCTGGGTGTAGGGGGCAAAGTCCACCCGCATGCCGGGGATGACGCCCTTTAAGGCCACGCAGACGACGGGATACCCCTCCGCCTTGTCCCGCACCTCGTCAATCACCCGGTCCACTTCCCGGACACAGCTGTCTGGGGAACTTAAAATTTTATCCGTATTCACATAGATGCTGTACACATCTTCCCGGGCAAATACCAGCTTCAGCTGTTCATAGGTGTTGGCCGTCACGGTGCCCACGGTGCAGAGCATCCGCCGGTCCACCTCGGCCGGCAGCAATTCTTTTGCCAGGGCCGCCGTAAAGGGGCCCGGGTCGGCGGAAATGCACTTTAAGCCGGAGCGCTTTGCCGCCTGGGCAATGGTGGTGATGTGGCTGTCCCAAATGGCGTCTATGGCGATGATCCGGCTGCCTGCGGCGGCCAGCTCCTTCATTTTTTCCGCCAGGGCCTCCGGGTCCTTGAGATCGTCCACAAAGATCTCCCCTACCGGGTACTTGCTCTGGAACTGGATGGTCTCCTTCACCCCGGAAGATAAAATGGGGTTTTTCGGATCCTGGGCCGCCTCTGTGCTGGCCAGGGGCACGTTATGTACCAACAGGCGCCCCTCTACCACTACCCGGCCTGCCGCCGGGAAGGCCGGCACCACCAGCACGGTGTAGTCCGGGCCGAAAAAGTCCAAAAAGGCGTCAATCTCCACGCCGATATTCCCCCGGAGGGTGCTGTCTATCCGCTTGGCGCACAGGGCCGTCTCCTCTGTCACCGTGCGCCGCAGCACATCCACCACCCGGCTGTAAGCGTCAAAGGCGCTGATGGCCCGGCTGTCGGTAAAGACCACGTCGCACTCCCCGCCCCGCAGATCCACAGATAAGTCCAAAATCCCCCGGGTGCGCAGGCCGGTGGCCTTTTTCAGCAGGACGCCTGTGGCGTTGCCGCCGGTCTGGTCGTCCGCCACCACAATGAGTTTGCTCATAGTTCCCTCCATAAAAATGCCCGGATGCAGAGCATCCGGGCGCTTTTCTCCTAGTTTTTGCCCAGCTCCAAGCTGTTGACAATGGTAATCCCGTTTTTCTCCAGAGAGGCCAGGGCCCGGTCCTCGTTCTGTACACGCAGGACCACATAAGCCCCCCGGTCCGCCGGGGAGAGGAAGGCATAGCTGTATTCGATCATGATCTCCGCCTCGTACAGGGCCACCAGCACCTTGTGGAAGGCGCCGGGCACATCGTCGATGCGGATGGCGATGACATCCGTCAGGTTTACAATGAACCCGTGGGCCCGGAGCTTCTCCAGCGCCAGTTCCTCCTTGTCTACGATCAAGCGGATCACGCCGAACTCCGCTGTATCTGCAATGGAGAGGGCCCGGATGTTGATACCGTTGTCTTTCAGAATCTCCGTCACTTCCATGATGGCGCCGTTCCGGTTTTCCACGAATACGGCGATCTGCTTCAGTGCCGCTTGCTGCAAAGTCATGGTTTCTCCGCCTTTCTTTTAAAAATTCACTTGGGTCCGCTTGTCAATGACCCGGACGGCCTTGCCCTCAAAACGCTGGATGCTCTTGGGCTCTACCAGCCGGACTTCCACAGCGATGCCCAACATGGACTCGATGGCAGCCCGGATCTTCTTGCGGATCTCTTCCAGCTTCCGCACCTCGTCGGTGAAGGTCTGCTCGTTTAGCTCTACCAACACAGTGAGGGTGTCCAAAGTCCCCTCCCGCTCCACAATCATCTGGTAGTGGGGGGCGATGCCACCCATATCCATCAGCACAGCCTCGATCTGGCTGGGGAACACGTTGACGCCCCGGATGATCAGCATATCGTCTGTCCGGCCGGAAGGTTTGGTCATCCGCACACAGGTCCGGCCGCAGGCACAGGGCTCCACGATCTTCCGGCCCACATCCCGGGTCCGGTAGCGGATCAGGGGCAGCGCCTCCTTGGTGAGACAGGTAAAGGTGATCTCACCCGGCTGGCCGTCGGGCACAGGTTCACCGGTCTTGGGATCGATGATCTCCAGATAGAAATGGTCCTCTGCAATGTGCAGGCCGTCCTGACACTCGCACTCATAAGCCACGCCGGGGCCAATGATCTCCGACAGGCCGTAGATATCAAAAGACTTCAGGTTCAGCCGCCGCTCAATCTCGTGGCGCATGGCCTCTGTCCAGGGCTCGGCGCCGAAAAAGCCGTACTTCAGGCTCAGGCTTTCCAGCGGAATGTGGTTGTCCTCAATAAAATCGGCAATGGTCATGGCATAAGACGGGGTACACAGGATAAAGGTGGGCTTGAAATCCTGGAGAATGGTCACCTGCCGCCGGGTGTTGCCCACAGAGGCGGGGATGGTGGCGCAGCCAATGGTCTCCGAGCCGATGTTGCCGCCCATGCCGCCGGTAAACAGGCCATAGCCATAACTGATGTGGCCGATATCCTTCTTGGTGACGCCGGCGGCCCCAATGGTCCGGGCCATGACTTCGCCCCAGACGGCCAGGTCGTTTTTCGTATACCCTACCACAGTCTGCTTGCCGGTGGTCCCGGAAGAGGCGTGGATCCGCACCACATCGTCCATGGGCACGGCAAAAAGTCCATAAGGGTAATTGTCCCGCATGTCCTGCTTATATGTAAAGGGCAGCTTCACAATATCGTCAATAGACTTGATGTCCTCCGGCTTTACGCCTAATTCATCAAATTTCTTCTTATAGGCGGGGACATTTTCATAGACCCGGTGCACGGTTTTGATCAGCCGCTCGCTTTGCAGCGCCTTGAGTTCTTCCCGAGGCATAGCCTCTGCCGCAGGGTTGTACATGTGGAACATTCCGATCCTTCCTCCAAACTGTTGATGGTTTCCGGCCTTCAGCCATAATATCGGGTAAATTTTATCATTTTCTTTTTTCCAGGTCAAGAAAATATGTACATTCCCACCAGCCGTGATATAATAGCTGCAAAGCCGCCAATATAGTATCGGCTTATTTCTGCTTTTTTCGCCAAATACAGACGAAATCTGCCTTTTTCCCTCCGCCGCCTGTGCGGTGGCATTATGGATAACAGGAGATGATTGCATGGCCTCTATCGCTTTGATCACCGGGGCTTCCCGGGGCATTGGCGCCGCCATTGCCCGCAGCCTAAGTGCGTCGGGGTATCTACCTATTATAAATTACAACAACTCGGCCCAGGCGGCCCAGACCCTGGCCGCCCAGTTGGGCGGCGCCGCCTATCAGGCGGATGTGTCCGACCCGGAGGCCGTAGACGCCATGTTTTCCTGGGTAGAGGACCGGTACGACGGCGTAGACCTTTTGGTCAACAACGCCGGCATTGCCATGGCCGGCCTGCTCACGGATCAGACGCCGGCGGACATCGCCCGGATTTTAGCGGTAGACGCCGCCGGGCCTCTCTACTGCTGCCGCCGGGCCATTCCCTACATGGTGCAGCAAAAGCAGGGCGTGATTTTGAATATCTCCTCCATATGGGGCCAGTGTGGCGCCTCCTGCGAGGTGGCCTATTCCGCTGCCAAGGCGGCTGTGATCGGCGCCACGAAGGCCCTGGCCAAGGAACTGGGCCCCTCGGGCATCCGGGTCAACTGCATTGCTCCTGGGGTAATTGACACCCAAATGAATGCCGACCTCCGCCCAGAGGATATGGAGGCCCTGCGCCTGGAGACCCCTCTGGAGCGCATCGGCACACCGGAAGATGTGGCCAGCATGGCCGCATTCCTGGCCTCTCCCCAGGCCCGTTTCATTACCGGCCAGGTCTTTGGCGTGAACGGCGGTTTCCACATCTGACGGCTCTATCCATAGTTGGAAAATAGGCAGCGGCTTTTTGGGAGTCTTTCTATAAAAATTTGTGAATTTTATTAAACTTGCACAAGCCATCCAGGGGTATCCCTGGATTTTGGCTTTTTATGCCCCTGGATTTCAAAAGTTTTTTCTACCCTTTCTTCCCGGATTTTCCCTTCTGTTTGTGCAAATTTAAATTTTAACAGTCCTTTACTGGGCGTACACCTGTCCTTGACCTGTTGACATTTTGGCCCCGCAACTGTATAATTGCACAATCATTCAAGATCGAAGATCTTGCACATCACTTTGGGAGGAATTTCTATGAAAAAAATGCGTGTTTTTGCGCTGGTCCTCGCCTTTGCCCTGTGTCTGGGCCTGTTTGCAGGCTGCAGCGGCAACGTCGATGATGACAGCCAGGTCACGGACAACAACGGCTCCGATGTGTCCGGCGATACCATCAAAATTGGCCTGATTGCCAACACCACTGGTTCTAACGCCCAGTACGGCCTGGCCGTGCGCAACGGCGTGATGCTGTATATCAACCAGCTGAACGAGGCCGGCGGCATCAACGGCAAGCAGGTACAGATCATTGAGTACGACGACAGAGGCGAGCAGACCGAGGCCGCTTCTGCCTTTAACCGCCTGGTGGACGACGGGGTCACCGCTGTCATCGGCTCCGTGCTGACCGCTCCCACCATTACCGTGGCTGACCTGTCCTACGAGATCAACATGCCCCAGATCACCGCTTCCGCCACGGCGGCCGGCGTCACTGTTTTAGAGCCCGATGATCCGGACAGCGAGATCCGCACCAACGTGTTCCGCTCCTGCTTCATCGACCCCTTCCAGGGCGAGAAGATGGCCGAGTACGCTGCTGAAAAGCTCTCCGCCACCACCGCCGCTGTGATCTTTGAGACCGGTAACGACTACTCCGAGGGTCTGAAAGACGCTTTCGTGGCCAAGTGCGCCGAACTGGGTATCCAGGTGGTCAGCGAGCAGGCCTATTCCGCCGGCGATGTGGACTTCCGTGCCCAGATGACCGCCATTGCCAATGCTCAGCCCGATGTCATCTTCAGTCCCAACTACTATGAGGATGACGGCATGATCGTGACCCAGGCCAGAGCCGCCGGCGTCACCGGCACCTTCCTGGGCGGCGACGGCTGGGGTGGCGTTGCTGGCTACGCCTCTGCCGAGGATCTGGAAGGCAGCGTATACTGCTCCGGCTATGCCGCCGGCACCGAGGGCGTTGCCCAGTTTGAGGCCGACTACGAAGAAGCTTACGGCGAGGCCGTGCCCAGCATGTTCGCTCCTTTGGGCTACGACGCTGCCCTGCTGATGTGCGAGGCTCTGGCCGCTGCCGAGGAGCAGGGTCTGGAGACCGGCTCTGACGAGTACAAGCAGGCTGTGATTGATGCGCTGGCCGCCACCAACGGCGTCGAGGGCGTCACCGGCACCTACTCCTTTGATGAGCAGAACAACCCCATTAAGGACGCTGCCATCATGGAGCTGCAGGACGGCAACGAAGTCTTTATAGAAATGTTCTAAGCTTCGGCTTTATTGCACAAAAAACGCCATGCGGAGGGAAGAATGCGCTTCCCTCCCGCATGGCTTTGTGCTATAATGTGTGCTAGATGTTTTTAGGTCCCCCGCACTGTCCCCTCGTCAAGAGAAGAAAGGACGTGAATTTCCCCCTATGGATACCTTCTCCCTCATTGTCAACCAATTGATCAACGGGCTTCAGGTCGGCAGCATCTACGCCTTGGTGGCCTTGGGCTACAGCATGGTGTACGGCATCATCCTGCTTTTGAACTTTGCCCATGGCGACATCATCATGGTGGGAACCTACGCTGTGTGGATGTGCATGGTGAATTTCAGCCTGCATCCCATCGTGTCCATCATCATCGCCATTTTGGTGTCCACGCTGCTGGGCGTTGTGATCGAAAAAGTGGCCTATACGCCGCTGCGGTCGGCCCCCCGCCTGTCCCTGTTGATTACGGCTATCGGCGTATCCTTCCTGCTGGAGTATGGCTTCCAGCTCCTGTTTGGCGCCGGGTCCCAGATCGTCACCTTGACCCAGGGCCCGTCCCTCAGCTTTGGCTCCATCTCCATCAGCTTCTCCGCCATGCTCACCATCGTGGTGGCGGCAATCTGCATGGTCGGCCTCACCATCCTGGTCCAGAAGAGCAAACTGGGCAAGGCCATGCGGGCTGTATCGGAGGATATGGGGGCTGCCCAGCTCATGGGCATCTCCTTAAATAAGACCATCTCCTTCACCTTTGCCGTGGGTTCGGCCCTGGCAGGCGTGGCCTCCGTGCTGTACCTCTACACCTACAGCGGCATGACCAACCCCACCATGGGCTCCATGTTGGGTCTCAAAGCCTTTGTCTCCGCTGTACTGGGCGGCATTGGCTCCATCCCCGGGGCCATGATCGGCGGGCTTGTCATCGGCATGATCGAGACTTTGGTCACAGCTGTCGGCCTCTCTGTCTGGCGGGACGGCGTGGTCTTTGCCATTTTGATCATTGTGCTGCTGGTCAAACCCACCGGCATTTTGGGCAAGCCCATTACCGAGAAAGTCTAAGGGGGTGGACAAATTGAAGGAAACCGCTGCACAGGCCAAGAGCCTGATCCGTATTCCCATGCCCGCCCGTTACCTCATCAACGGTGTGCTGATGGCGGCCACTATAGCTGTCAGCTACATCCTGGTCAGTGCGGGGATCATCTCCTCGTACCTCAGCAGCATCATGGTGCTAGTAGGCATCTACATTATGCTGGCTGTGTCCTTAAACGTGGCCACCGGCTATTTGGGGCAGCTGCCCCTGGGCCATGCCGGGTTCATGGCGGTGGGCGCCTACACCGGCGGCATATTCCTAAAAGCTGTAGATGCCGGCAGCGCCACCGGCGCTTCCTATTGGATCATTATCATTGCCGCCCTGGTCCTCTCCGGGATCGTGGCGGGGATCTTTGGCATCATCATCGGTGTGCCGGCCCTGCGCCTGCGGGGCGACTATCTGGCCATCATCACCCTGGGTTTTGGGGAGATCATCCGGGTTATATTAAATAATATCGACTCCGTCCTGGGCTTTGAGTTCACCTACGGCGCCTCCGGCCTAAAACGGATTCCCAGCATCTCCACCCTACCTCTGGTGGTTGTCTGTGTCATCCTCACCTGTCTCATCATCCATATGGTGATGAAATCCCGACACGGGCGGGCGATCCTCTCCATCCGGGAAAATGAGATCGCCGCCGAGAGCTGCGGCATCCACGTCACCTATTACAAGGTCATGGCCTTTGTCATGTCCGCCGTCTTTGCCGGGGTGGCTGGCTGCCTCTATGCCGGATACCTGCGGACCTTGGTCCCCAGCGATTTTGACTTTATGCGCTCCATTGAGATTTTGATCATGGTGGTGCTGGGCGGCATGGGCTCCATGTTCGGTTCGGTGCTTTCCGCTACCGTGCTCACCATCCTGCCCCAGATCCTCTATGCCGTGGCAAGCTACCGCATGGTGGCCTACTCTGTGGTGCTGATTTTGATGATGATCTTCCGTCCCAAGGGCCTGATGGGCACCTATGACTTCTCTCTCAGCCGCCTGTTGGAGCGGTTTATCAACTGGGTCACCGGCCGCAGCCGGAAGGCCAGTAGCAGAAAGGGGTTGGAGCAGGAATGAGCAACGCCAAACGGAAAATTCCAGAGCCGAAACTGGTCCCGGTCCCCAATCCCAACATGATCCCGGAACGGGATGTGGACAAAATCCCGATTTTGGAGGCCCGGCACCTGGGCATCGACTTCGGCGGGCTCACCGCTGTAAACGATTTCAATATGGCCATCGGCCGCACCGAGATCGCCGGTCTCATCGGCCCCAACGGCGCCGGCAAAACCACAGTGTTTAACCTGATCACCAAGGTCTATCAGCCCACCCGGGGCACCATCCTGCTGGACGGCCAGGATACCGCCGGCAAAACCACGGCCCAGATTAACCGCATGGGCATCGCCCGGACCTTCCAGAACATCCGGCTGTTCCGGGACCTGAGCGTGTTGGACAACGTGCTGATCGGCCTGCACAACTCCATGGACTACCATCTGCCGGCAGCCATTTTCCGTCTGCCTAAATACTGGCGCTCCGAGCGCATTGCCAAGGAGCGGGCCCTGGAGCTGCTCTCCATCTTTGATATGCAGGACCTGGCGGATCACCAGGCCGGCTCCCTGCCCTACGGCGCCCAGCGGCGGCTGGAGATCGTCCGGGCCCTGGGCACCAACCCCAGCCTGCTGCTCTTGGACGAGCCGGCGGCCGGCATGAACCCCTCTGAGACGTCGGAGCTGATGGACAACATTGTAAAGATCCGGGATACCTTCCAGATCGCCATCATGCTGATCGAGCACGACATGAGCCTGGTCATGGGAATTTGCGAGGGAATCTGCGTGCTGAACTTTGGCCAGATCATTGCCAAAGGCACGGCGGCCGAGATTCAGGCCAACCCCGCTGTCATTGAGGCATATCTGGGCAAAAAGGAGGACTAGGCCATGCTGCAAGTGAACGACATCAATGTGTACTACGGCCCAATTCACGCCATCAAGGGCATCTCCTTTGATGTGCAGGATGGGGAGATTGTCTCCCTCATCGGCGCCAATGGCGCTGGCAAGTCCACCATTTTAAAGACCATCTCCGGCCTGCTGCGTACCAAGACGGGAGAAATCCTGTTCAATGGGGCCCCCATCCAGAAGACGGAACCCCACAACGTAGTGAAGCTGGGCATCGCCCACGTGCCGGAGGGCCGCCGCATCTTTTTAAAAATGACGGTGGAAGAGAACCTGGAGATGGGCGCCTACACCACTAAAGGCTCCCACCAGGCCGCCCTGGAGCGGGTGTTCACCCAGTTCCCCCGGTTAAAGGAACGGCGGCGCCAGGTGGCGGGTACGCTCTCCGGCGGTGAACAGCAAATGCTGGCCATGGGCCGGGCCCTGATGAGCCACCCCAAGCTTTTGATGCTGGATGAACCCTCCATGGGACTGGCGCCGATTCTGGTCCAACAGATCTTCGACATCATCCGGGAGCTGAATGCCAGCGGCACCACCATTCTGCTGGTGGAACAAAACGCCCAGATGGCCCTGTCGGTGGCCCACCGGGGCTATGTGCTGGAAACAGGACAGATTGTGCTGTCTGACACGGCGGCCAATCTGCTGCAAAACGACGATGTGAAGCGGGCCTATTTGGGCGGTTAAGAAGTAGAGAGGCAGGGAGCCTAGAGACGGGTTCCCTGCCTTTTTCCAGGAAATCTGGGTTATGCCTTGCATTTTCCTCTATGAGGGTGTAAAATAAACTTCGATCTTTGGCCGGGAGCTGATATTTCCCGCCAAAAAACGCAGTGATTGTGCTCTGTCTGCCCGCTGCCCTGAGCTGGGCATGAAGCAAACTGGATACCTTTTTTACAGGGCCTGGGGTTGCGTCGCCTGCCGCCGCTCCCGGAAATGGACCAGTTCTCCGACGAATATGGGGCGCCCTGGTATGGGTGTCCCATTCTTTTGTTCTGCCCCAGCTTTGGTCATAATACTATGTACCAAAGGACTTGTTTTGGAGGATATTTACCCGTATGGCTGAAGAAAAAAAGCAAAACTATTTACACGGCGCCGCCATTTTGGCCGCCACTGTAGCGATTGTCAAGGTCATTGGCGCCATTTATAAGATCCCCATTGGCAACATCCTGGGGGACGATGGTTACGCCAACTTCATCGTGGCCTACAACATCTACTCCATGCTGCTGTCCATCTCCACCGCCGGCTTGCCGGTTGCCCTGTCTAAAATGATCTCTGTGGCCCACGCCACCGGGCGGGAAAACCAGGTAAAGCGCATTTTCACCGTGGCCAAGGTCACCTTTCTGGTGCTGGGCCTGGCCGGTGGCGCCATTATGTTCTTCTTCCCCAAGCAGCTGGCCGGCAGCAATCCGGACGCTGCCCTCAGCATCCAGGCGCTGGCCCCCTCTCTTTTGTTTGTCTGTCTGATTTCCGCCTACCGGGGCTATGCCCAGGGCTTCTCCAATATGATCCCCACCTCTGTGTCCCAGATCATCGAGGGGCTGTGTAAGCTGGCCTTTGGCCTGACGCTGGCCCTGCTGGCTGTGGAGCTGGGGTATGGGGCTTCCGTGGCCTCTGCCGGCGCCATTTTGGGCGTGTCCATCAGTTCCTTGGCCGCCTTTATCTACCTGTGGATTCACGACCGGCGAACCCATCGCCGCAAAACAGACGTGCCGGCCACAGACCAGCCGGATTCCAGGGGGAAGATCTTAAAACAGCTGCTGGCCATTGGCATCCCCATCACCATTGGCTCCTCCATTTTAAGCATCATCACGGTGATTGACACCCAGATGGTCCTCTCCCGGCTGCAAGACGCCTTAGGTCTCAGCCTGTTGGAGGCGCAGACGCTCACCGGCGTGTATGGCAAGGCCCAGACCCTGTTTAACCTGCCCAGTTCTTTCATCGTACCCATTACTCTGAGCATCATGCCCGCCATCGCCAGCTGCCTGGCCCAACGCAACCATCAGGAAGCCACGGGCATTGTGGAATCCTCCATCCGGATCACGGCTTTGATCGCTTTTCCTGCGGGTATAGGCCTGTCTGTTTTGGCAAATCCTATCTTTGACACGCTGTACATGGGCAGCGCAGCCGAAGGCCCCCCCTGCCTGATGATCCTGGGCGTGGCCTCCATCTTCGTCTGCCTGACCCTGGTATCCAGCACCATCCTGCAATCTTATGGCTATGAGCGTATCCCCCTGTACACCATGCCCGTTGGCGGTGTGGTAAAAATCGCTATCAACTGGTTTTTGGTGGGTAACCCCAGCATCGGCATTATTGGCGCCCCCATCGGCACCCTCGCCTGCTATGTGGTGATTTTCCTGCTGAATATGTTCTTTGTGTATCGGAAGGTGCCCCATCCCCCTCGCATCGCCAAGAGCCTGGGCATCACCACCATCGCCTCTGTCATCATGGGCGCCGCCGCTTGGGCCATTTATGGCCTTGGCCACCGGTTCCTCTCCGGACCCTTGTCCAATATTTTCGGCGCCGACTCCCGCCTTGTCCCCGGCATCCCTATGGTCATCGCCATTTTCTTTGCCATTGTGATCTACGGCATTTGCGCCCGGGCTTTTGGGATTCTTATGCGGAAAGATATCAAGCTTTTGCCCAAGGGTGAAAAAATTGCAAATGTGCTAAAATTAAAGTAAAATAATTGGTGAAATCCCTATATTCCGGGGAAATGCATTACTTTTTCGAAAAATCTCTTGCAGAGGAGAGAGAAATGTGTTAAATTTTGTACACAAAGACCGCTACAACGTCTATGATCTGGCGGAAATCGTCCGCCTGCTCCGCAGCAAAGACGGCTGCCCCTGGGATCAAGAGCAGACCCACGAGAGCATCCGACGGAATTTCATCGAAGAGACCTATGAGGTCTGTGAGGCCATTGATGAAAAGAACCCGGAGCACCTGTGCGAGGAGCTGGGCGATGTGCTCACCCAGGTGGTCTTCCATGCCCAACTAGAGACGGAGGCCGGCCGGTTCGACTTAGATGACGTAGCGGATATGGTTTGTAAAAAGCTGATCTACCGCCATCCCCATGTATTTGGGGACGTACAGGTGGCCGACTCGGCAGAGGTGCTCTCCAATTGGGACGACCTGAAACGGAAAGAGAAAAAGCAGGCCAGCACCACCGCCGCCATGGATGCTGTGGCCCGGAGCCTGCCGGGGCTTTGGCGAGCTGAAAAGATCCAATCCAAGGCCAAAAAAGTGGGCTTTGACTGGCCGGACGCCGCCGGCGCCATGGACAAGCTCCAGGAGGAGCTGCAGGAACTGCAGGAGGCTATGCAAACGGGCACCAACCCCCAAGAGGAGCTGGGGGACCTGCTGTTTTCCGCTGTGAATGTGGCCCGGCACCTGGGCATTGACCCGGAAGACGCCCTCTCCGGCGCCTGTGACAAATTCATCTCCCGCTTTGCCTATGTGGAGTCGGCTGCAAAGCAGGCCGGCCAGGCACTTACCGACATGACGTTGGAGGAGATGGACAAGCTTTATGACGCTTCAAAGCAAAATGCATAGCAATTGCTTTTAAGTTATTTTTCTTGTTCGCACAAAGGATAATGAAACTATAGGAGGATAATAGCGATGAACAAGGCAGAACTGATCAATGCAACCGCAACGAAATCCGGACTTTCTAAGAAAGACAGCGAAAAGGCTATCAACGCCGCCATCGAAGCCATTACCGAGGCGCTGCAGGCCGACGATAAGGTACAGCTGGTTGGTTTCGGCGTTTTCGAGGTAAAAAGCCGCGCCGCCCGCACCGGCCGCAACCCCCGTACCAAGGAGCAGATCGAGATCCCTGCTTCTAAGATTCCCCAGTTCAAGGCTGGCAAGGCTCTGAAAGACGCTGTTGCAAAATAGTCTCCTTTGCTTTAGAATGATGGTGTGGCTTTGCCACACCATCATTTTTATGCAGATACGCTTACCCAAAGGAAAGGTGGACCCCCTCTATGCGCCTGGATAAATATTTAAAAGTCTCCCGCCTGATCAAGCGCCGCACAGTAGCCAACGAGGCCTGCGATAATGAGCGGGTCTGGGTGAACGGCCGGCCTGCCCGAGCCTCCTATGATGTAAAAGTGGGCGATGTGATTGAGCTGCGCCTGGGCACCCGCACCTTGAAGGTGGAGGTGGTCAACATCAGCGAAGTGGCCGGCAAGGCGGACGCCCCCTTCCTCTACCGGGAAATCCCGGAGGAGGGCTCGCTTTGAAATACAAATGGGATAAAAAATACCTGTACTGGGGCATCACCGCCTTTTGCGTGGTGGTTTGCAGCATTATCTTCTATCTATCCCTCTCCCAGACAGATCTGCTCCGCCGGGTAATCAACACCATTTTAAATTTGCTCTCCCCCTTCCTGTGGGGCCTGGTCATTGCCTATCTCCTCAACCCGGTGATGAAGTTCTTCCAGCGGTTTGTCTTTGGCCCATTGTCCGTCAAGCTGTTTCGGAAGAAGCCGCAAAAAGCCCCCAAATTTGCCCGGGCTGTCTCCACCTTTGCTGCGCTGGCAGTGGCTATTGCCCTCATTGTGGGGTTGCTGGTTATCATCCTGCCCCAGCTGTACCTCAGCATTGTGGGCCTGATCTCCGAGATGCCCGGCTATCTGAATACGGTGCTGGACTGGATTGACGCCCATCTCACCAATTACCCTGGCTTGGAGGAGACGGTATCCAACCTGATCTCCAATGCCACAACCCACCTCACCAACTGGATCGAGAACTCCGTCCTCCCCCAAATGGACGTGCTGATCACCAATATCTCCTCCGGGGTCTTTTCCATTGTCCAGGGGATTTTGGATGTGCTTATCGGCTTTGTGGTCTCTGTATATCTGCTTATCAACAAAGAGCGCTTCCAAGCCCAGTCCAAGCGGATGCTCTACAGCCTATTCAAGCCGAAGCGGGCAAATTTCTTCCTCCGTTGGGGCGGCTACTGCAATGACGCCTTCGGCGGGTTCCTCACCGGGCAGATTCTGGATGCTTTGATTGTGGGCATTATCTGCGCCATTTTCCTGTCCATCATGGGTATGCCTTATGTGGCGCTGATCAGCCTTATGGTAGGTATTACAAACATCATCCCCTTTTTCGGTCCTTTTATCGGCGCCATACCCAGCGCCCTGCTGATCTTGCTGGAGAGCCCCTTGCAATGCTTGATCTTTGTCGTCTTCATCATTGTACTCCAGCAGGTGGATGGCAACATCATCTGCCCCAAAATCGTGGGCAGCTCCACCGGCCTCAACGGCTTCTGGGTGATGTTCGCCATCATCGTAGGCGGCGGCCTCTTCGGCTTTGTCGGCATGATCTTCGGCGTGCCGGTATTCTCCTTGATCTATATGGCCCTGCGCCGCTTCAGCGAGCGGCGGCTGAAAGCCCGGGGCCTGCCCAGCGATACCAATGCCTATCGGAATATGGACCATGTGGATCCGGAGACAAGAAAACCCGTCTACCACACCACAGCGGAATCCACTGCCGATTCTGATGCTAAACCGGATGCCCCTAGCAAGGATGCAACCCCTGCAAACGAGGACGCCAACGGAGAGGCTCCTGTAGATTCGCAAGAGCAAAAACAAGACTCACCCAAGGGAAAATAGTTCTATCTCCTATATAACCAAAAACACATAGCGGCGGCCATAGACCAGAGTCTATGGCCGCCGCTATGTGTTTTTCCCCTATACCACAATTAGGAATTTATGATTTCCTTAACAAAATCGTTGCAATTTAAAAATATCGAAACCATAAGATGATTTCAGACTTAGATCATCCATTATTGGGGGGGAATTTTTATGCAAACATTTGCAACACAGCCGCTAGATCTCATGCAGTTCATCAACACAAAATATCATGAGCCTTTTATTCATGTGCGGATAGATCTGGAAAAATCCTTAGATGTGCCCCGTCTAATTGCCGCTTTGGATCGTCTAACACAGGCCTTTCCGCTCTTGCGCTGCTGTTATGATAGCCAGAAAAATATTTTTGTAGAACAGGAAAATCTAACCGGAAAGGATCTTCTGCGAATAGATGCCCAAGGGGATAAAGATACACTTTTAACAGAGTCTTTGGATATGCGCAAACAGTTGCTTCAACTTACGCTGGTTCAAGATACATTATATATAACTTTAAGCCATATGGTATGCGACGGCAGTGGCATGAAGCAGTTGCTCTATCTCTTGTGTGATCTTTACAACGGGGCATCCAGCAAGGACTGGCAAGATTTAATGGTTCGGGATTTTTCCCAGTTGACTACCGGCCTGTCCGGCAATTCTGGCACAATTCCCATGTTACTGGCCATGCTAGGCAATTATAAAAACCATGTCATCTATGCCAAAGCCCCTGAGCAACATGCCTACGTGGTTGAACGGATCGTATCCAAGGACACCTTGGATACGATCCATACACTGGCAAAAAAACAGGGCGCCACTTTGAACGATGTATTCTTAGCGGCATACGCCAGGGCTTTGCATCAATTGTATAATCTTCAAAAGGTCAATATTCCCTGTACAGTAGACCTACGCAAATACGCCAAAGGTCAAACTGGCATTGCAAATCTGACGGGTACTTACAACTTAAATATCAAGTTGCAGGCTGATGAGCCGTTTAGCAAAACCTTAGCCGCCACCAGTACAAATCTGCAAAAACAGAAGCGCACCCGAAACGATATTGCCGGCCCAAGACTATTGGTGGCCAAATATGAAAAATCTTCTCTGGAAAGCTTTTTGAAACTCTACGGCGGCATGGAAACCAGCGCTTTTACAGATTACACCAACTTGGGTGTTTGGGATGACCAAAAGCTTTTATTCCAAGACGCACCTGTAAAAAATGTGGTCGGATACAGCGGACTGAATAAGGCGCCCTGTTTTCAGGTTGCCGTCTCCTCTTTTCATGGCGAGGCGACGATATCCAGCCTATTTCAATGCAGTGCAGTTGAAAAAGATAAGGCCGTGCGATTGATGGACACCATTCTGGCAGAACTATTGTCCTTTGCAACACAGGCCATATAAAAAAGGTGGCGGACTGGGTATGCAGTCCGCCATAAAAATAGGGTTGTGGGATAAAGATATGAGCTTACGCCTTTGCATAAATTGGATAAGCTGTATTTAGAGCATACACCCTTTTGGGCGATTTGTAAATAGGTGGAAAATGTCTCTTTTCCACTAGTTTTGTCGACGCTCAACCGCCGTAAAGCAGGCCCAAAATCCGGTTGGTCAGACTGGCGGGGATGAGTTTGCCGATGACGCAGAAAAGCCGGTACTTCCCCCCTGCCACATACAGGGGCCGGGGGCGTTTCCGCCGGACAGCCCGCATCACATACCGGGCCACTTGGTCCGGAGACATGCCGCCCGCCTCGTCTCGCTCCATGGCGTCTACCGCCCGCTGGATGCGCTGGCCATATACCTCCGCACCAGCTAAGCTCTTTTCCCGGGCCGCTGTAAACCCGGTGTGCACGTCCCCCGGCATGACGGCCGTGACCTGTATGCCAAAGGGACGCACCTCGTTGGCCAAGCTCATGGTCAGGGAGTTGATAGCCGCCTTGGCCGCCGAATAAAAGGCCTGGAACGGAATGGGCATCACCGCCGCAACGGAGCTGATATTCACGATCTTGCCGCCTCCGGCGGCCCGCATATGGGGGATCACCGCCTGGGCACAGGCAAAGGCCCCTAAAAAGTCCACCTGGAACAGCCGGCTGGCCGCCTCTACCTCTGTAAATTCCACGGCCCCGGAGATGCCAAAGCCGGCATTGTTCACCAGCAGGTCGATTCGCCCCGCCTGGTCCAGCACGGCGGTTACCGCCGCCGCAATGGACTGGGGCTCTGCCACGTCGCAGGCCACATGGCGGATATGCCCCTGGGTCTGGCCGTGGCGGCTGAGGGCAAACACCTGGTACCCGGCAGCGGAGAGCCGCCGGGCCACGGCCAAGCCGATGCCGCTGGTGCCGCCAGTGACAATTGCTACCGGGCTCATGCCTGCTCTGCCATGACCTTCTGGATGATATCCATGGCCTCATCCAAAAGGGCCTCTGTGTGGGTGGCCATATAGCTGGTGCGCAGCAGGCACTCTGTAGGCGGCGTAGCCGGCGGCAGAACCGGATTCACATAAACGCCCTCGTCAAACAGCCGTTTGGCAGTCTTTAGCGTATTGATGGTATCGTAGGTGTAGATGGGCACGATGGGCGTCTCCGACATGCGAATCTTTACGCCCCGCTCCGTCAGGCCCTTGCGCACATAGCGGGACAGTTCCGCCAGCCGGGTCACCAGGCCGGGGTTTGCACGCAGCTGGGCCAGGGCCGCCCGGGCGGTGGCGCAGCTGGCCGGGGGCATGGACGCAGAGAAGATAAAGGGCCGGGAGACATGGCGCACATAGTCCACCACATAGGACTTGGCGGCCATATAGCCTCCCAGGCTGGCCAGAGACTTGGAGAAGGTGCCCATATAGATGTCCACCTCGTCCTCCAGCCCGTAGTAGCTGGCGGTGCCCCGGCCCCCCTCGCCGATGACGCCCAGGCCGTGGGCGTCGTCCACCATGACTCTCGCCCCATAGGCCTTGGCCAGTTCCACAATCTTCGGCAGATTGGCGATGTCGCCCCCCATGCTGAACACGCCGTCCGTCACGATGAGGATCCCCGCCTCCTTGGGGATGCGGGCCAGGATTTTCTCCAGATCTTCCATATCGCTGTGCTGGTAGCGGAGCATCTTGCCATAGCTCAGCTTACAGCCGTCATAGATGCTGGCGTGGTTCTCTCTATCGCAGACCACGTAGTCCCCCCGGCCTACAATGGCGCTGATAATGCCCAGATTGGACTGGAACCCTGTAGAGAAGGTGATGACCTCCTCCTTTCTCAGGAAGTCTGCCAACTCCGCCTCCAGCTCCAGGTGCATTTGCAACGTGCCGTTTAAAAAGCGGGAGCCGGAACAACCGGTACCATACTGCTCCAGGGCCCGGATCCCCGCCTCGATGACAGCCGGGTGGGTGGTGAGGCCCAGGTAGTTATTGGAGCCCAGCATAATCCGCCGCTTGTTTTCCATAATCACTTCCGTGTCCTGCCTGGACTCCAGGGCGTGAAAATAAGGATAAATGCCCATGGCCTTGACTTCCGCCGGCATGGTATAGGTTTCGCATTTTGTAAAAATATCCATGAGAGACCCTCTTTCTTCTTAGGATTGGTGGGTGCTTTTTTTCCGGACATATTGTATAATGAATTGTAAAGCTCTGTCAAATTATTTCCATTGAAGAATTTTCAGGAGGCAACCATATGAGAGAGATCAGCTGTGCAGAGATCACCCAAGCGGTGGAGAAGCTTTGTATAGAGGCCAACACCTACCTCCCCCCGGATGTGGCCATGCAGATCGAATGCGCCTATGAGGAGGAGACTGCCGAGGTGGGCCGCTCCGTCCTGCTGGACCTGGTGGAAAATTTCCGCATCGCCGCTCGGGAGGGCCTGCCCATCTGCCAGGACACGGGTATGGCCGTGGTCTTTGCCCAACTGGGCCAGGATGTACACATTACCGGCGGAGATTTTGAGGACGCCGTGAACCAGGGTGTGCGGCAGGGATATGAAAAGGGCTGCCTGCGCAAATCCGTGGTGGCCGACCCCCTGCGCCGGGAGAACACCGGAGACAACACCCCCGCCGTTATCCACCTGCGCCTGGTGCCCGGGGACCAGCTGCAGCTCACGGTAGCGCCCAAGGGCTTTGGCAGCGAGAATATGAGCGCTGTGCGGATGTTCCTCCCCTCCGCCTCTGTGGAGGAGATCCGGGCCTTTGTGGTGGACACCGTCCGCCGGGCCGGCTCCAACCCCTGCCCGCCGGTGATCGTAGGCGTAGGCCTGGGGGGGACATTGGACAAGGCCGCCCTTTTGGCCAAAGAGGCGCTGGCCCGACCGGTGGATGTGCGCAACCCCGACCCCTTCTATCAGGAGATGGAACGCACCCTTTTGGAGGAGATCAACGGCCTGGGCATCGGGCCCCAGGGCTTTGGCGGCAGGACAACTGCCCTAGCCGTCAATATCGAGACCTTCCCCACCCACATTGCCGGCCTGCCCTGTGTGGTGAATATGGGCTGCCATGTGACCCGCCACGCCAGCGCCGTGCTATAGACGGCAGATCTTTGTGAATTTTTACACTTTCTCTTTTCATCCGCTATAGACTGTGGTATAATTTTACCAAGGAGGACCTGGTAACGGGTTCCCCCAGTAACCGCAAAAGGAGATGAAAGTATGAAGTTTACCTTCACAGACAAGAAGATCAACAGTTCCGATGATTTGCGGGCATATGCGGAAAAGAAAATTGGCAAGTTGGACCGTCTTTTCCGTGGCGATTCGGAGGCCTACGTCACTTTCAGCATGGAGCGTGGCCGCCACAACGCCGAGGTAACGGTCAAAAACAACGGCATGTTCTACCGGGTCAGCGAATCCACCTATGATATGTACGCCTCCATCGACTCCGCCGTGGCCGCCATTGAGCGGCAGATTCGGAAAAACAAGACCCGGCTGGAGAAGCGGCTGCGGGAGGGCGCCCTGGAGCGGGAGATCAAACCCGCAGGTGAGGTTGAGGACGAAGAGAACGAATTTGAGATCGTCCGCACCAAGCGGTTTTCCATTAAGCCCATGTCTCCGGAAGAGGCTATTTTGCAGATGAACCTGCTGGAGCACAATTTCTTCGTATTTAAAAACCAGGATGATGGAGACGCCTTTGCCGTGGTGTACAAACGAACCGGCGGCGGCTACGGTCTCATTGAAAATTCTGATGCATAAAGGAAATATCCGCATAAAAAGTGGGCAGCTTGGCTGCCCACTTTTTGTTTGCCAACCAAAGCGCCTGAAAAAAATTTCAGGCGCTTTTTCCCGATTGATGCCGGAGAAAATAGGCCAGGACAAACTTTCGAAAGTCCGCAGCCGCCGGGGTCAAAGGGCGGTTTTTGGCATAGCAGAGGTAGATTCCCGCCAGCGGCA